>JBEAQE010000039.1:0-2693 GCA_041164065.1 Bacteroidota bacterium | reverse complement strand
TGAAGATGGTCGAGGTGCTGTTCAGCATGGAAGCCAACGAGCTGACGATGGCCGCAGCGAGGGCTGCTAAGATCAGTCCCTTCAACCCCACTGGGATAAAGTTTTTAATGAGCCAAGGCGCCGCGTTATCGTTGATCAAACCACCGCTCTCTGAAACGAAACCTTCGCCAGCAAGTGCCCCCATATCGAGCGCACCGTCCGGTCCAAGGTTCATCACGTAGGCAATCATACCAGGTAGAACCACGATGATTGGAATGATCATTTTAAGGAAGGCTGCAAAGGCAATCCCCTTCTGCCCTTCCTCCAAGCTCTTCGCGGCAAGCGTACGCTGGATGATGTACTGGTTGAAACCCCAATAGTAGAGGTTGGCTACCCAGATACCCCCTACAAGCACAGCAATACCCGGTAAATCCCACCAGGCATCTCGACCATCGGCCATTATAATTTCGCCCTTCTGAAGGATCATAGTAAAGCGCTCAGGAGCAGCATTGTAAACGTGCATGAATCCGTCCCAAATACTGCCGGAATCCGTGACATTGGCCAATGCAAAGAACGTCATGGCCAAACCACCGATGATGAGGATCAGTACCTGCACCACGTCGGTCCACGCTACCGCTGCCAAACCGCCCCACAAAGAGTACGCCGCAGCAAAGAGACCGAGACCGATAATGGCGTTTACCATGATGCTGCCGTCCCCAGAACCTACTATGGTATCTAGTGCTTTACCGCCGAGATAGAGTACCGAAGTGAGGTTGACGAATATGAATAGTGCGATCCAGAACACCGCGAGAATGGTCTTAAGGTTGGAACTAAAGCGTTTCTCGATAAATTCCGGTATGGTGTACAGTCCTTGTTTGATAAAGACCGGGAGGAAGAATTTCCCGACCACCAGCAAGGTGATCGCGGCCATCCATTCGTATGAAGCGATGGCTAATCCGAGAGCAAAGCCGGAGCCGGACATTCCGATGAATTGTTCCGCAGAAATATTTGCCGCAATCAAAGAGGCCCCAATGGCCCACCAAGGCAACGATTTGCCAGCAAGAAAGTAATCTTCGGCACTCTTGTCCTCCCCTTTTTTATTCCGGGACACGAAGAAACCAATTCCAAGAATCAGCAAGGCGTACAGGACAAAAACCGTTAAATCAACAGGTGCTATGTTCATGTGTTTTGTGTTTTCGAGGGTCGTAAAAAACCCCAACGACGTTATACAGTCCCCTAAAGTAAGATTCCGTTTTCAATAAATAAGTGTCCAATGTACAATTACTGATTTATTTGCACCAATTACCGACAAACAATACCATAACAACCTGATAAACAGCGATTTTTTATCGGAATCGATTCAATTAAAACGTGACCTTTATCACCTCATAGACGCTATCAATTGGCGTCAACAAACCCTCATCCTAATTTTGAGAGAATCCAAATAAAACCATTAACATCATGAAAAGATCTCTCGTTTTAGGAGCGGCATTGTGGTCATTGGCCGCAATCGCTCAACCGCAAGGGGACATTAGTAAATGCCCCGTACATGAAGGAGGTTCGATGGACAAAGCAGCGATGCATGCCGCTCATGCGGCACATGGGGTAAACCCGCACGCCAAGCCGAGTGCTGCGCCTTCCATCCTTCCCAACAAACTAGACCTATCCGTTCTTCGCCAAAACTCCAACCTGAGCAACCCGATGGGTGAAGATTTCGACTATCGTGCGGCGTTCGAGGCTTTGGATTACGATGCGTTGAAAGAGGATATTCGTAAAACATTGACGGAATCAAAAGACTGGTGGCCGGCAGACTGGGGGCACTACGGTGGTTTGTTCATTCGTATGGCTTGGCATAGTGCAGGAACGTACCGTACAGGCGATGGTCGCGGTGGATCACGCTCTGGACAGCAGCGTTTCGCCCCGATCAACAGCTGGCCGGACAATGCCAACCTTGATAAGGCGCGTCGCCTATTGTGGCCCGTGAAGCAGAAATATGGTGCTTCCATTTCTTGGGCTGACCTCATGGTATTGGCTGGTAATGTGGCTTTGGAAGATATGGGCTTTGAGACCTTCGGCTTCTCTGGTGGTCGCGAAGACGTATGGGAGCCAGAAAGTGATGTGTACTGGGGCTCTGAATCTAAATGGTTGGAGAGCAACCGTTACAGCGGTGACCGTGAGCTTGAAAAACCATTGGCTGCGGTTCAAATGGGTTTGATTTATGTGAATCCAGAGGGACCAGACGGTGTGCCTGATCCGGTTGCTGCTGCGAAGGATATTCGCGAGACTTTCGGCCGCATGGGGATGAACGACGAAGAAACTGTAGCGTTGATTGCCGGTGGTCACACCTTGGGTAAAACGCACGGTGCTGCACCGACGAGCCACCTTGGTGCTGAGCCAGAGAAGGCTGATATTGACGAGATGGGCTTCGGCTGGACAAGCAACCACGGAACTGGTGTAGGTAAAGATGCCATTACTTCCGGTTTGGAGGTGATCTGGACGAGCACGCCGACGAAATGGAGCCACGAGTATTTGGCTGCGTTGTTCGAATTCGAATGGGAATTGACCAAAAGTCCAGGTGGCGCTCATCAATGGGTTGCAGTAAACGCGCCTGCAGTAGTACCTGATGCATTCGATCCGAATAAAAAGCACAAGCCGACGATGTTGACTACGGATTTGAGCATGGTAAAAGACCCTGTGTATCGTGAGATTTCAGA
>JBEAQE010000038.1:0-3777 GCA_041164065.1 Bacteroidota bacterium | reverse complement strand
TAGTTGGTCACCGTACCATTGCCATATATCATCTGGTCGATATTACCACGCCCGTCGTAGCTAATAGACTCTATGATGCTCTGCGCGTCGCCAAACAAATCCGAAGAAATGCTGCTTAGCTGAGAATTGAATACGTAGTAATAGTCCAACACGGTAAAAAGAGTCACAAAGAAGGAATGAAGGGGGTGGGGGGGTGTGGTTATTTTGGATTAATGCATAATTCGACGATTTTAGTCGCCTTTTACTCATTTTTTGACCGTTTTTACAACTTTCTGGTCTTTTTTAGAAAAAAATTCGGTGGTTTTTAGGGTGAGTTTAGTGTGATAGTCAAAATTTCTAGGTGGAATTTGCTCAAATGGATGAGCTAAGCAACTCGAATTGTCAATTCTTTGGAACTCTTTGAGTTTAATCTAGAAGAAAATCAAGTTCAACTTTAATTTACGCTTGCAGTTAAGGCATTAGGTACGCGAAAATTGAATCAACGGAGCAAGATTTCCCCGTTCTGCTTTCTGGATGGCATCAATGTAATCCTTTCGGGTATCGCCAGGCGTTACAATTCCCTGCGGTTGGTACGCTGATCGAGGAGGTGAAGCTAGGTATTGACAAACATTATCAATAGGTCCAGTTATAGATTGATTAATTAAATGTTGTCATCTGTAGCCCGTGGGTAATTCGTGTGGCCAGCGATACAGCTTCAATGCACTCTCATAACAATTTTTCGGTGTCCTTGCGCATTTCGCTGTCGATGGAGCCGATGTAGCTCATGCGTGTTGTTTTGGATCTGTCTCCTGGGACTTTCAATCAAAGTGTAAAATGAAAAACACTCAAAGTGTAAAATAAAATTGCTTCAAAGTGTAAAGTGTTTTATATATTAGTGCTGTAAAACACATACAATGAGCTATATACCTAGAATTGCTGATTTGGAATTGCGACGCAAGCTTGATGCCTCTGGGGCGGTGCTTATTCGAGGCCCAAAGGCTTGTGGAAAGACCGAGACGGCCAGCCAAGTTTCACAAAGTGTGCTTCATGCGGATCGGGACGAAAGTGTGCATTTGACTTTGGATGTCGCTCCGGGGAAACTTCTTGAGGGAGCGACGCCCCGATTGATTGATGAATGGCAAGTGATCCCCAAAATTTGGGACCATGTACGTCATGAGGTGGATGCCCGCAAGAAGGTGGGGCAGTTTATCCTAACGGGCTCATCGAGTCCAGAGGAGCGTGCAAAGTTGCATTCGGGATCAGGAAGGTTTACAGTTGTGGATATGCGCACCATGTCGTGGCAAGAGTTGGGTCTTTCGCGCGCAACGGTATCCCTTGGACAGTTGCTCAAAGGGGAAGCGGTGGAGTGGGACTCCTCTCAGACTGATATTGAACTGATAACCACACAAATCGTCAAGGGTGGTTTCCCAGCGCTCATAGAAAGGACGGCTACCCAGGCCATGGACGTGAACCAAGCTTACATTGAACTTCTTGCGGAAGTTGATTTAAGCACGGTCTCCAAGGTGCGTCGTGATCCCGTCAAGGTTCGTAGTACGCTCAATTCATTGGCCCGAAATACGGCAACGCTCGCAGATTCGGGAACACTTGGTAAAGACATCAAAGCCTATGAAGCGGTGGAGCTTTCGCGCCCCACACTTTATGATTACCTCGATGCTCTGGAAAGACTCATGGTGGTTGAGGATCAGCCTGCCTGGCGTGCACATTTGCGGTCGAGCGTCGCCCTTCGGAGTTCGCCAAAACGGCATTTCACGGATGTGTCATTGGCTGCGGCTGCATTAGGAGCTTCGCCTGATGCTCTGATGGATGATTTGAATTATACCGGCTTTCTCTTTGAGTCCATGGTGGTGCATGATATCAGGGTATACGCACAGGCCAATGACGCGAAGGTTTACCATTATCGTGACGCGACTGGACGTGAGATTGACATTATTGTGCAAAAGGATGATGGCACCTGGTGTGCATTTGAAGTCAAACTTGGCACCAGTGAGTTCGACGAGGCAGCCAGAAACCTCATCCATCTACAAGAGTCCATTGATCCCAGTCGCGGAGCACTTCCAGCGTCACTCAATATCATCACCGGTACGGGCATAACTCACACCCGCAAGGATGGTGTTAACGTCATTGCGTTGGCGGCGTTAGGCGTTTGAGTGACAAACTCGGAGAAGAGTGCCCTCGAAACCCTAATGACTATAATCTAGATATTGGGTTATTGCTATAACAGTTTGGCAATGTCCTTGCGCTTTTCATTGTCGATGGAATCGATGTAACTCATGGTCGTCTTCATGGAGCTGTGCTTAAACTGGTCCATAATGACCTCAAGAGAAGCACCGCCCATCAAAAGTGCATAGGCGTGGGAGTGGCGGGCGGTATAGGTAGTGAGGGACTTCGAAATTCCAAGTTCCATAGCAATTTGCTTGAGTCCAATGTTGATTCTACGAACAAATTCCTGCGTGTGCTTGTGCTGCTGCTCGGCGGATTGACCATCCTGAATGATTTCAAAGACGTATTTATTCGGAGCGGGGTTTTCGATACCGCGTCGGTGAATAACCTCCGTAATGTGCGGGTTGATGACGGCGGTGATTTGCACCTGGTTGGCTTTGTTGGCGCGCTCCGTTTTCTTGCGCACAAACTGGATGACGCCTTCCTTCCAGTCGATGTCGCGCCACTTCAGGTGTACGATGTCTTTGATGTTGCATCCGTTGGCGTAGTATGAAAAAAGCCAAAAGTCACGAGCTAGCTCTTTGCGGGATCCAGGCTTTACAGCGAGGGCTTTGATTGCCTCGACTTCTGGTTTCATCAGCGCTCGCTTTTTATTCTGTGCCGCGGGAATTTGGTACTTGCCATGGGACTTTCTGCCAAAGGGATAGTACTCTTTAGCGAAGAGTCCGTTGGCGATTCCAAAGTTGATAACCGCCCGCAGCGACCGCAAGTATATACCGATGGTGTTTTGAGATTTGCCTTCCGTGCGCATGTGTGCTTCGTACTCTTCAAGGAACTCCGGTGTAAGGTCGTTCCATGCCAAATTTTTGGAAAAGGACAAAAGGCTGTTCAATGCGCACTGATAACTCGAGGTAGTGGACGCTCTTCCGCCGCGTCGTAAATCGTCAATGTATACATTGAATATCCCCTGAAAGGACTTGGCTGAGACCGACGAGACTGCCTTGTTTTTCCAGCGTGCATCAAAGGCATGAAAGCTAAATGGATGAATCGATTCGGTGATTTCAATAGCCCTCCCTTCAGTCTCCCGCACCGTGTGAAACACCTCGCGCTGGGTTTTGGACATCCGCTGCCCCAATTGGATTTTCTCCCAATCTTCTTTAGAAACACCGGCTACCTCAAGGGGGTAGTATCGCTGCTTCCTCGCAAAGGTCACTCTCAGCTTAATGGGATAGGTGGGGGCAAGTGAATCTTGGTTCTTGACTAAGGCCCGGCGGGTGTCCAATACTACCTTAACTGCTAAAGTGCTCATGGGTGAAAATTAGCATACAATTTGCATACAAAAGTAGCGCAAACGACCACAAACATCAAAAAGCAATCATGATGGGATTTTATTAAACCACTGATAATCAGAGATTTTAGTTTATTCTTGGTTGTCGTCAAATGTCTGTGTTTGCTATTTGTTTACGACTGTTAATCAGAGGGTCGCTGGTTCGAGCCAGTAACCCACCGATGCAGAGACAACGGCGTAAAAAGCGACGTCAATAACGCCGTTTAAGGAAATAGAAGAGAGAGAATGTTGTTCGGCGATGGCGCGGCCTACGCCGCCTACCATGCCCG
>JBEAQE010000037.1:0-7929 GCA_041164065.1 Bacteroidota bacterium | reverse complement strand
TTTGGTCCAATTCGTTCCATCGAAAACAGAAATACCATATTGCGTTCCTAACCACAAATCTCCTGAGGCATCCTCATGCAAAACCTTAATATCATTATTGAGAATACCAAGATTCGTATTTTGTCTATTGTACTGCGTAAACGTGAATGCGCCGTTGGACTCAGAAATAATCGTTAATCCATTATCCGTAGCCACCGCTATATCTCCATTGGAACGAACGATAATATCTTGTACCTGTCTTGATGGAAGATCAGGTGTGTTTACATAGGACCAATTCAGACCGTCCTTAATAGACAACCCCTGTTCTGTACCTACCCATATCTTTCCATCGCTATCCTCCGCTATACTGCGCACAGAATCACCCTTCAAGCCAGTATAACTTTGAACATAGACAGAAGCTACTCCGTTGTTATCAACCCAAGTATATCCATGGTCCGAACCAATGTAAACACCCGAAGGCAGCATTTCAATCGTCGCAATGTTTTTAGACCCAAGCGGAAAATCGCTCGGTTTTAAGAAATCAAATTGCTGACCATTAAACGATATGAGCCCCTCCGACGAACCCATAACGACATTACCGTTGGGAAGTAGAGCAACCTCAGTATACTGCGCTAATGGAATACCACTATTCTGTGTAGACAGATTAGTCCAGCAGGATTGTTGGGCGCTAACCTGGGTTGTAAAAGCTATAGATGCTACGATCCCAAAGAATCGACGTGCCTGGCGAGTAAAATACTCCATGTGTTTACGGTTTTATTCACCTTAAATATACTGAAAATCAATGTTCTTGAAGTGCAAACTTATCGTAGAGCGTCTCGATTAATCAAAACGGTCTCATTCGAGACATTTTTAGGTCCTAAACAAAAAACCCACACCGATTGCTCGATGTGGGACAAAAAACGTTGGAGGCTTTTGGAATTAAGGCCAAAAGCTAGAATGCGGCTGATCTACTTACCGGACTTCACAGTAACAAAAGCAGGTTGCGTTTTGTACTGGAAGAGGAACTTGCGCACTAAAAATGATAAAACTAAAATCGTCAACATAAATCAGGGGCTTAACGTACAGATCTAATTTACATGGAATTAGAATCAGGTACAATAACGGAAAAGGCTTGGATTTATTGTCAAAATGAGATGTTAAAACGGGATTATTGGGTTTTTGGGCCTAAAACGTCTCGATTGATACTTCTTTCGGTGTTTTGTCTCGATTGAGACTGTTGAGATGGTTCATAATTAAAGGTTTCAAACAATTCTTGGAGGGTTTTAGGTGGTTTGCCAATTTGATTAGACGATCGATCGAAATTTTTTAATCAATTAACTCCTAAATCCTCATGAAAAAATTCTGGATGACCTCCCTAGGCGCGTTGGCGTTTGTAGGGGTGAATGCTCAAGATTCGAGCACTGAAACGCAAAGCATCGGCGTACAAATTGATGCACATGCCTTGGTTGATGTGGTGGACCCTTCGATGGTGTTCGACTTTTCGGGTGATGATCCCACGGAGGCGGGTAATGGAATGGAATTGGGCGCCAATGCTACGAAAACGACGTATTTGAACTATTCGTACATGAAGGCCAATGGGGCGTTGAATACGGCTAGCGTGTCAGTGAGTTTGAGCGGTATGAATGACGGGATGACGCTGAGTTTACTTGTGGACGGAAGTCCAGCGGCGGCATTGAATTCTCAGGCCAACGGGACGCTAGGCACGGTGACAGCAGCTTTTGACGCAACCAATGGGGCAAATTCGCCGGTTCAGTTGACTTCGACGAACCAGACCATTATTGAAAACATTGGAACGTCTTTTACGGGAGACGGTTCGGGCAATGGGTATCAGTTGCGTTATGTCGTGGACATTGTGGATTATGCGCTGCTGGATGCGGATAATGGCAGTCAGGACGTGGGTACGGTGACCTACACTATTGCACAATAATGCGTGCGCTGGGACTTTGGGTGCTGGCGTTTGCGGGATGGAACGCGAGTGGACAATTGGTGCTTAATAGCCCATTGACGGAGCGGTTCATGACCGTGCCGGGTGAGTTTTATGAGGCGCGTGTGGTGTTAACGAATCCGACGGATGCGGAATTGGTTTTTGATGCTTCAGTGTCGGATTACCATAACAGTTGTGATAGCGGCTATGTTTATGCGACGGCGGGAACTACGGCCGGATCGCTGGCCACCTGGTTGGAGCTTGAGCAGGAGCGCGGGGTTATTGCTCCAAAGGGGTCGCTGTCATTCAAGGTCCGCGCGGCCGTGCCCGAGGGTTTCCTCGGGCATGCCGCGCATGGCTGCGTCTTTATTGAAAGCGGGCAGCCTGTGACGTCGGGGGCGGGGTTGGAAGTTGGGGTGAAGATGCGGTACGCGGTGAACTTTATTTACCGGAACCCGATAGTGAGCACGCGGGCAATGTTGTTTGCGGAGCGACTGGAGGAAGGCGATGGGGAATTAGCGCTGACGTTTAAGAATAAAGGTACCGCGGAGCGGCTCTATACCTCGAAGGCCAAGGTGGTATCGAGTGCGGGCGAGATCGTTTATGAGTGCACGACGGATGTGTCAAGTATTCAACCCCAGCAGTGTCGAACGCAGCGATTTACTCGTTTAGATGTTCCTGAGGATGACTATTTGGTGGTGGTGTTGACGGAGACGGATGAGGGTGAGCGTTTTGGGTTGACGAAATCAATGCGGCTGGGAAGATGAATAAGGGTTGGTTTGTTGGCGTAGCGCTGCTCTATTGTGGGGCGGTGATGGCGCAGCCGTGCGGTTGGGTGGACGGACGTGCGGTGCGAGTTGATGTAGGGTCGTATTTGGTGGAATTGATTTGTTGGAACCCGAAGGGCGAGGCGTTGATTGGGTCTATTCCTGACCAGAATGGGGTTACAGCATTGGGTCCGGTCATGTGGTCGCCGACGACAGGAGACACAGTTCGCGGCACCACACTGGTTTTTGTGCATCCGCAGATGGCACCAGGTTTAGTAGGGGCCTCTGCAGAGGTGCGCGGGCTTTGTCCTTGGAGCAAGACTGTGGTAGTGGGATTCGAGGTTGAGGCACGCTCAGAGCTCTGGGTCGACCGGCTCGAAGGTGTTGGGTTGCGATTGATCAACGACGGCAATGTTGATGAGGTAGTAACTGTTTTGGATGCGGGTGGTAAGGTGGATAGCGTGATGGAATTGGTCGCCGGAAAAGTGGGAATCTATCGGTGGGATCAGACCAGCGATGTGCAAATCACCACTGAGCGAGGTTTGGATACTTTGGTAAGGGCGATGGCCCCTGTTTTGAGCAGTGAAACCAAGGCGGCCGTGACGAGAGATGTCGACAATCCTATCTACACCTGGCAAAATGGATTGATTTGGAATCCAGGGGCTCATCAGGCAGTAAGTCACTTCGTAGCGGGTCAATTCCAAAACCCAAAGTCCATGATTAGCATTGGATCTCGCAATGGCAACATCTATTTCTCCGGGCAAACAAAAGGGCTTCCACTGAACCTCAGCCTGCACCGGGACTGCAGAGGGAGCAGCGTTGGGGTCTATGGGAACCGGTCAATGCAGAAGAACCGTTCGACCGGAATTTCCCTTCAGCTCGTCCAAAGAAATGGCATCCAACTCCTCCAAAGCTCCGCTCAATTTCAGGGCCCCTCACTATCAGTAGTGCACCGCAACTATGGTCGTGCCCAGGCCCTCTCCGGCACCTATGGACGATCGCGCAACCAACTGTACTTTCTCGCAAGCCACAACCCCGCGCCGAATGCCCTCAATAGCGCCATGCCCAACCTCGCTAATATCGGCGGACGCCTCACCCATGGCCCCGTCGTGCTTCACGTAAATGGCGGTATTCACCAAAGTAAAGGGGTTCAACGCATGAATTTGAATACCTCGGCTCGTTTACGCCATAACCACCAATTCCTTTCGTACGAATACTTCATGCCCCAAGGCCGTGGCGGGACCCACCGCCAATTCCTTCGCGGCGGTCTGGGCGTTCAACAACTTCAAGTCGGCGCCCAATGGCAACAGCTATGGACAGAATCCGTAGCCCAGAACCAATTTCAAACCTGGGCCGTCCTTCGCCCCCACCCCAATGCGCGCTTCGAATACCGCCATGCTCTTGTGCGCGCGGGCAGAGCCAGCCACACACTAAGAGGACAATTTTCCCTCAAGAATTCACAATACTATGGAAGTCTTAACCACTTTAATTCAAATATTTATTACAACCTAGGAACTAACTTTAAGCTATTCAACTACCCCGTTCAACTTCAAGCCTTGGGCAGTCGTGCTGGTTTCACCTCAATCTCACTGCAAAGCACCTACCGTTTTTCGCCACAAAACGAAACTCCAGGCATTCAAGGTAGAATTACCATCGGCGACAAAGGTGTAGGAGGAATAGTCCTTCAGTGTGAAGGGCGTCAGATCCAAAGTGATCCCGATGGGTATTTCACTTTCCGGCACTTCTACACAGAAGAGACAACCATAGAAGTCATCGCCTCTTCCCTACCCTTTGGGCATAGGATTGTTGGGCCGCACAGCGTCGTGGCTGTAAACGGCTCTAGTGTGAATTTCCAACTACAACGGACCTCAAAAGGACACGGCAAAATCATCGCACACAGCACCTCTAGATTCTTTTCTGAAACTCCAAAATGGGAAGACTTCAAAGTCGTCGTGTGGACGGTAGACAATCCCGATAATCGGTTTGAATACTCTGTCAATGAACGAGGGGAATTTGGCTGCACTCTCCTAGAGGAAAAAGAGTATATCATTCGTGTAGAAGGGGACGTAAACTGGAATGGCGCAGAAGAAAAAGTTCTTGCACGTAGTATGGATAACCTATTGATTATTAATGTCTATGAAAAAGATAAGCACATGGTTTATCAAAGCATGTAGCCTTTTATCTCCGGCCTTGGTAAGCGGACAGGGTTTTGTGGTCGACCAGTGGAGTGTATTCGAAGTTGACTTTGAGCCCATCGCACTGATCCGTGTCGAGCCCGACCTAGTGGTCTCCAAAGTTGTTGGGCCTCAGGAGGCGGGAACGGGGGTGCTGATTAAAGGGGCTCAGGCTGGTCCCTTTGAGGTGTTCTTTACCAGGAGTAGCACCGGCGGGACGGTGGGCGGAATGACGGTTTCTGCCGCGGGGCCGCTGGGGATGGTGGTAGAAGTGGAATTGGCCAACCTGAATGTTGTTCAAGGAAACTTTACCTATTCCGGGCCTTTGACGCTGAGCAGCTCGCCCCTGCCGATCGGGACCTCTTCAGGAGGGTACACGGGGGTGGCAAATGGTGTTTTAGCAGACCTTTCTGTGTCGACTAGCCCTGGTTCATCGTACAGCCAATGGAGCGCGGGGACACACAATATCGATGTGCAATGGCAGTGGTAAGATTCGCTTTGGTCGCCTTGCTGTGGTGCGGGACCACTTACGGGCAATCACTCATCGTACAAACCTCCAAACCTCAGCAGACGGTGAGCGCGGAGGATCTCAGCATTCCTTTTTATGCCGGGGCGGATTATGCATTGACCATAGACCTGAAGACAACGTCGACAATCAGCGTATTCGGGGTGCCCCCGGAAATTGAGTGGTGTCTCTTTGCCCGTAGGCCGAATTGGGCGCCGAATGAGTCACAGATTAAATTGACTCCTGATATCTCTACTTTTCATGCTTCACCCTTGGGCGGTATAGACAAGAGTTTGACCCCAGCGTCGCTGGATGCTGGCATTGAAATGTTGCCTGTTCTAAGCGGTTATGGCGAGGTTCAAAGCGTTTTGATCGACTGGAGTTTAACGGGCGCTTCGGTACTTATCGATTATGGCCTTCAGGATAAGAGCATACAGTGGCGTTTGATAAATAGAGGATGCCCGCCATAAAAAAAGCCCGGCGCGGTGCGCCGGGCTTTCCCTAAAAGATATGTTGTAAGATTACTCAGCTAATTGAATATCAACACTTACCAAGCTCTTAAACTCAGCAAGACGTTGGTTGATCTCCTCTGTGGTCAAATCTGCTATACGCTCTGTACCGAATTTCTCCACAGTAAAGCTTGCCATGGTCGATCCCCAAACAACTGCACGCTTCATGTTTTCGAAGCTTAGGTCGCCTGTTTTAGCAAGGTAGCCAATGAAGCCCCCCGCGAAGGTATCACCCGCACCAGTTGGGTCGAATACCTCTTCCAATGGAAGTGCTGGAGCACTGAAGACCTGGTCTTCGTGGAAGAGCAATGCACCGTGCTCACCTTTCTTGATGATCAAGAATTTAGGCCCCATAGTCATGATCTTCTTCGCCGCTCTCACCAAGCTGTATTCTTCAGAAAGTTGACGCGCCTCCTCATCATTAATGGTCAATACATCAACGCCTTTAAGTGCCTCCATCAAATCATCCCAGAAGTGGTCCATCCAGAAGTTCATGGTATCTAGGACAACAAGTTTTGGACGCTTTGGCAATTGATCAAGGACCTTCTGTTGGATAGAAGGCATCAAGTTTCCAAGCATGAGGTACTCACAATCTTTGTAAGCTTCAGGTACGATTGGATCAAAGTGCTCAAGAACATTGAGTTGCGTATCAAGAGTATCGCGCGTGTTCATGTCCATATGGTACTTCCCTTTCCAGAAGAAAGTCTTTCCGTTTGCGATCACCTGAACGCCGTCGAGGTCTACACCTTTCGATTTTAGAAGGTCCATGTGCTGTTGCTCAAAGTCTGCACCGACAACACTAACGATGTTGTGGTTCGGCACGTGGTAGCTGGCGCTGAGTGCGATGTAGGTCGCGGCACCACCAAGAATGCGATCGGTTTTTCCAAATGGGGTCTCCAAGGCGTCGTAAGCCATGGTTCCGACAGTCAATAAACTCATATGTACTTGTTTTTCTGAGGCAAAGGTACGCTGATAATGGGCAGAATGAAAATGGAATTGGGGGCGGGTGTTGAGAAGTTTTAGTTACCCACAAAAGTTGGTGTTCAAGGGGTGCCGGGACCAATTTGGTTAAAAACAAAATCGATGAAGAATTGGACACAACACCTGCGATCCCCCTATAGTTTCTATGGCTTCATGGGGCGCTTTCTACTGACTTATGTGGCACTGCTAGCACTTTACCAGCTCTACCTGGCCTATACCTCGTACACGCACAACCTCGATTGGATCACTTATGGCGTGAGCGAACTGGCCTACCTGCTCGCAAAATCCCTCGGTGTGGCCAATTGTACCTTCTCCTGCTTTATCGACGGTTGCTACATCGGTCGCGAGGGTAAGCTTATCAATGTCGTGGAAGGCTGCAACGGGCTGAAGCTTGCCATTGCCTACGGTGCATTTATCATCGGCTATTCTGGCATAAACAAGAGAACCCTGCTCCAGCTGCTCTTCGGCCTTCTCGTCATCCAAGGCTTCAACGTCCTGCGCATTGGCATTCTAGTGGTGTTGCGCGACCTGGGCGGCGATGCGTATTTCTATTTCATCAAATACCTTTTCGGAAGTATTATTTACGGAGCCATCATTGCCCTGTGGGGACTCCAGCCTTCATTTAACCGATACCTCCAACGCTCATGAATGGTCATTTTACGCGCGCAACCGCACAGTATGTCATCATCTACATGATGCTCACTGCCCCAATGAATTTCCTTTTTCACGAGCTTGATGGCACGCCTCTGACGCTTTGGTGGGCCTATATTCCTGTGGCGACCATAAAAATTTACATCAGCTACCACTACCTAAACGCGCTCGGGCTATGGCACCGCTTTGGAACTAAAGCTCTCGGTTTCGCGGTTACTATGCGCATCATTTTCCAAGCCCCTTGGATGATGCTGCTGATCGGTTCCGTGCTGTTTATTCGTGGACAGCGAAAAAAATTTAATTAGCTGTTGTGCACCTATTGACTTTGGCGTATTATTGCAGCCCGAATCGAAAGAAACGGAACAATATTCCTCCTTAGCTCAGTTGGTTAGAGCATCTGACTGTTAATCAGAGGGTC
>JBEAQE010000036.1:0-48918 GCA_041164065.1 Bacteroidota bacterium | reverse complement strand
AATTCAAAACAATCAACATGCGCAAGATTACTCTTCTTCTTTTCGCAGTCTTGGCCTCGTTTACCAGCAAGGCACAAGGATGTAATGAGTTGTTTATTTCCGAGTACGCCGAAGGCTCTTCAAGCAACAAGTACTACGAGATCTACAACCCAACCAACGCGACCGTATCCTTATCTGGATACTCAGTTTCCGTTTTTAGCGGCGGTTCTACTTCAGCAGGTAATACCATTACCTTCCCTGCAAGTGCAACCATCGCTGCTCACGATGTTTATGTTGTAGCGAACGCTTCTGCTGATGCCACTATCTTGGCATTTGCCGACACGACTTCGACAACAACGTACTACAACGGGGACGACGCTCTCGTTCTTTTCAGCGGTTCGGACACCTTAGACATCATCGGTATTGTCGGTAACGATCCAGGCACGAACTGGACGGTAGGTTCGGGCGCTACTTCAGAATACACCCTTGTTCGTAAGGCAACGGTGAGTGCCGGTACTACGGACTGGACACAAAGCGCAGGCGAGTGGGACGTTTACGCACAAAACACTTGGACCTATGGCGATGCGCATACTTCTAATTGTGCTTCTGCAGTAAGCGGTTGTGATGAGTTGTTCATCGCAGAATATGCGGAAGGCTCTTCAAGCAACAAATACTACGAGATCTACAACCCAACCAACGCGACCGTATCTTTATCTGGATACTCAGTTTCCGTTTTTAGTGGCGGTTCTACTTCAGCAGGTAATACCATTACCTTCCCTGCAAGTGCAACCATCGCTGCTCACGACGTTTATGTTGTAGCGAACGCTTCTGCAAGTGCCACTATCTTGGCATTTGCCGACACGACTTCGACAACAACGTACTACAACGGTGACGACGCACTCGTTCTTTTCAACGGAACAGACACCTTGGACATCATTGGTATCGTCGGTAACGATCCAGGTACCAACTGGACGGTGGGTTCGGGTGCTACTTCAGAATACACCCTTGTTCGTATGGCGACCGTAAGTGCTGGTACTACAGACTGGACACAAAGCGCAGGCGAATGGGACGTATACGCACAAGATACTTGGACATACGGTGGTGCGCATACTTCTAACTGTGCGGGAACTCCTCCACCTGCACCGACCTTCTCTGATGTTGAGGACATCAACACTTTCAACAGCCTAGATGCCAACGGCGAAGCGGATAGCTTGGGCGCGATGAAGTGGGTTAAAGTGATCGTTACTTCGATCGACTTTGATGGCAATGCAGGTATTAGCTTCACTGCTGAGGATGCCACTGATGGTATTACCATTTTCAACTTTGTTGATGTGAGCGGTTACACGGCACCAGCCATGGGCGACAGCTTGTACGTTCACGGTGAGGTTGATCAGTACAGAGGCTTGTTGGAGCTTGTAGCGGACAGCATCTATGTAGTGAACAGCGGAAATACCCTTCCGGCGGCATCAGTAGTGACGACTTTGGATGAAACGACAGAGAGTGAGTTGGTTCAATTGATCGGAATGGAATTGGTGAATCCTTCACAATGGCCTGCTTCAGGTTCAAGCGCGAATGTTGATATCACCAACGGTACAGATACCCTTACCATGCGTATCGACGCAGATACCGATGTAGATGGTTCAACAGCGCCTGCAGGCAAATTCGACGTAACAGGTGTGGGGCAACAGTACGACACTTCTTCACCTTACGATGAGGGTTACCAATTGTTCCCT
The DNA here is from genome assembly GCA_041164065.1 of Bacteroidota bacterium. Classification (GTDB taxonomy): domain Bacteria; phylum Bacteroidota; class Bacteroidia; order Flavobacteriales; family Schleiferiaceae; genus UBA10364. The sequence continues at coordinate 47,206 of JBEAQE010000036.1, read as the reverse complement.
CGTCAGCTTACAGATATCTACGAGTACCCAGTGATTCCATTGTACGACATCAATGAGGTTACAGGTATTGATGCTGCAGGTATGCCGGATTCAAACAACGTAATGTGTAAGCTTCAGGGTATTGTAATGGGTGTTGACATGCAGGGTTCTGCTACCGCGGTTTCCTTCACGTTGCACGACGGTGTGGACGGTATCGGCACCTACGGTTCGATCGCAAACTACAACGTTCAAGAAGGCGATAGCGTTCGTATCATCGGTTCTATCGGTCAATACAACGGTTTATTGCAAATGTACCTCGATAGTGTTGTTTTGATCAGTTCAGGAAATGCTTTGCCAACAACGGCTACGGTTGTAACGACGTTGGATGAGAGCACCGAAAGTGAATTGGTAACCTTCAAAAATGCTACGTTGGTTGATCCAGCGCAGTGGGGTTCTGGTTCATCAGGCTATACTGTTGACATCACCAACGGTACAGATACCATCGTAATGCGTATCGATGCGGATACTGATTTGTACGGTACGCCAGCGCCAGTTGGTGCCATTGATGTAACCGGTATTGGTGGCCAATTCACCTTTAACGCGGGCAACTTCGACGGCTACCAGCTTCTTCCACGCTACATGGCGGATATCGCTCCTGCTGCTGGGGTATGGGTACCGGAATTGGCCATTACTGAAATCATGGCGAGCTCCAACTCTTCTGCCTACAACGAAGATTGGTTCGAGATCTACAACTACGGCGATAGCACCATCAACCTTGCTGGTTTCTCTTGGGACGACGAAAGTGATGTAGCCGGAACTTCTGTATTCCCTTCAGTGACTATAGGTCCAGGCGAATACGTGATCGTTTTGGACGACGTAGCAGCCAATAAAGATGCTTGGTTGGCAGAATGGAAACTCTACCCAGGTTCTGTTACCATTGTGGCGAATGACGAATTGACTGGTGCCGTTCCTTCATTGGGTTCTAACGGCGACGGCGTTTACCTCTATGATGCAGCCGGTAACCCAATCACCAACTCATTGTACACCGCAGCAACTGCAGGGTACTCTGTTGAGTTCGACACTACTGGTGCTGTAATCGGTGATGCTGTAGACGGTGTGAATGGTGCATATACCTCATTGGAAGGTGATGTTGCTTCACCAGCGAACATGGTTCCGAACACTTTCATCGGCGAAAACGAAATCATCAGCAACATCTACCCGAACCCATCGAACGGCACGTTCACTGTGGCCTTCGGACAAAAGATGGAATACAGCGTAGAGGTGTTTGCCCTTACAGGCGAGCGCGTTTACGGTGCTAAGGGTGCTGCTGTTGAGGCACGAATCAAATTGGATGTAGCCAACGGTTCTTACCTCGTGAAGGTGAGCACAGAATTGGGCACTGCAAACCAATTGATCATCGTACAATAAGACCTCCAGCCCAGCGCCCCGTCGGGGCGCTGGGCTCCCCCAAATAAAAACCCCCCGCGGCGCGGCCGCGGGGGGTTTTTTATGCTCTCTTATCATCAATCTACGTTCTCTCTTCCTGGTGTGGAAATAGGAACGCTGAACAGATTTATTTTATCACCTGAAGGGTCTGTACCGTGTTACGAGCGCGGAAAACATAGGTGCCGGTCTCGTAACAGCCGAGGCTGATGGTTTGCTTTCCAGGGGCCAATTTTCCCGAAGAAATCACACGACCAGTCAAATCGAAAATGGTGAATGGCGTATGCTCCGTCACATCAATGATAAGTTCCTCGCTGGCAGGATTTGGATACACACTCGCCACTGCCGGAATGACCTCGCCCACATTCATGTACGGGTTCCAAGCCACATCCGTGCTGTCGCCATACAGGTAGTCAACCAATTCTGGGTGATCGATAAACGGGTTGCGGTTGCCCTGCATAGAATCGATCACGTTGTTGCGGTTGCGCTCGAAATTATCCACCGGGTCTGCCCAATGCCAAGCCAAAATTTGTGACTTCACCGCGAAGGTCGTTCCGCTGGTATGTAGAGCTTCCTGCAAGACCAAATCAGGTTCAGTACCCACGCCCTCGTAGCGAAGGTCCATGTAGAGAATAATACGTGCTAAATCCCCCTTAACGGCATCACGGGGTTCAAAGACCCCTGCGCTGGTGTTTACGCGACAGCCCGTAGCACTACCGTTGTAGTTCACGGCCGAGCCACCTGTGCCGAGCTCATCATATTCGTTGTTATTTCGCAATGAATTTAAAGCGATATCCGCCGGCTTGAGATTATGTACGTCGGTTCCCGGACCGGCATTGGTATTGAAACCGCCTAAACTCTGTGGCCATACGTGCTCGCGGTTCCACCCTTGACCGTTGTTGTATTCCGCTGGGCCATTGACGCTCGCTCCGGCATAAATCAACAGAACATTATTGGAATTGGCGGTGTCGCGATCACTTTCCTTCAGTACGTCCCAGGTATCAGTGTTCGACGAAGAATATGGCAAACGCGTATGCACCGAAATGATGTCGGTCAACGCCTCGCGCAAATCATCACCACTCTCATTATAAGCATCTTGGTAATACGGAAGCGGCTGAGCGCCCATCCCAACAGTGATGGCAACGAAGGCCAGCACGAAAAACTTCTTAAGCATGATTTACTCCTTTGCGCCAAAGGTCGTGAAAAATCTACTGCCCTACTGCTCTAAAAATCACGAACATTGGGCAACAGAACAGCGCTTAACCCCAACGCTCTGCTGGAAATTCTGGAACCAATTCCTTCAACGCCGCACCCTGATGCGACCAAGCAGCCTTAAACTCCGCCAGAACCTCAGCGTCCCCAGCATCATCTTGCACACGGCCGCCCGAATTCAACTTCATATACACAGGCAACAAAGCCTTCTGCAACCCGTGCGGAATCAACGGCTGCAACTTCAAGCCCAGCTGGTGCAACACCCCACTTCGGATGGCCACACTCTCATTGCGGTGCTCAAAATCAAAACCATCATAGAAGCTCGTATCAATGCCCAAAAAGGCGGCAATTTCTTTCATCACCTCCACCTTACGCGACATCATATCCTCAAACATCCACACCCCCACGTGCCCCTGCGGCATGACATCCATCCAAGGCTTCAGGTGTTCGGCATATCGCACATAATTTGCAATCTTCGGCAACTTCACATACTCCTCAAGCGGCAAATCCACACGCTTCGTGCGGTATTTTTCCATCTTGTAATGGCTGTACATCTGCTTGCTGGGCTCGCGGAACAGAAAGATCACCTTCGGTTTCTCGGACCAATTCGAAAACGCCTCCAACGCCTTACCCTCATACAAGTAATGCGCCGTCGCCTCAAAACGTACGGCCGCCCCTGCCCCGTCTTCAAAAAACTTCGAATACCGCTCCAGCCCGTGCTCATGCACATTAGCCTCTGCGTTGAATCGGTTCACCTTATCTGCAAAGAAAAAAGTCTCCTTCTTTGGACTCCCATACACTTCCGGATGGGCGGACAACCAGAAATACAAGCTGCTCGTCCCACATTTGGGAGCACCACCGACTATAAGGTTAGGTAAGATATTCGTGTTACTCAAGATCTTTTATCGTATTTCCGCAAGGAGCGCCCCTATGGTACGACCAATGCGCTCGATGTTCTCATTCTCTAAGCCAAAATATAGTGGCAAACAAAGTATCGCACTCGACACGAAATGTGCCTCTGGCGTATGACCAGGTCGGGTAATATAATGCAAGGTGTTCAACGCTGGGTAAAAGTAGCGCCGCGCCATGATCCCTGCTTTTTCCAAGCCGTGATAAACGTGCAAGCACTCCTCTTCACTGCGAAAAACAACAGGATAGTAGCTCTTATTCCAGTCCACGTTAGCAGGAACCAACGGAGTCCGCAATGCTAAGCCCTGCAAAACCTCGTTATAAATGGCATGCTGTCGTGCGCGATCGGCCATAATCTCATCCGCGTAGCGCAAATTCACCAAGCCGACTGCAGCGTGCAACTCAGAATTCTTTCCATTGATTCCAGCACCCTCAAACACATCAGGTCCACTGTGTCCAAAATTTCTAAGGCGATCTATTCTGAATCGGCTTTCACTCGCGTCATTACCCTGAAGGTCTTTGCGCATTCGGTGGTCGTTAATAAAAATGGCACCCCCTTCCACCGAGTGAACCAGCTTGGTCGCATGCAAACTCAGGGTACTGATGTCCCCATAATTCAATACGGAGTTTCCATCAACGGTCGTTCCAAAGCAATGTGCGGCGTCATACACCACCTTCAGGTTGTGTTTTGCGGCAATTGCGGCAATGGCCTCCACATCACAAGGAACACCAAAGACATGTGTGGCTAGGATTGCAGTAGTCTCCGGCGTGATAGCCTCCTCGATCTTCGTTGGATCAATATTAAAGGTAGCCGGGTCGATATCCACAAAAACGGGCGTACACCCCTCCCAAACCAAACTCGAAGTGGTTGCCACATAAGAAAATGGCGTAGTGATGACCTCGCCCTTAATATCCAAAGCGTGAATGGCCAGCTGAATTGCGATGGTACCATTTCCAACTACAGCACATTCCCGGGTACCAAGGTGCGCGTTGAGCTTGTGTTCGTACTCACGCAATAGCGGACCATTGTTCGTCAAATACTGCGCGTCCCACGCACGTCGCATCTCTGAAGTAATTTCTTCAAAAGGCGCCTGAAAAGGTTTTGTGACAAGAATGTTGGCCATAAAACAAAGCTAATGCTTGAGGTGAAATAGAGTTAAAATTTCTTTCTAAAGGCAAAGAAGCCTGATCCCAGACCGATAACAATGATGAGATTACGGAAGAGGAGGTCCACCACCGAATCACCAGCGAATTGGACCGACAAAATGAATGTGACTGCGGCCAATCCGAGCATGTAGAATTGGTCCATACTAAACGGTTGAATACCCTCCTTGTTGTAGAGGAACCAAGCCTTGACCACATTGAACACAGTATATGCGATAATTAACGAATACCCCGCCCCGTCGAGTCCCATTTGTGGGATCAGGAGTGAGTTAAGACCGATAAGTGCGATTACCAGAATGCTAATGGCCACCAAGGTCCATTTGAAGTATGGCCCGTTCGACAGAATCTCGCCATTGGAACCAAAGCTGAAATCCACAATTCTCGAAATGAGAATTAAGGTCACAACCGTTTTTGCCGCTTCAAAACGCTCGGCATCGTGTATGAGCGAGAAAATGAAGTCGATATTCGGTACAATCGTCAGGAATGCCACCAGTGAAATGGCCATGAGTATTCGGGATGTGCGGCTATAAAGTGCTCCGATTGCGGCAATGTTGGAATCGTTCCAATGCACAGCAAATTGGGGTGAGAGCAACTGTGATACAGGGCGTCTAATACCATCGACGAAACTGCCCAAGAAAAACGCAAGGCCATATACCCCAAGGGCCTCATAGCTCAACAATGAGGCGACCATTTGACTATCAATTGTGGTCAAACTCATCGTCATTACCGTCATCATGATACTACTGCCTGAGAAGATGGCCAACTCACGTGTGAGCCCCATTTTCATGGACCTTGGAGCTACCAAAGGCAGGCCTTTGATTTTAACACTATAGGCCAACACCGCTACGCCAACAACTAGATTAGTCCAGGCGAAGAGCTGCATCCATGAAGGAAAATGCATCCATGATCCCCATAGTGCCACGGCACCCACCATCAGGACGATTCGTACCCCAACGTTTTTGACAAAGTAAGGGATGGTAATTCGTTTTGCAGAAGAGGAAATGCTCAGGCCTAAAGTATAGACAATACTTCCCGCGACTAGAACGCCTAGAACGGCAAGCTCGTCTGTGGATTCGACATCGAAAAGACGGGCGACAAGGTCGGCATAAACCGTAATGAGCACACCCGAAATAGCCGCAATCAAGGCGATAATCACCACGACATTGGACAGAAATTGGGAGGCCTCAGCCGGTGAAAATTTACTTTGATAACGCACGTAGGTGCGGTGCAAACCAAAAAGTACTATCGAGGCAATGAGGACCGAGGTTCGTTCAATCCAACGGTAGACACCGAGTTCATCCAATGACAAGACCAACGGAAGGAGCCAAAAATTGTTGACGACACCGAGTAGCATGCCGAGAATATTGGCCGCGGAACCTTTGATTAACTGACGTTGAAAAACACTCATATAATGCTTCCGAAGATAACAAATGCCGGAACACGTCAACCGAAACGAAGGAATTGTACTTTTGGGATACGAAAAGCTTAGAAATGCGTGCCATTCACCTGATTAACGACGAAAAGTTTCTGCCCAAATTCATGGAGCGCGCCGCGACCATTTTAGGGCATCAAGAATATGTCGTCTTTGGTGCTCAGGAGCCCTTTAGGTTCCTTCCCGAGGGCACGAATGTGAAGAGCACTGAGCGATGGACCCCTAATGATGTTGATTCTATTAGCGATGTCTTCGTTCATTTCATGACCTACAGCAAGATTAAATGGATTAAAAAACATGCTCCTAAGGCCCGAGTACATTGGATTTACTTTGGATCTGACCTTTACGAGCTGCTCATGGTTTTCCATGGCTTCAACCTGTATGCGAATAGTGAGCAACAACGTGGGTTTCTAAGCAACGTCAAAGGACGAACCATGAAGGATAAGATCCGCCGGTTCGCAGAATTAAAGGTGTACCACCGAACCTTTAAGCGATTCGTGGCCGAACGGCTGACCACCTTTAGGTTTTGGAACCCAGGCGATTTTGAATTGCTTTGTGCCAACTTCCCCAACAACGCGACGTTCACCTTTTTTCAATACGGAGCATATGACCGAAGCGATATTGAATTCTCACTGGAGCTTCAAAAACCACCTCGCGAGGGTCAAATCAAGGTCTTGGTAAACCACAGCGGTACGCAAAGTGGGAATCACCACTTTTTAATCGATCAGCTCTGCGGAACCTCCGAAAGCGCAAAACTTGAAATTCATGCGCCATTGAGCTATGGTGATAACGACCATATCGCAAGTACCGATCAATACGGACATAAGACTTTGGGCAAACATTGGCATTCGTATTTGGATTTTATTCCACGCATGGATTATTACCGTCTACTAGCGCAAATGGATATTGCTTGTTTCGGACACCGCAGACAAGAAGCCGGTAACTCGCTCTTTATCTCCCTGCTGATGGGAACCAAAGTGTTCATCCATCCAGAAAGTGTGTTACTTCCCTATTTGAAGCAAGAAGGATTCTACTTCTATACCTATGATGATATCGGCACCCCCGGTTGGGAAGAACCTTTGAGTGAGGCCGAAGTAGTCGTGAACAAAAAAGCTGCACTCAACTATTTTAGTGAAAGTCGCATTGAGAAAGCCTACCAACTTTTGAATTCATAGCCCATGAAAATCGCGGTGATGCAACCTTATTTCCTGCCATATATCCCTTACTTTCAACTTATAGGTGCGGTGGATATATGGGTTAACATGGACCACACGGCATTCAATAAACGCGGCTATATGCATCGAAATGCTTTAAAGAATGACCTTGCCATTCGAGTGCCGTTGGTTGGAGCCTCACAAAATAGCCGCACCACTGAAATAGGCATTAATTTGGCCGACAAGAATTGGTCGAAACTCCAAAAAAGCTTGCAGCTTCAATACGGTAAGTCCCCCTTTTTTAATGCTGCACAAAACCTTCTCGATAAGGCCGTTCAGGCCGACCACGGCAATCTTGCCGCATTTAATTTTGAATTGATCCGCGGCATTCACGAATACTTGGGTATGGAATCGAAGCTTGTTCCCTCAAGTACAGGTCTAACCCAAGCCAGTCGTGAAGAGGGAATTTTAGAAATCGTAAAAAGCTTTAGCGGAACTGATTACATCAATGCCATAGGCGGCCAGTCACTGTACGATAAGGCCCATTTCGCAGAACATGGCGTGAACCTTCATTTTCTAGAAAGTACACTGCCCGCGGACGATCTGAAGTACTCCATATTCCACCACCTTTGCGAGCGTTCACCGCAAGAACTTAAAGAGATGTTGAACCAATTCCGAATGATCTAATGCCACAACTCCCCACCCTCGCCATCTTCGGCGTTCCTCGGTCCGGCACCACTTGGCTAGGTCAGCTATTCAACTCCGCTCCCACCGTAGCCTACCGCTATCAGCCCTTATTTTCTTACGAGTTCAAAGACTTCCTCAAACCCGGAATGAGCTCGAAGGACATCAACGACTTTCACCGCCGCCTCCTTCATGCAGAAAGTGACTTCGTCCTTCCACCGCATGCGTTTGAAAAAACCGAGTCTTGCCATTTGGTTTGGAAGAGCGTTCGTTACCACAACCTCAGCACTGAAATACTGAAACACAGCCAAACCAAGATTATCTACATATCTAGGGATCCCGTCGAAGTGCTCAATTCTTGGTATAACGCACCTCGAGAATTCCTTCCCCATTGGGACATTCAAGCAGAATGGCGCACAGCACCTTCTAAGAATTTAGGTCGTGCAGAAGAGTTTTACGGATACGAAGGCTGGCAACGAGCCGAGGCCATCCACAGGCAAAATGCCATTGATTTCCCCAACCAAGTACGTATCGTTGATTATTCAACATTGAAATCCGACACCGAAAGAACGCTTCGCGATTTGTTTGATTGGGCACAAATCCCGTTCTTGAACCCAACTTTAGAATTTATTGCCGCCACCTCGGAACGATCCAAATCAGACACCTATTCCGTATTCAAAAAACCCACGGAATTGTCCCTGCCGAAAAACATCGTAAACGAGATCGCGAATCGAACATAGTATGCAAGCATCTACCCCAGTACGACTAAGTGAAATCATCGAATTCCTGAACACAGCGAACATCGAGTTCACCCTGAGCACTGAGGTAAAAGAGGATCTCACCTTTGAGTTCGCTTCCATGTTCGCCCCCGTCTCCCACGGCTTCTATTTTTTCCTTGGGGACCAATTCCACTTCGAGGTAGACCACATTCTCCTCCTCGTGCATCGCGATAAGCAAACCATCTGCTCCGCACCTACCCACCACATCATTTCCATTGACGCCAACCCCCAAACCGTTTACTACAGCCTCCTCAGCGCGCTACACGGCGACCGTTCCAATGGCACCATCTCTGAGCATAGCATCATCCATTCCGAGGCCATTATCGGTAAAAACGTCCAGATCGACCCGTTCTGCACTATAGGCAAAGCCACCATAGGGGACAACGCCATCATACGCGCTAACACCACCATCCACGACAACACCATTATAGGCGAGTATACGCGTATCGAAAGTGGTTCCGTCATCGGTGCCCAAGGCGTTGCTTGGTCCTGGAATGAAGACCAAACGCAAAAAATCATCCAACCTCAGCTCGGCGGCACCAACATTGGGGCCCACAGCTTCCTTGGTGCACAAACCGTCATCGTACGCGGCTCCGTCAACGAGCACACCAGCATCGGCCACCACACGATGCTCGCCCCTGGCTGTCGAATCGGCCACGGCACACGTATCGGCAACTACGTACACTTTGCCAACAGCGTCATCACAGGCGGCAACACCGTGATTGGCGATTACAGCTTCATAGGCTCCGCAGCGGTCTTCCGCCCCAAGGTGGTTCTTCATGAAGAAACCATTGTCGGCGCCGGAGCAGTTGTTACGAAGAACACCACTGAACCGGGCAAGACCCTCATCGGAGTTCCCGCAAAAGAATCTACAACAAAGGCTAACCCAAGCGGCATGCCTAAACCAAAACATCACACAAAATGATCGGAGAAAACGCAGACATACACCCATTAGCATACATAGAAGAAGGCGCACGCATTGGCGACAACACCAAAATTGGTCCCTTCTGCATCGTGCGCAAAGGCGCCAAAATCGGTAAAAACTGTTCTTTCACCGCCTATTGTGAGATTCGCGAAAACGTGGTCGTGGGCGACGGCACCTCTATGGGCAGCCGCTGCACAATTAGCGCCAATGCCACCATCGGCAAGAACTGTGTGATCAAATACGGTTTCGTCCTCACAGACACTCCCAACCTCGAAGAAAACGACGCGAAAGTGGTCGAAGGAATAGGAGACGGTGTATTGATCGGTGCAAACGTGACCCTCATGCCCGGCTTCACCATCGGGGCCAATTCCATTATCGGCGCTAACTCCCAAGTCCGCGCGAACGTCCCGGCCAACGAAATCTGGTTCGGCGTACCCGCGAAATTCTACAAGGAGAACAAATAATGAAAAAAGCACCTACATCTAGTGATGTAAGTGCTTGATTTTCATTGTGGGCCCAGCAGGGCTCGAACCTGCGACCACCTGATTATGAGTCAGGTGCTCTAACCAACTGAGCTATGAGCCCGATTTAGGGCTACAAACATAGTAAATAATGATTCTCATTCATCGAAATGGGCCTTTTACTATTTATCGTTAAACACATATCTGTGAAGGGGTATTTTCGACAGGGACTAACTTTCTGATTATGAAAAGATTCTATTTAGCACTGAGCATCTTAGCATTGACCTTACTCAATAGTTGCAACACCTCGCCAAACTGTCAATTAGAAGGCAGATGGGTCTTAGCCAGCTACAGCAATACCATGTGGATTTTCACTGACAGTCTTCAGTACACCCTCTATGATCTAGATTCTACGGGATTTGGTGGGATTGATGAAGCACTGCCTGGACCGCACACGTGGTCAATGGACGGCGACACTTTGGTCGTCGATTTGAACTTCGGCAACGAACTTCGTGCCTTGCCCGTCTTTGATTGCAATTGCAATGTTTTAGACCTAATGGGTTCTACAAGTACCATCACCTTGCACACCGAAGGCTACGACATCCAAGACTGTCAATAACAGTTTGTCCGGCTATTGTCCGGAACGATAGCGACCAATTGCGAATGATTCTCTGTATCATTACCTTACGCAAAACATGCTTGATGGACAGAATATCCACCTTGGCTTTGGCCGCTATGATTGGACTGTCCTTGACAGCACAAAATGCCCCTGTAGACTTTGAAGTTGGAGGGCACGGAGCGAATTGGAATTGGACAGTGTTCCAAAATGATTACAATCCGCCTTTACAGTTTGTCCAAAACCCGGATACTCTCGGAATAAACAACAGCCCTACTGTTGCCCAATTCCATGCGCTTGTCAGCGGCGCACCCTTCGCGGGTTGTGAAACCATGCACGGAAGCGATATCGGCAGCTTTTCCATTGACGCCAATAATGCCATCATTCGCATCATGGTTTACAAAACTGCCATTAGCGATGTTGGCATTAAACTGGTCCGATTTGACAACGCCTCTTTAGGAGAGATTAAAATCGCGAACACAAAAACTCACGAATGGGAGCAGCTCGAGTTTGATTTTAGCAATCATATCGGCTGGACATACGATCAAATGGTGATCTTTCCGGATTTCACCGGACGTTCTGAAGACCGCATTATCTACTTCGATAATATTTGGGGCGAGAAATATGTTCCAGCACCACCCCCGCCGCCTCCACCGCCGCCTATTGACAGTGCAACGATGAGCCTACCCAACTTCTTTTCTCCAAATTTTGATGGGGTGAACGACGGTTATGCGCCTAGAATGCAACACGCCGAATGGGCGGAATGGAGTATCTACAACCGCTGGGGGGCATTGGTTTTTCATTCCATGAGTATTGATGAGAAATGGAACGGCATGGTCGATGGAGAACCCGCAAGTCCTGGAGTGTATTTTGTCGTAGCACGCTGTGGATCAGAAAGTGCCGGAAATACAGTAGAAGCAAAAGGCGTTGTCCATCTTTTAGATTAGAAACCGAAGCAAATATCACGGACACACGTTTTTTTGTCCCTAGCTTCGCTATAACTTAACCTAAACGTGAAGCGCTATGATAACGCAGATTTGGTTCGATTTCGGCAATATCTTCATTCCGATTTTCCCGCAGCGTACGCGTGAAAGAATGGAGGATTGTGGTGTTCAACTTAACCCCGAAGCTTTCGATGCTCTAAATATCGAATTTGAGAAAGGGTTAATCAGTGAAGGTGAATTCCTTCAAGAACTGAGCACAAGTTGCAAGTATTTACAAAGTTCACGTTGTGTGGAATTGGCATGGAATGCCCTTCTCGGCGACTTGCATGACAACGTTCTAATGCTAGGAAAGTTAAAGCACGAGTACAATCTTGCGCTCGTCTCCAACACGAATCCTACGCACATTAACCACATACGGAAAACGAGCGGACCTTTCCTTTGGAACCAATTCATTGAAAAGTTCGACGGCCATTTCTTCTCCTACGAGATCGGCTGCCGTAAACCCGAATTCGACTACTTCGATCATGTGCTCGCCGCCATGGACACTCTACCTGAAAACGTCCTATTTATCGACGATAGCCAACAGAACATCGAAGCTGCACAGCAATTAGGCCTGCATACCTGGCAGTTCAATATTCACGAGGGCGACCTTGCCAAAGAACTACCCGCGGTCTTGGCAAAGCTCAATGAGGGTGCCACCAGTGTCGCGGGGGTGTAAAAAGCACACCCACTTATTATCGGCACCTTCCTTAGGCTCTTCATTCAACAGCGTGAAGCCTTCTTTACTCAATCGCGCCATCTCGCCACGAATATCATCCACAGCGTAAGCGATGTGATGGATTCCCTCTCCACGTTTTTCAATAAACTTAGCAATCGCACTGTCCGAACGCGTAGCCTCTAACAGTTCAATTTTATTCGGACCCACCTGAAAGAAACTCGTGCGCACGCCTTCGCGCTCCACTGTTTCCTGCTTATATGGGCCCTCACCAAGAATACGGGTGTACAACGCATTACCTTCCTCTAGATTTTTCACGGCAATCCCGAGGTGCTCTATTTTCGTTAAATGATGCATGCTAGGGTTCTATTTCTGTGTTTCTAAGGTTCCTAAACCGACCAATTTGGCGTAACGTCCGCCCGCAGCCAACAACCCCTCGTGGGTGCCAACTTCAACAACCCGTCCATCTTCCAAGTAAGCAATCTGATCGGCGTTTTTCACGGTGCTCAGACGATGCGCTACCACTACCGTAGTTCGCCCCTTCATCAACTGCTCTAAAGCTTCCTGCACGCGTGCCTCACTTTCATTGTCCAATGCCGCCGTAGCCTCATCCAATAACAACAACTTCGGCTCCGCATAAAAGGCCCGCGCAATAGACAATCGCTGACGCTGACCGCCACTAAGTTTTCCACCGCCAGCTCCAATAGTTGCCCCCGGGGCCAATTCCCTTACGAAGTCCATACAATGCGCCGCCTCGAGCGCCCTCGCTACACGCGCCCCATCGGGCACACCAGCCAAGCTCACATTCTCCTCAACGCTCTGATCAAACAACAAAGGCTGCTGCGGCACCCATCCGATGCCGCTTCGGTAGCTCTTTTGCTCCACACGGCTTAAATCCACCGTACCCAAGCTCATTCGACCTCTCAAAGGAACATCGAATCCAGCCAACAAATGCAGCAACGTACTCTTCCCTCCACCGGAAGGTCCCACCAACGCGGTCGTCTTCCCAGCAAGGATTTCAAGGTCGACGCCATTCAACACGGACCGACCCTTTTCGTATTCAAATTCCACAGAACGGAGTATCAAATTCTCCTCCCAATGAGCGGGTTCCACGACCTCGTCCCCATTGGGTCGATCGGGTAGATCCAAAATCTCTAGAACACGTGCTGCACTCGCATTTCCCTTCTGCAAATCGTAAAGGGCGTTAGTCAAATTCTTGAAAGCAGGAATAAGCTGGTAAAAAAGCACCACATACGCCACCAATTCCCCTCCGGTCAAACTGCGTCCTTTCAACACCTCTTGACCACCGAGATATAGTACCACTAGCAACACCCCTACCCCGAACACCTCGGCAATAGGCGAACTCAAATCGCGCTTTCGAAACACCGAAATCATGTGCTTCTTCCAAAGGTTTACACTCGCCCCATAGCGCTGCGAAAGTGTCTCCTCCGCTACAAAACTCTGCACCACGGGTATATTCGTCAACGCCTCCTCCAACTGAGAAGTATTCTGGCCCAATTCCGCCTGTGCCTCCGTCGCACTACGCTTCAAACTCTTACCCACTGTCGCAATCAACCCGCCCGAAATCGGAATAATCGCCAGGGCCATTAACGTCAACCGCGGACTCATACTAAACAACACCACCATGGTCCCCAAAATCATCAAAGGATCACGCACCAGACCTTCCATACCCTTGAGCATAGTCCATTCAATCTCATTCAAATCCGCCGTGGCCCGCGTCAATAGATCGCCCTTTTGCCAATTCTGATGTTCCCGAGTACTCAAGCGCAACCACTTATCATGCAGTGCCCGTTTATAATTCGCTACCACCCCATTTCGCACAGGCGATAGCAACCACAAGGCCGCATAACGCGAGACATTCTTCAACACAAAAATCACCAATGTAAAGAGCACCACACGCTGCAATGTGGCCACAGCCCCGTGCTCTGCTTTAAAAGCTTCCACGACCTCGGCTAATCGAACCTTCCAGACCGCAGCACCCGCCAAATCAGTACCCGGCGTATCGAAAATCAAATTCAAAATGGGAATCAACGACCCCACCGAACCGATGCTAAAAACCACAGTCAGCATATTAAATACTGCGGCCAGCACCATCAACCCCGCAAAGGGTTTCATATGGGAGAGTATGCGTAAAAAAGACTTCATAGGCTTTTGACAAAAGCGAAGGTAGTGCTTCCTGCGCAATGCCTACCTTTGTACCCATGGAAACCACTCGTCAACAGAAAATAGCCAAACTCCTTCAGAAGGAAATGGCCACCATTCTTCAGCAACTAGCTAAAGAGCATTTTGCCGGCACGCTGCTTAGCGTCACCAAAGTTCGCGTGAGCCCAGACCTTGGGGTAGCAAAAATCTTCATCAGCGTTTTCCCTATTGCCAATACCAAAACGGTATTTGAATTCCTTGACCTGAATAACGCGAAACTCCGCGGTGCGCTTGGAAATTCCGTGAAGAACCAGCTACGCATCGTACCTGAGCTTTTGCTATACGCAGACGACAGTCTTGAGTACGAAGAAAACATCGACCGTCTCTTGCGCGGTGAAGGCGAAAGCCCAATCAAATAAACCTCCCGTGGCCCCGTTCTCGACCTTTCTAGCTCGAAAGTATTTCGTGAGCATGGGCAAACTCGGTGCGGTACGTTTAATGTCCCTCACCGCACTGATTGGTTTGGCCCTAGGTACCGCGGCCATGACTGTCGTACTCGCAGCCTTCGCCGGTTTGGAAGATTTAGTTGCGTCCCAATTCGAAGATGCCAACGCCCCATTGAAAATGGAATCGGCCACCGGCCCTTATCTCGAACTAGACCCAGCCGACCTCGCATTCTTAGAGACCGCAATAAGCGCGCATCCCGAAGCGGGCATTCTACCCATTTATAAGAAACGAGTGCTAGCCACCTATGGGGAAAATCAGCATATCGCCTATTTACTCGGGGTTCCTGAGACCTACGCTCAGCGCCACAATCTCGCCGATCACGGTTTAAGCATGGCCGATCCTGCTATGGACCTCGGGGGCACCACACTCGCCCTAGGATCCGGAACTGCCTACTATTTAGGCATTTCCTCCACCAATCCTCCGCCAGTAATCAGCCTGTATCTGCCTAAGATTGGTGAAGAAACCAACCTGTTAAACCTCAATCAGGCCCTTGACGAAAAGGACGTCTTCGCTTCGAGCATTCACGCAGTTCAACCCGAATACGACCAGAACTTCATTATTGCGCCCAGCAGCTGGGCTCGGGAGTTCTTGGGCAATCCAGCGCCTTCCTATTATGAAATCTACGGGCCGGAAAAACCACTTCGAAAAGCACTTCTTGAACATTTCGGCGATCGAATCACCCTAAGCAATCGACTTGAACAAGAATCCACGCTTTTTCGCGTTATGCGCTCCGAACGCCTGGTAGTGCTTGGCATCCTCGCTTTTGTGGTATTGTTAGCCAGTTTTGGAGTGGTTAGTGCACTGACCATTATTGCCTTGGAAAAGAAACGCGATATCTTTATCCTTTGGTCTATGGGCGCTAGTGATTTTCAGGTACGCCAATTGTTCTTTACCAACGGCATGCTTATCGTATTGGCCGGTTGGATGCTTGGAGTCCTGTTGGGTTCGTTGCTGGTCATCCTTCAAAGCAGTATCGGCCTGGTTTCCTTGGGATCGGGCTATGTTAGAGAATACTACCCGGTGGAATTGACCATCAGCCACATCGCATTGACATCCGCTATCGTAATAGGCATAGGTGCTGCACTGAGTCTGTGGTCAGCACGACGCATCCCCGTCAGTCCAATAGAAAGGGTTCGCTAAGAGGATTATTTCGCGCCGATGTTATCGTCGTTATGAGATTCAAGATTGCTCTCACGCAACTGCTCGTTCCCGTAGGCAGCGATATACTCTTGTTCGATTTCATCGAGTGTTGCCAAAACTTCACTGGAATCTTCTAGGGTCACGAGACGTGAACGGTAAGGCTTGAAATGGCTCAATCCGCGGAAATAGTTCGTGTAATGCTTACGGGTTTCCATTATGGCATAGCGCTCCTCCTTCCACTGTAGGCTAAGTTCAAAGTGTTGTCTCGCTGCAGCAACACGCTCCTTGACTGTCGGAGGTAACTTCTCTACCCCGTGCTCAAAGTAGTATTTGATCTCGTCAAAAATCCAAGGGTACCCGATACTTGCACGGCCGATCATAATCCCATCCACCCCATAGCGGTTGCGGTACTCCATCGCTTTGGGACCACTATCGATATCCCCATTACCAAAAACGGGAATGTGTAATCGCGGATTGTTTTTTGTTTCAGCAATAAGTGACCAATCAGCCTCGCCCTTATACATCTGCTTTCGGGTTCGACCGTGAATGGAAATAGCCTGAATACCCACGTCCTGAAGACGTTCTGCAACTTCCACGATATATTTGGTGTTCTCATCCCAGCCCAGACGGGTTTTTACAGTAACAGGCTTATTGACCGCCTTTACGATGGCCTCGGTCATTTTCACCATCTTGGGAATATCCTGCAGGATCCCCGCACCGGCCCCTTTACAAGCCACGTTCTTCACCGGACAACCGTAGTTGATGTCGATAATGTCAGGATTGCTTTCCTCACAGATGGCCGCCGCTTGTTTCATGCTTTCGATCTCATTACCGAAAATCTGAATACCAAGGGGACGCTCGTATTCAAAAAAGTCCAGCTTCTTGATGCTCTTTGCTGCATCGCGAATAAGACCCTCCGAGGAAATAAATTCAGTATACATCAAATCCGCTCCGTTGTCTTTGCAGAGTTTGCGAAAGGGCGGATCGCTAACATCCTCCATGGGTGCCAACAAAAGGGGAAATTCCCCAACCTCAATATCTCCTATCTTTACCATCGCAGCAAAAATACAACGAGAATGGCTTACACGGACAAAACACTTTTATGGGGCAAGGCCCGCACCAGTCTGTACTTCGGGCTAATCACTGTACTCTCCGTGAGTTTTTTCGGGGGAATTGGTTACCAATTCTCTTCCACCCAGTTTGGCATCACCTCACCAACCGGCATGCGCTGGCTCCAATTCTCAATCTCGCTCGGCCTCTTTTTAATGCCACCCCTATTCTTGGCCCAATTCGCCTCTAACCAACCACTCACCTTCCTCGGCATACGCAAGCTCCCCACCTTTCTTTCAGCCTCCTATGCCCGAAAAAACGCCAAACCGCTTCCTCCAACCTACTTCACCTACATCGCCCTGTTCTTGATCTCCTTCGGCGGTTTTTTCGCCATTGACCTTTTGGCCCACCTGAACTACGGGCTCGCGCGTTTCGACTGGGCCCAATCTTTCGTAGAACAGGAAGAACAAATGGCCGCGCTTACCGCCACCTTCCTTTCTAACATGACCCCAGCCGTCCTCCTCGCGAATTTTCTCGTAATGGTCCTACTGCCAGCCGTTGGTGAGGAATTCTTCTTCCGTGGCGTCGTACAAAAGCTCCTGCAACGCAGCCTGGCTTATCCAGTAGCCGTGCTCTTCACGGCACTGTTCTTTGCCCTAGTACACCAACAACCCCTTAGCATGCTTCCTATTTTCTTCATGGGCTTGATCTTCGGCTACGTTAAGATTTGGACGGGAAGCCTTTGGGCGCCCGTGCTCCTTCACCTTATTAATAATGCCTACGCCCTTCTCTCCGTCTATATCACGGGTGAAATGCAAGCAGCATCGGAATTGGCCTATAACCCTTGGGGACTATTTGGCCTTATTCCGCTTATTATCGGGCTGCGGTGGATGAGAAGCATTAATCATCAACACACCGCTTGGCTTCGTCAATAGCTTACCCACATTTTAGGGCACAAAAAAGGCCGTCCCTTAACGGAACGGCCTTTGCCTATGCGGCATTCTCTTTGCGATTATTCCGCGCTATACAAAGCCTCAGCATTTTTAGGCTGAAGTGCAGAATAGTTGATTTTCAACGCTTGCGCCTTGCGCAATTGCAATTTGATATCGGTAATCAAACCCATCTTCACAGACTTATCTGCTTTGATACTCATGGTCAGTAGCGGACGCTCTTCCTCACTCTTTGCCTCACGCTCTTGAATAACGAACGGTTGGATATCATCGAGTGTAGCAAAGCTGTCGTTCAACTGAACACGAGGGGCTTTACCGAACTTGTCCTGGTACTTTACACGAGGTGCACCCGCGTAGATGTAAGTCACCAAAGACTTGCGTTCTAGCTTTTGAATCTCTGTAGCCTGTGGCTTGTTCACGCTTACTTTAAGGTCTACTTCACGCATTACCGTAGCAACCATGAAGAA
Source organism: Bacteroidota bacterium (assembly GCA_041164065.1). GTDB lineage: Bacteria > Bacteroidota > Bacteroidia > Flavobacteriales > Schleiferiaceae > UBA10364. The sequence goes on along the minus strand of JBEAQE010000036.1, from coordinate 28,512 downwards.
GAACAACAACATGAACACGATATCAGGCAGAGCCGAGGTGTTCATCGCTGGTAGCGACTTATCCTTCTTTTTCTTAATAACTGCCATTATCCACCAATATTTACAGGTTCTGCTTCAGAAATCTTCTGAGGATATGCTCCTTTAACGAATTCAATATCGTCCTCATTCTCCAACTCTTCAAAGCTCTTTCCAAACCTCTTTTGGGCTAATTCCTCACGCAACTCTGTATAAGCCGCAACAAGTTCATTCTGTACTTTAACGTACATCCCGTATGAAGTTCCACGGTCGTTCTGCAAAGAGATAATCGCCTTATCGGGATTATCTGAACTTTGAGAGCTTCCGTAACCCTGACAGTGGTCACAAGATCCGTCGCCATTGTTATCAATGAATTCCTTTGCTTTCGCACGCAATTCAGAGATCTCTAGGTAATCGTCTTCAACCAACAATTGGTCATTAGAGTTAACGAGTACCGTAAAGATGTTTCGTTCCTTGATCGGAGGAGGATCTTGAATCTCAGTCTCATCGTATGGAGGTAGCTTTCTATTGATCCCCTTATCGGTATCCATAGTCGTGGTTACCAGGTAGAAGATCAACAAGAGGAAAGCGATATCCGCCATCGATCCTGCATTGATTTCTGGTATGGCTCTTTTATTTCTTGCCATATCGATCCTTATTTAATTGCTCTATGAACCAACGAGTACACTACAGCTAAAACTGCACCTGCACCCAAGATGTAGAACGCGTTCAACATTGCGCTCACCGCCTTAGACGTTGATTCTGTAACTTCTTTATAATCCATGTAATCAGATCCGTCAGCCATTGCGTAGCTCAATAGTGCTACAACAACGATTGCGGCCAATCCAATACCCACACCTTTGATACCCGCTGGGTTGATCGCTAGTGAGAGTAGGAAGCTCAAAATCGCTACGACCACACCGATGATGGTGAGGTACATACCGTACATCACATACCCACCTGCAGCTTCTTCGTTACCTGCAACCATGATGAACATGATTACACCGATAACGCCGAATACAGCAGCGAGGATGTTGCCTATTAATGGAAGCTTACTACCCATAATAATTAGGCGTTTTTCTTATTGTATTCAACCAACATGTCCATGAAAGAGATAGAAGCATCTTCCATCTTGATCACGATACCGTCGATCATCGCAACGATAAGGTTGTAGAAAATTTGTAGGATGATCGCAGTGATCAAACCGAATACTGTAGTCAAAAGAGCCACTTTAATACCACCCGCTACCAAAGATGGGTTGATATCACCAGCTGCTTCGATCGCATCAAATGCACCGATCATACCGATTACCGTACCCATGAAACCAAGCATCGGAGCCAAGGCGATAAAGAGTGAAATCCAAGAAACACCTTTCTCAAGTTTACCGTTCTCTACAGAACCTACAGCCATGATCGCTTTATCTACCATGTCCAAACCTTCGTCGTAGTGATCCAAACCTTCGTAGAAGATGGTTGCTACTGGACCACGAGTGTTGCGACATACTTCTTTAGCAGCGTCAACACCACCGTTATTCAATGCGCTATCAACTTCGTCTAACAACTTCTTAGTATTGGTTTGAGCGAATGTCAAGTAAAGAATACGCTCGATAACCAAGGCTAGACCTAGTACCAAAGCGAGCAATACAAATGACATGAAGAATGCACCACCCTCAATGAACTTTTCTTTCAAGATCTGAGTGAATGCTTTTTCAGTTGCAGGAGCAGCTTCTTCAGCTACTTCTTCAGCTACCTCTTCAGTAGCAGCGTCGGCTTCAACAGCAGCAGAATCAACTGCAGCAGTTGCTGAATCCATTGTTTCATCAGTTGAAGCAGTTTCTACTACTTCTTCAGTAGCCGCCATATCTTCTTGAGCATAGGCGTTAACGGTACCCAAAGAAAGGGCAACGATAGCAAGCAAAGAGAGTGCTTTTTTCATTGTTTTTGTTTTTGTTAGCTGTTTAATTTTTGCCATAGCATAAGGGTGTCCATTGGACATTTTAAACCATATGCGTCGCCGAAAATACAAAAAATACCAATCGGGGCGTCAATCTGTTAATTCTCCGCACAAAGAAGCGGTAAACTTAACATCAAATTCATCTGCCGACAGAACCTCGCCCAAAAGCACCATGGCTTTGACGATAGCTGACTCGAATGTCATGTCTTTGGCGCTCAATACTTTGTATCCACGCCCTTCCAAGGAGCTGTGGTATAATCCGGGTCGTACAGAACCGCTTACACACTGTGATGTATTCACAATGATTGTTCCATTTTTACCCAAACGCTGCAAATACGATTCAAATTCCGCGGACGAAGGGACGTTTCCAGCACCAAATGTTCTAATGAGCAGAACGCGCCAGTGATCGAGAACGGGCAAGGAGCTGTAGTCTAATCCGGGGTAGAGCGTAATCACACCGACTCCAGTTCCGAGCTGTTTGTGAACGGTTAACGGGGCGTGAGGCTCGAGAAGCAGGTCGTTATTTACGGTAATATTCACGCCACTTTCCGCTAATGGCGGGTAATTTGGAGAAGAGAAAGCATCAAATTCGTTGGACGATCTTTTATAGACGCGGTTACCGCGGTAGAGCTTATATTCAAAATAAACGGCAACCTCACGGATGATCGGCTGACCATCGGGTCCTTCTAGCGCAGCAAATTCGATGGCACTGAGCAAGTTTTCTACGGCGTCGGTGCGCAAGACTCCAACGGGTAATTGGCTCCCGGTCATGATTACCGGCTTGTCCAATCCGCGCAGCATGAAGCTTAGGGCACTTGCGGTGAACGCCATAGTATCTGTACCGTGCAGCACCACAAAGCCGTCGTACATGGAATAGCCACGTTCAATGCGCTCAACTAAATCCACCCAGTAAGACGGTTGCATGTCGGAACTGTCAATCGGCTTTTCGACGGTCTGAACATCCAACTCCACCGGCAACAATTCAAGAGAAGGAATATGCTGGCGGAGGGCATCAAAATTCACCGGAGCGAGCTTCCCCTGTTCGTTTCGCTGCATCCCAATAGTGCCGCCAGTATAGATCAAGGCAATTTTTTTCATCCGAAGAGTTTTTGTGCGTTAGCTGTCGTCTTTTGGGCACACTTATCCAATGTCCAACCTTTAATCTCACTAACCACCTCAGCCACGCTGCGCATATAAGCGGGTTCATTTTTATTACCCTTGTACGCACTTGGCGTTAGATATGGCGCGTCAGTCTCTAAAAGGATGCGATCGTCAGGAATGGCATCCACTACCGGATCTGTGGCGGATCGGTTGTAAGTGATGACTCCGCCGAGTCCGAAATAAAACTCTCCCAATTTCAGAGCTCGATTGATTTGTTTCTTCCCACCGGAAAAGCAGTGGAAGACACCGCGAAGTTTGCCGCTGTGGCGCTCCTGTGCTGCTTCCAAGACAGGGAATAGTTCCTTGAATGCACTGCGAACATGCAAGGCGATAGGCAGATTCCACTCGACACTCCAGTCGAGTTGCTGGTTCAGGGCAGCGATCTGCCACTCTAATGTGGTTTTATCCCAGTACAGGTCCATCCCGATTTCACCAACGGCACAGAATTCTTGTGGGTTGGCGAGGTACCACTGGCGCAATTGGTCTAATTGGTTCTGGTAATCCTGCTTCACATAGACCGGGTGTAGACCGACCATTTTCCTCACGATCAGGTTCGGATAGTCAGTCGCAACGGCATCAACCTTAGACATGCTGTGCACATCTACATTGGGCAACAAAACTGTATTTACCCCTGCCTCCAGTGCCGCTTTTTCGACATCAACTTTACGAGATTCGTATTCGCTATCGTAGAGATGGCAATGGGTATCAACAAACATGGGAGTCGGGTTTATAGCGGCATATTGCCGTGTTTTTTACGCGGCAATTTTACGGCCTTATTCGCCAACATTGCAAAGGCGGCGATCAACTTCTCGCGAGTTTGCTCAGGCATAATAACCTCGTCCACATAACCACGCGAAGCCGCTCGGTAAGGATTCGCAAAAGCCTCGGCGTACTCTGCTTCCTTCTCGGCCAATTTCGATTCAGGGTTCTCACTGTTATTAATTTCGTTTCGGAAAATAATCTCTGCAGCTCCCTTAGCACCCATCACCGCAATTTCCGCCGTTGGCCAAGCGTAGTTCATGTCCGCACCAATCTGTTTGGAATTCATCACACAGTAAGCGCCACCATAGGCCTTGCGTGTAATAACGGTAATGCGCGGCACGGTAGCCTCACTGAAGGCGTAAAGCAACTTCGCCCCGTTGGAAATAATCCCGTTCCATTCTTGATCAGTACCCGGCAAGAAACCAGGAACATCTTCGAGCACGAGCAATGGGATATTAAAGGAATCACAGAAGCGCACGAATCGCGCTCCTTTGGTGGAGGCATGAATATCGAGTACTCCAGCGAGGTAGGCGGGCTGATTCGCCACAAGGCCGATGCTCTTTCCCGCCAATCGCGCGAAGCCTACAACGATGTTCTCTGCGTAATCTTTGTGTACCTCGTAAAAGCTGCCTTCGTCAACAATCCCGCTGATAACTTCTTTCATATCGTAAGGCTGGTTCGGATTTTCAGGAACCAATTCCTTCAAGACCTCCCGGCGCTCATCCCCCATTTCGTAAGCAAGGGCCGGCGGCTCCTCATCACAGTTCTGTGGCACATAGCTCAGCAAGGTCTTCAACCCTTCAATCAATGCAATCTCGTTCGGATAAGTAAAATGTGTCACCCCAGATTTGGTAGCGTGCGTACTCGCACCACCTAATTCCTCTGCCGTCACCTCTTCGTGCGTCACTGTCTTCACCACATTCGGCCCGGTCACGAACATGTATGAACGTTCCTCTACCATCATGATAAAATCCGTCAATGCAGGCGAGTACACGGCACCCCCAGCACAAGGGCCCATCATCGCTGAAAGCTGCGGAATAACACCAGAAGCCTGCACATTACGGTAAAAAATATCGCTGTATCCACCGAGACTCACCACCCCCTCCTGAATTCTAGCACCACCGCTGTCGTTCAAGCCGATTACGGGGGCACCCACCTTCATAGCGAGGTCCATGATTTTCGTGATTTTCTCTGCATGAGCCTCCGCCAAAGACCCGCCCAAAACGGTAAAGTCTTGCGCAAACACATAGGTTAATCGGCCGTTTACCGTACCGTAACCAGTCACTACCCCATCACCGAGGATTTTCTCGCTGTCCAGCCCAAAGAGGTTACTACGGTGCTGAACGAGCGCTCCCATTTCCTGAAAGCTGCCCTCATCCATTAAAAAGTGGATGCGTTCGCGAGCGGTAAGTTTGCCTTTAGCATGTTGAGCGGCGATGCGTTTTTCACCCCCGCCCATTTTACTTTGGGCTGTGAGGTCGAGCAGTTCTTTGCGTTTGTCCTGCATGGTGGTTCTATTGCTTTTGATTGGAACACCTAAGGTACTTCAGCGAAGTAGCATTTCACAAACTTTCTTTTCCCGTGTCCAATTCCCTTTTTCACACCCGCTCCACACCTCAAAAAGTGGCGTATCTTTGGATTCCCAAACACACTACACAGAACATGACCGGAACCATCCTCATCATGGGAGCCTGCGGCCAAATCGGAACAGAATTGACCGCTGCTCTGCGCAAAAAACACGGCCGTGAAGCCGTTGTCGCTACCGACATACGCCCGAGTAACGACGAAGAAGTTAATGACGGTCCTTTTGAGCTTTTGGATGCCTCTGACGCCGAACGCTTGCGTTCACTTTGTGAAAAATACAAGGTTCACACCGTTTACCACCTCGTGGCCATGCTCAGCGCCACCGGTGAACGCTTCCCAATGAAGGCATGGGACCTCAATATGCAGAGTCTTCTCAATGTTCTTGAACTTGCCAAAGAAGGTCTGATCGAAAAAGTATTTTGGCCAAGCTCCATCGCCGTATTCGGACCCTCTACCCCAAAGCAAAACACACCACAACACACCATCACAGAACCCTCCACAGTCTATGGCATTTCTAAACTCGCTGGAGAACGTTGGTGTGAATACTACCACAAACGCTTCGGTGTGGACGTGCGCTCCATTCGATATCCGGGATTGATCTCTTGGAAAAGCGAACCTGGCGGTGGCACCACGGACTACGCGGTTGAGATCTATTACAAGGCGTTGGAAGAAGGACGCTACACCAGTTTCTTAAGCGAGCACCGTGCACTACCGATGATGTATATGGACGATGCCATCCGCGCGACCATAGAATTGGTCGAGGCACCTGCTTCGAAAGTGAAAATTCGCAGTTCGTACAACCTGGCTGGCATCAGTTTCGATCCATTTACCATAGGAGAAAGCATTAAAAAACGCATACCAGGCTTCACCTTAGACTGTGTACCTGATTTTCGTGAGGAAATCGCGTCTTCATGGCCCGAGAGCATCGACGACAGTGCCGCACAAGAGCACTGGGGCTGGACGCCAAAGTACGATATGGACAGTATGACGGACGCTATGCTGGAAAACCTCCGTGAAAAACTAGATTTATAGGTCGATTTCGTAATAGTGCGACGAACCGCCCATCCCTTCGATGGTGCGCTCATCAACGTATTGAAAGCCTAGTTTCTTAAGCAGGGAACCGCTTCGCGCATTCTCCGGATGTGTTATGGCGGCCAATTCCGTTATCCCAAATGCCGTTGGACAAACCTCCATCAAACACAATGAGGCTTCCCGCGCATAGCCCTTGCCCTCATGTGCCGGCAAGAGCGCATAACCTAAATCGGGGCGTTCCAAACCCGGCCGGTAATAAACACCGCATACCCCCACCTTCTCACCTTGGGACTTCTCAACCACGGTGTAGGTTCCATGACCCCGTTCCTCGAGCTGCTTAAGGGTGCGTGCTTCCAAAAACTTTAGGGAATCTTCGCGGGAATGCAGATTTCGGTCGCCGATAAAGCGCAGGGCCCCGGGGGAATTGAACACCTGAAGAATAAATTCAGCATCCTCCTGGGTCGTGGGACGAAGCCACAACCGCTCGGATTCAAACATCATCAGCGCCCTACTCTTCGCCATACCAACTGCTGTACTTCTGGTAATTGTTGGCAATACGCTCGATCTCACCGGTTCGCAATCGCTCCGGCACCGGCCCGACCTCCTTGGCTGGCACACCAGCCCACAAAGTCCCAGGTGGCAATTTTTTACCCTGGGTCACCACACTGCCTGCAGCCACAATACACCCCTCGCCCACATGGCAGTCGTCCATCACAATGGCGCCCATACCGATCAACACATTGTTGGCGATGGTGCAACCGTGCACGATGGCATTGTGGCCTATGCTGACGTTATTGCCGATGATCGTCGGAAATTTCTCGTAAGTGCAATGCACCGTGGCGTTGTCTTGAACGTTGACCTTGTTGCCGAATGTGATGGCGTTGACGTCGGCGCGAATGACACTACCAAACCAGAAACTGCAGCCCTCGCCGCAGGAGAATTGGCCCACAATAGTGGCATTATCAGCTATGAAACAATCCGCTCCGAACGCGGGCGTATGGCCTAATAGGGGTTTTATAATGGGCATAGACAAAGCTTATGAACTCAAAAGTACACTTTCAAGCTTTACCCTGTACCTTTGCAACCATATCCCATTTGAACTATGGAAATCAAACGAGTACCCATCAGCATTTATGCAGAAATGACACCGAATCCCAAAGTGATGAAGTTCGTCTGCAACAAGCTTCTACTTGAGAAAGACTCGGTAGAATTTCGCAATATCGACGAGGCCAAGCCCTCTCCTCTAGCAACAAAACTGTTCCACTTCCCGTTTGTGAAGGAAGTATTTATCTCCGGCAATTACATCGCCATCGCGCGCTTTGATATTGTCGAGTGGGATGATGTGGCTCAGGAGGTACGCACCTTTATCCTGGACTTTTTGCAAGATGGCGGCGTGGCCGTACATGAGGACCAATTAGCGCCTGCTGCACCCGAGGACACCACCGAGGGCACCGAACCTGCCATTCGCCCAGAAGACCTTGGTGAGATCGAGCAGCGTATCGTCGACATTCTTGAAGAATACATCAAACCAGCGGTGGCACAAGACGGTGGCAACATCGCCTTCATAGGTTACAAGGACAAAATCGTTGAAGTTCAGCTTCAAGGAGCGTGTTCCGGCTGCCCGTCTTCAACAATGACCTTGAAGAGCGGTATCCTTTCTATCTTACAAAAGATGCTCCCTACCTTGGTCGACGACGTCGTTGCCATCAACGCGTAGCGAACTCCTAAACATGGTCCAGCGAGCGAAGCGAGCCCGCCCTCAGATTTAGCACACAAAAAAAGGCGCCCCGATGGGGCGCCTTTTTTATCTCTACTACTCGAGACGGTTATGCGGTTTGCATGCGTCCCATGTTCTTTAAATGACGGAAGTGTCCGCGAAGCGCAGCAACCGTCGACTTGTATTCGTTGTACGGCAATTGGAACTCGGCCGCAGTCTTGCGAACGATTTCAGCAATTTTCGGGTAGTGTACGTGGTTAATGGTCGGGAACAAGTGGTGCTCTACTTGGAAGTTCAAACCACCAGTATACCAGGTCACAATCGGGTTCTTTGTTGAGAAGTTCGCCGTTGTTTTCAATTGATGCTCGAGCAATGAGTCGTTAGCAGCTTCCTCTTCAGTTGGGAATTGGGCTTTTTCAACAACGTGGGCTAATTGGAATACAAAAGACAGGATCAAACCGCCCGCCACGTGCATCATCATATTGCCTAACAAAACCATGTACCAAGGAGCGCCTAGAATAATCGGCAATACGTAAAACACACTGAAGTGGAATCCTTTACCCACGATTAACTTAGTCCATACCATCGCCAAACTTTGGTCTTTAGCCTTGAACAAATCGCTCTGGTTATAACGAATGACCTGCTTAAAATCCTTTTCTAACAACCACTTCCACGTCATCAAAGCATATGCAAAAGGAGCATAGATGTGCTGGTATTTGTGTTTTGGTTTCAACGGCTGATCCGGGTGAAAGCGGAACATATTCCCTGTATCGATATCGTCGTCGTGACCATCGAGGTTGGTGTGCGTATGGTGCTTCATGTTGTGCTGAACGCGCCACGTGTAGGAGTTTCCTGCAAGCATGTAAAGCACGGCGCCAATCTTACGATTGACCCATTCGCTACGAGTTACTGTATTATGCAATGCATCGTGCATAAGGTTCATCCCTACGCCAGCCATACCAATTCCGGTAATCGACCACAGAATAATGGTCCACATCAAACTTTGGTACCCCATCAAAAAGAGCACGAAAGGAACAAGGTACATCGCCAAATTCGCAATGGCCTTGAGGTAAAAACGGTAATCAGCCAATCCTGATTTCCCTTGCGATTTCATGTATGCACGAACGCGCTTGCGCACCTCGGTCTGGAAATCACTAGAACTTTTAAATCTTAACATGAAGTTTATGTAAAATGGATGCTCAAAATACGAAAGACACAGAAATAACGCATGACATTAGTTAATTTTGCATCTGATTAAGTTTTAAATTATGTTAAAGAATTTCGCACCGACCGAGCTCAAAGCTTGGAAGAAGTTGCAAGAAAACTACGCTAACGACAAGCGTACACTCAAAACCCGATTTTATGAAGACCCAGAGCGTTTCGATAAATACCACATCCAATGGGATGGTATTTTGTTCGATTTCTCAAAAAACATCATGGGCTCTGAGACTTTCACCTTACTGCAGTCTCTTTTAGAGGAAGCAGGTACTCGCGAGGCCATCAAGGCTCAGCAAAGTGGAGAGGAAATAAACGTTACAGAAGGTCGCGCGGTACTTCACACGGCATTGCGCAATATGTCACTTACACCTATCATGGTCGATGGCAAGGACGTTATGCCGGATGTTAAGGAAAGCTGGGCAAAATTAGCCACCTTCTCGAACAAGGTACGCAGTGGCGAATGGAAAGGCTATAGTGGCAAACGCATCACCGATGTTGTGAACATCGGCATTGGCGGTTCTGACCTAGGACCTCGCATGGTGATCAACGCTTTGAAACCATTTGTAACGGACGAGATGAACTTCCACTTCGTTGCGAATGTCGACGGCGCTGACCTACATGAGGTATTGCGCAAAGTCAATGCGGAGACCACTTTGTTCATTATCGCTTCGAAGACCTTCACTACTCAAGAAACCATGAAGAACGCAAACAGCGCAAAGAATTGGTTCTTGAAAAACGGCGGGAACGAAGCAGATGTAGCAAAACATTTTGTTGCCGTAAGTACAAATGCTGAAGGTGTCGGAGCCTTCGGTATTGATACCGCTAATATGTTTGGATTTTGGAACTGGGTTGGCGGACGCTACAGTGTATGGTCAGCTATCGGTCTACCTGTTATCCTTGCCATTGGCTTCCAAGGGTTCCAAGAGTTCTTGAGCGGCGCACATGCTATGGACAACCACGTTGCCACCGCGCCATGGGATAAAAACATTCCGGCGATGATGGCCGCATTGGGCATTTGGTACCGCAACTTCCATGGCGCAGCCAGCCATGCAATTCTTCCGTACGATCAATATCTTGACCGCTTTGCAGCATACTTCCAACAGGGAGACATGGAAAGTAACGGAAAGTACGTTGACCGCAACGGGAAGAAAGTAAACTACGCTACCGGGCCGATTATTTGGGGTGAGCCAGGAACCAACGGCCAACATGCCTTCTACCAGCTCATTCACCAAGGAACAGATTTGATTCCTGCAGACTTTATTGCAGCGAAGAAGTGCCAACACAGCCTTCCGGATCACCATCCTATTCTATTGGCCAACTTTATTGCGCAAACTGAAGCCTTGATGAAAGGAAAAAGCCGCAACGAAGTAGAAATTGAAATGCGTCAAGCAGGCTTGAAAGACAGTGAAGTTGAAAAACTTGCACCGTACAAAGTGTTCGAAGGTAATCGTCCGACAAACAGCATTGTACTCGACGAAGTGAACCCTTACCACTTGGGCCAACTAGTTGCTGCGTACGAACACAAGATTTTCATCCAAGGATACATCTGGAACGTATTCTCATACGACCAATGGGGTGTGGAATTGGGCAAGGTACTCGCGAAAAACGTTCTGAGTGAACTACAGGGTGAGTCTACCAAGCACGAGCACGACAGCTCGACAACTGCGCTAATCAACTACTTAAAAGAGTAGGTTAGCTTTATAAAACAGCTCTAAAAGAGTCCAACAGTTCATTGAGCTGTTGGGCTTTTTTTTCATCGAAACCTGCGACCAGTGCGTCTACTTTAGCCGTTTCCATAAGGCGATCCACGAGCACCTTTCCTTCTTCACTTAACACCACATACAACAAGCGACGATCAGCTTGGTCACGTTCTTTCACTACATAACCTAGCGAAGCCAGACGATCGACCATTCGAGAGGCGTCACTCATCTTATCCAACATTCTTTCGCGAATATCAGAGGTTGTAATACCCTGGTCGCCTGCGCCATTTACAATGCGCAAAACATTGTACTGCTGCATGGTTAGGCCCTCCTCCTTCAATACACCTGCAATACGATCTTTCAGTTGGTTGTAGCTGTAAATCAGGTTAACGATCAACTTCGAACCCTCTGATTTAAACGGTTTGTCTTGATGAATTTCGTTTTCGAGGCTCATTGTTTTCAGTGTTTAAACATCGATTATTAAAAAGCAAACCCCCAGTATTTCAGGGGGTTGCATCTATTATACCGTCATGATGTCTTGCTCTTTCTTTACGAGCAATTCATCACATTTTTTAATGTATTTGTCGGTCATGTTTTGAACAACACTCTCAAGATCCTTTTGGCGATCTTCACTGAGACCATCGTTACCCAATTTCTTCAACTCATCCATTGCAGACTTACGGGCACCACGAACTCCTACTTTAGCGTTTTCTGACTCAACCTTTGCCATTTTCGCTAGATCACGACGACGCTCCTCAGTCAAAGGCGGAACCGAAATAATCACATTCTCACCATTATTCATAGGATTGAATCCCAGACCAGAGTTGATGATAGCCTTTTCAATGTCGGGAATCAACGACTTTTCCCAAGGCTGAATGCTGATGGTACGAGCATCGGGGGTATTCACGTTTGCAACTTGACTCAAAGGCGTTGGCGAACCGTAATACTCGACCTTTACTCCTTCCAACATTGAAGGGGTCGCACGACCAGCGCGGATTTTGACCAAAGCACGCTCCATGTGATGAATGGCCTTATTCATATCGTCCTTCAAGGACTCCATGATCAATTCAATATCTTCCTCCATAGTACTATCCTTTTTACCTTAATCGGTCCGAAATTAATTCTTTACCAGCGTACCAACACCTTCAGCACCGGTAACAACCTTCATTAGATTACCCTTAGTATTCATATCGAAAACTACGATGGGCAATTCATTTTCTTTACTCAACGTGAACGCTGTCATGTCCATGACATTCAACCCGCGATCGTAAACTTCCTTGAAGCTCAAGGTTTCAAACTTCGTCGCTGTAGCGTCTTTTTCTGGATCAGCAGTGTAAATACCATCCACTCGTGTTCCCTTCAAAATAACATCTGCCTGAATCTCGATAGCACGAAGAGTAGCACCCGTATCCGTAGTGAAGTATGGGTTCCCCGTACCGGCGCTAAAAATTACTACGCGTCCTTTCTCTAGGTGACGCACGGCACGTCGACGAATGAAAGGTTCTGCAACCTTATCCATTTCAATCGCACTTTGCAAACGAGTATTCACGCCCGCACTTTCCAGGGCGCCTTGTAAGGCCAAACCGTTAATCACTGTTGCCAGCATTCCCATATGATCTGCCTGTACACGGTCCATACCAGAGGATGCCCCGCTGATACCGCGGAAGATGTTTCCACCACCGATCACTATACCTACCTGTACGCCCTGTTCAACGACACTTTTGATTTCTTCGGCATATTCAGCCAGTCTCGTGGGATCAATACCAAATTGCTGATCACCCATCAAAGCTTCGCCACTCAATTTGAGCAGCACACGGTTGTATTTCATTGTCTGTGGTTTGGCTACAAATATAATCCGACTCGGGCTCTTCTACCAAGGTCGTAAGTCTGAGTTTTCAAATCAAAAAAAACGCCCACTCCTAATAAGGGGTGGGCGTTTTGAATATTAGATTCTCAATTATAGAGAAATGCGGTGGAAACCTGTCAAAGTCAAATCAGCTTGAACGCTCTTCAAGTACTGAGATACGCTCTGCTTGTTGTCCTTGATGAAGTCTTGATCAACCAATGTGTTCTCCTTGAAGAATTTGTTCAAACGACCCAAAGCGATCTTGTCCAACATCTCTTCTGGTTTACCTTCTTGGCGCGCCAAATCTTTACCTACTTCCAATTCACGGTCGATGATATCCTGAGATACTGCGTCGCGATTCAAAGCTACAGGGTTCATTGCCGCCGCTTGCATAGCAACGTCACGACCAGCTTCAGCAGCTTCAGCAGTTAAACCTACCAAAGTAGCGATTTTGTTACCCATGTGGATGTATGATGCAACGTAAGGAGCTTCCAAAGTAGCAAATTCAGCAACTTCAATTTTCTCTCCGATCACACCAGTTTGCTCTTGCAATTTCTCAGCTACAGTGATGGTACCATCGAAAGAAACAGCGTTGAATTCTTCTGCGGTCGTTACACCTGCTTCCAATGCTTTCTCAGCCAATTCGTTCGCCAAAGCAACGAAGTTGTCGTTTTTAGCAACGAAGTCAGTTTCACAAGACAACTTAACGATCACACCTTTGTTTGAACCGTTAGTCTTAGCAATAACTGCACCTTCAACTGCATCGCGATCAGCACGCTTTGCAGCTACTTTTTGTCCTTGTTTACGAAGTACGTCGATTGCAGCTTCGAAATCACCGTTGGCTTCAACCAAAGCTTTTTTACAATCCATCATACCAGCTCCAGTTTGTTTTCTGAGCTTGTTTACATCAGCAGCGGTAATGTTTGCCATGATATATAGTTTTTGAATGTTGAGTTTTAAGAAAGAGAGCCGCAAAGGTCTTACTCTACGGCTCTCTGGAAAATCTATAGTATTAAGATTGCGCTAAGTCTTAGATCTTAGCCGCCTTCTTGTCAATTTTCGCCTGTTCCGCTGTCGCTTTATCGCTCTTGCGGTTGGCTAGACCATCCTTAATCGCACCTGTTACGCGCTCCATGATGGCTGCAATCGAACGTGATGCATCATCGTTTGAAGGAATAGCGTAATCTACGCGACGAGGGTCAGAGTTTGTATCAACCATCGCGAAGGTTGGGATACCCAACTTGATGGCTTCATCTACGGCAATGTGTTCACGCTTGATATCAACGATAAACAAGGCAGCTGGAAGACGGTTCATGTCTGCTACAGATCCGAAATCTTTCTCCAATTTAGCGCGCTGACGGTCTACTTGTAGACGCTCGCGCTTCGACAATGTTTCGAACGTTCCGTTCTCTTTCATTTTGTCGATGCTCTGCATTTTCTTGATCGCTTTGCGAATGGTAACGAAGTTGGTCAACATACCTCCTGGCCAACGCTCAGTTACGTAAGGCATGTTCGCTTCGCCTGCGTATTTCGCAACGATTTCTTTCGCTTGCTTCTTAGTGGCTACAAATAGGATCTTACGTCCTGAAGCTGCGATTTTGTTCAATGCTTCGCTTGCCTCGTCCAATTTGGCGTCGGTCTTGTGAAGATCGATTACGTGGATACCATTGCGCTCCATGAAGATATAAGGAGCCATGGCTGGATTCCACTTACGGGTAAGGTGTCCAAAGTGAACACCTGCATCCATGAGTTTTTTGATGTTTTCTGTTACTGCCATTGTAGTGAGTTTACTTTCCTAGTAAGCAATGTGCCAGTAGCCTGCTTTAAGAGTCTGGCCCATTTGGATACTAAATCTCGATTAACGTTTAGAGAACTGGAATTTCTTACGTGCTTTCTTCTGTCCGAATTTCTTACGTTCAACCATACGTGGGTCACGAGTAAGAAGGCCGGCAGGCTTCAACGATGCGCGGTTCCCGTTATCAACCTCAGAGAGGATACGAGAGATGCCCAAACGGATTGCCTCAGCTTGACCAGTGATACCACCGCCTGCAACGTTAACTTTAACGTCGTATTTACCGGTAGTCTCAGTCAATGAGAAAGGCTGCTCCAATTTGTAGTGCAAGGGCGCAGTGTTGAAGTAGTCCTTGTAGTCCTTGCCGTTGATGGTGATGGTACCTGTACCTTCATCCATGTAGACACGGGCTACTGAAGATTTACGTCGTCCAATTGCGTGAAACTGTGCCATTATTAATTATTATTTGATTTCGTTGATGTTGATAGCAGTTGGCTGTTGTGCCTCGTGCTTGTGCTCTGCGCCTGCATAAACATGCAAGTTGCGGAACAACTGTGCACCCAAACGGTTTTTTGGAAGCATTCCTTTGATCGCTTTCTCTACGACGCGCTCTGGGAACTTTGCCATCATTTGTTCAGGATTCGTTGTGCGTTGACCACCTGGGTAACCAGTGTGCCATACGTAAGTCTTGTCAGTCATCTTGTTTCCAGACAAAACGACTTTGTCAGCATTGAGGACAATCACGTTGTCTCCGCAGTCTACGTGAGGTGTGTAGTTTGGTTTGCGCTTTCCACGAAGGAGCAACGCTACCATTGATGCAAGACGACCTAAAGTTTGGCCTTCAGCATCTACCACTACCCAGTTCTTCTCAACTGTAGCCGCGTTGGCTGAAACTGTTTTGTAGCTTAATGTATTCACCGCTAATGCGTTTTAATGTTAGTAAGATTGTGTTTACAATCCCCAAAAAGGGTTGCAAAAGTACATCTTTATTCTGCTAACCACCAAAAAACTACACACAAATTGTTGACATCGTGATAAGTGCACGGTTTTTGTATTGGTCTGCGTTGAATTAATCCCGAAATTGCACGGCATGCAAAAATACATCCTATCACTCCTTTCCGGTCTATTTATTTTGTTATCAACACAGGCTCAGGCACAAAAGTGTGGCCATGATGTCTTGGAGGCGGAATTGGATAAGGCTCATCCAGAGCGTGCCGCGCAATGGCAAGAAGTCATCAACAGCATCGATTTTGAACGTGAAAATTCGACCGAGGGTACGGTTTATACCGTTCCTGTAGTCGTTCATATTATATACGATGATGCCGGCGACAATATTTCGGACAAGCAAGTACGCGATGCTATTGCAGTGATTAATGAAGATTACCGCCGATTGAATGCGGATACGTCTAATACTAGAGCGACATTTAAGAGCGTAGCTGCGGATACGGAAATTGAATTCCGATTGGCTCAGTTAGATCCTAATGGTAATTGTACTACCGGGATTACACGCACTCAAAGCGCACTCAGCGTGGACGCAAACAATAACGTAAAGTCCATTATTAGCTGGCCTCGCACCAAATACCTCAATATTTGGGTGGTGAATAACATCGATTTGAACAGCAGCTCTGCAGGAACAGTTTTAGGCTATGCCTACAAACCCAGTCCTGGTCAAACGACCACCTATGATGGAATCGTTATTCGTCACGACTGTATGGGCCGCATCGGTACGAGCGTGAACAACGGCCGCACACTCACGCATGAGGCAGGACATTACCTAGGCCTCGACCACCCTTTCAATGGCGGGTGCTTCCAAGGCGATAATTGTGACGATACTCCGCCCGTTAGCGAAGCAAGTTTTGGATGTGACCTTACGGCAAACTCCTGTTCCAACGACTTTCCGAATCTTCCTGATCAGATTGAGAACTATATGGACTATGCCGATGACGATTGTACGAACATGTTCACGCTTGATCAGAAGGCGATCATGCGCAATAGCCTAACCACGTCAAATCTTCGCGGCTACCTCGTGACCAGCACGAATCAAGATGCTACTGGACTTACCCCAGGCATTGACCTTGGATGTGCTCCGGAAGCCTTTTTCGGCAGTAATCTTAAAGTAGTTTGTGAGGGATCAAGCA
This sequence comes from Bacteroidota bacterium, assembly GCA_041164065.1. GTDB lineage: Bacteria > Bacteroidota > Bacteroidia > Flavobacteriales > Schleiferiaceae > UBA10364. The sequence goes on along the minus strand of JBEAQE010000036.1, from coordinate 11,594 downwards.
TACAGTTTAATGACCTCAGCCGATACAACCCTACTTCGTGGAAATGGAACTTCGCTGGAGGTACACCGGCAACATCTACCGCTGCCAACCCCGTGGTGACTTACAATACACCGGGTAACTATAACGTACAACTCGAGGTAACGAATGCCAACGGTTCGACAGTATTATTGGAGGAAGGAGAAATTAGCGTACGTTCGTCAAACAATTTCATGTGGGTAAACCAGTTCAGTGGTGGCTTTGAGTTTCATGATATTCCGAACGGCTCATGGCACGTGGAGAATCCGGATAAAGATGCGATCAAATGGATTCGTACCGACAAGGCGAGTTATGCGGGCGATTACGCCGTGGAATTGGCCAATTTTAATAACCTGCCGGACAACACCGATGCTATTGTAACGGACAAAATCGCTGTGGGTAAGGCAACGGGGATGATCTTTAGCTTCCGATACGCCGTGGCCGCAAGACCCGGGGGTACAGGTGATATCATCAATGTGCTTGTATCTGACGACTGTGGTCAAAGCTGGCAGAGCGTGCGCGCTATCCTAGGACCACTGCTCTATAGCGCGACGAATAAGACCACCTACTGGAGACCGACCTCAGCCAACCAATGGCGTAATGTAAATATCAGCTTGAACGAATTTGCCGGTGGTGACCCGATCATGGTTAAGGTGGAGTTCATTAGCGGTGGTGGAAACAACGCCTTCTTCGATGACTTCAATCTGGCGGTAACGCTTGGCGAGGAGGAATTGGGCACTATGCCTATTAGCCTCTACCCGAACCCTAATAATGGATCGTTCCACCTTGATGGCCTGAATGAAGGCACAGCATACCGCATCACTGACATGCAGGGCCGCACCATCAAAACAGGTGTGCTAGGCTCAGCAGGCAACGTTGACTTGCACGCTAGTGCTGGCTATTACCTCTTCCAAGCTGGTGAAACCCGCATTCCGTTAATCATTCAGTAGATCGCGGAACCATGGAATACAAAAAAGGCGCCCCGATGGGGCGCCTTTTTTGTGCTTTACCGCGGCCAACCGCCCGGTAGGAGAATTACTTGCTCGTGGGTACCATGATGTTTACGGGGTGAATCTGGAGGTAGGCCAACAAGGCTTGGTAATCACCCGCCAGGAAAGCATTGGTCTTCTCAGTGGCTGCTTCCGTGCGTACTTTCAGCTGATCAAACAGCGCTTGTTCGTTGCTTCCCCAAGCACGGGAGGAACTCAACAGCTGCCACAATGAACCGCCCCACTGGGAGGCCCAGGTCTCCGGCTGTTCAAAATACCCTTTGGTTTCTTTTTTCCCGAATACATCCAAACGAACGGCTTCCAAAGCTTTGGCCGTGGCCTTGACTGTATCTACAAGCGCTGAGTCGGACGCATAAGGTTCGCTTTTCAATAGTGCCTGAAGTCGTTCTATGTTTTCATTGGCCTGTGCGAGGGCTTGAATTGCTTTATCGAGCTCCACTTCAATCCCTTCAATGGCTTTAAAGGCTTCACGGCGGGCCACCAGGTCGTCTTCACTCACCCATGAGCTCATGCGGTAATCATGCTCGACCACCAATGACTGAGAAGCTGTTTTTCCGTCCCAATTAATGGTAACGGTGTAGGTACCAGGAAGAACAGGTGCACCACGGCGATCTCCTTCCTCCTCTTTTTCTACGCGCACCTTAAACTCAGGGTATTGGGTACCTTTTTCCCACATGGCCCAACGCCAATTCTGCAATCCCCCCTTCTCAACCTTGTTGTACTGGGTAAAAACGGTGTCGCCCGCTTCATTCTGGTAGTCCACCCGCAGCTTCTTTTTATTGTCCTCTGCAACTTCAGGGAGGTAGGCGGTCATACGTGCCCCAAAAGGACGGTTGTCACCGCGGAAGGTGGACATGCCCGCGAATCGAACTCCAGGACTTTGCTTGCGCTCCCATTGGTAGGCCGTTGGAGGTTTGAAAAAGGTTGGCGTGCTGAGGCTGTTGCCCGAAGCTAAGGCGCGAAGGGGTTCAATATCATCGATGACCCAAGCACCACGACCGAAGGTGCCCAATACGAGGTCTTTCTCTCGGGTTTGGATGGCCATGTCGCTGATCTGTACGGTGGGGACTTCGTCGGTCCATTTGTGGAATTGGTCACCGCCATCCACGCTGACGTACAAGCCGTACTCGCCGCCCACAAAAACCAAATTCGGGACTACCGGGTCCTGTAAAACACTCAAAACAGGACCAAAAACGTCACTATCGTCCACCACGCGTGTGACCTTCTTGCCAAAGTCCTCCACCTTGTAGAGGTAGGCACTCCAGTTATTGCGGCGGTAGTCGTTCGCCACCACCCAAGCGGTTCCTTTATCATAATCCGAGGCGCGAATCTGCGGAATCCACGACCCCTCGGGCAAACCTTTCAGCTTCCCGCTCAAATCGGTCCAATTCGCTCCGCCGTCCATGGTTACATGTAGCTTTCCGTCGTCCGAACCCGTCCACACGACATTCTTATCCAAAGCGCTCGGGGCAATGGCCAACAAACACGTGTGGTTTTCAGCACCAGTAACGTCGTACGTCAAACCACCACTTTCCAACTGCTTTTGCTTTTCCGGATCGTTGGAAGTCAGATCAGGACTAATAATGGTCCAATTCTTCCCGTTGTCCGTACTCTTATGCACATATTGCGAGCCGAAGTACAAACTCGTCTCGGGCTGGTGCGGATCCAAAGCAATAGGAGCATTCCAATGCCAACGCAACTTTTTCCCATCGGGATGTGCCGGTTTGATCAGTTCGGAATACCCCGTCTCGGTGTTCACGAGCGCCACATTCCCCTCCTGACTTTGAGCATACACAGCATCCGTGCGGCCTGGCACAGGCACAACATCAAATCCATCGCCAAAGAAAAGCTCGCTCCACTCCGCGTTGCGAATCCCGTCCGTCGTGAGGCTGTAGGCCGGTCCCATCCATGAGCCGTTGTCCTGCATTCCGCCGTAGACGTTGTACGGCAATTGGTCATCGACATTGATGTGGTAGAATTGGGCCAGTGGGAGGTTCTCCACGAAATGCCAGCTCTCGCCGTAATCGTACGAAATGTTCATCCCGCCGTCGTTCCCTTCAATGAGGTGAGCCGGGTTCGCCGGATCAATCCACATCGCGTGGTGGTCCGGGTGTATGCGGTTATAGGGCGTGATGGTTTTCCAATTCTTCCCGCCGTCATCACTGCGCGTCACATACGTCCACAAGCTGTAAACACGGTCCGGATTTTGTGGATCCACACGCAAATCCGCATAGTAGAACGGACGGTTTCCCGCCTGCTCACTTTCGGTCACTTTGAACCAATTCTTCCCGCCGTTCACACTCTTGTACACCCCGTTTTTCTTTTCCGTCTCCACCAAAGCGTAGACGATATTTGAATTTGAGGGTGCGATAGCCAATCCAATGCGGCCCAGGTTCCCTTTCGGCAACCCATCTTCCTCACCTAATTTCTTCCAGTGCTCACCCCCATCGTAGGTAATGAACAGGCCGCCAGAAGGCCCACCGCTCGTGAAAAACCACGGTTCCCTGCGGTATTCCCACATGTTCGCAATCAACTTCTTCGGGTTATTCGGATCCATCACAAGATCCCCCGTCCCTGTTTTCGCATCCACATAGAGGCTTTGGGTCCAATTCTTTCCGCCATCTTTTGTTTTGTACACCCCACGCGGACTGTCGCCCCATGCCGAGCCCGTCGCTCCTACATAGACCTCATCTGTATTTTCTGGGTTGATTAAAATGCGGTGAATGGTGCGCGTTTCTTCGAGGCCCAAACATTCCCAACTCTGACCACCGTCGTAGCTCTTGTACAAGCCATAACCACTGGTCTGTGAATTGCGCGGGTTGCCCTCACCCGTCCCAACATAAATAATATCGGGGTGCTTAGGATCAACCGCCACCGCTCCGATAGAAGCCACCTTTTCATTCTGAAATAGCGGCGACCAACTTTGTCCATTATTCGTGCTCACCCACAATCCACCACTGGCCGAACCCGCATAGATGGTCGTCGGAATATTAGGATGTGCCGTAATACACGTCACCCGACCACTCATACCAGCCGGGCCGATGTTACGGGCATTCAAGCCTTCCATAATCTGGGTTAAAGTGGATTGTTCCTGAGCAAAGGCAAATGTGCTCCATCCGGTAAATAGCAATAGCAGCGCAGCTGCAAATCCTTTACGCATTCTTCTTTCTTTTATAAATTCCATCCATCACGGTACGCACGGCCGACCCACTGGTTCGCCGGTTCGTAGTTTGTGATCTTCATTTGTTCTCCGTCCCAATTCAGTTTTGTACGACCCGGGTACGCATAAGGTGCCCAGTCCGTTGCCGTCTTACCCGGCTTCAAATGTTTCTCCTGATACGCTCTGATGGCCAAATTACCCATCAACACCGCCTCTGTCAGCGGTCCCGCCTGACTAAACGGCGATGAGGTCGGTGCTTTGCCCTGAACCCCATCCACAAAATTCGCAATATGTCCCTCGGTATCACCGGCCACGCGCAACAACGTCTTCGCTGGCAACTCAGGCTTCGATCCATCCGCCATGTAGATTCGTGGATTACGGCTGTAAGTATCCGTCACCAAAATCCCTTTGGTTCCATAGAACACACTTCCGCCATCCCAGTTGCCCGGCATATCATCCTCAGGCAGCAAAGCAGGTCGCTCCGGCATCAATCCACCATCATACCAATTCAACTTTACCTCCCCAAATTCCTTATGATCGAAAGTCAAACGCACCACCGAGCTCGGCGGGCACACCCCCTTATAATCTGCCTCGATAAAATCACCAGCCCAAACCGTTGTACAGCTCGCCTCCGCCGATGTTGGATGCCCTAAACCCATCGCGATGTACGGCGTCTCCATAATGTGACAGCCCATATCACCCAAGGCTCCGGTACCAAAGTCCCAGAAACCGCGCCACTTAAACGGCAAATAACGCTCATTGAAATCGCGCTGTGCCGCAGGGCCCAACCACAAATCCCAATCCAAATAATCTGGCACGTCCTGCTTCACCTTAGGCGGCTCAAACCCTTGTGGCCATACAGGACGATTCGTCCAGCACTCCACCTTATTCACCGGACCGATCAACCCCGCCTCAATAATCTCTTTCGCTGTCCGCAACCCATCTGAAGAGGCGCCCACATCTCCCATCTGGGTCACTAGCCCGCGCTCCTCGGCCACTTTAGCCATAAGGCGCGCCTCACGAATATTATGCGTCAACGGCTTCTCTACAAAGGCATGCTTACCCGCCCGCATAAAAGGTAAGGAGGTCACCGCATGGGTATGGTCCGGCGTTGCACAAAAAAAGGCATCGATCTCATCGAGGTGCCTATCGTAAATCTTGCGAAAATCACGGTACCGCTTCGCTCGTGGTTCCAATTCATAGGCCTGAGCCCCTTGCTTGTCACTCACATCCGCAAGCGCCACAAATTTCACCTTGCCGGTGTTGCGCAATCCTTTCAGAACGCCCAGCCCACGTCCACCCACGCCTATGCCGGCCATGTATACGGTATCCGAAGGAGGGGTATGAATGCCGCCCAAAACATGAGCGGGAACAATAGCTATTCCAGCCGCGCTAGCCGCGGTCTTTTTGAGAAACGAACGTCTATCCATGGGATCTCGAGTAGTCTTTTGGTTTTGTTAAAATTGGTTCGGGCGCAAAAAGTTAAGAATATTAGACCAATCTTTACGTAGAGAAAAGAAACCCCATGAAAAAATTGATTCTGATTGCCTTAGTTACCGCTGGATTGGGTCTCAAGGCACAATACAAAGAAATAGGCTTCGCTTCCACCGCTCAGATTGGTCTAGGATACGGGACCTTTTATGATTCCAACCTTTTGTTCAAATGGGGTCGGGAAAATCGGGTACAGCGCGTTCGATTGCCACGTACCTATGTGACTATGAACCAATACAATGGTGAAACTTACACTTATTTAAACAGCGGATTGTTTTACGGGTGGGAATGGCGCAAACCGATCGCAAAATCAATCCAATTCGTTCGCGCGGCGGAATTGGGTAGCTTCATCAACTACGGAACGAACTACGCCAGCTTTACACCATCGATGCGTTTTTACCTCGGATTGCGCTATCAGCCGAACGAGCGTTTAGCCATAAACTTCGAGCTTCCAAGCACTATTTCTACTGGTTTTTACAAAGCGAATGGTGTATGGCAAGACAATAGATTTTTCAACGCTGGCCTATTCAACGAACAAAGTCTAATGAGCTTAACGTACAGTTTAGAGGCGAAGAAATAAGGATGTCTTAACCCCAAATAAAAAGGCGGAACCGATGGTTCCGCCTTTTTTATACTTAGGACTGTAGACTACTATTTGCCCAACATCTCCTTTTTCAGACTTTCCTGTGCAGGCTGCTCACCCAACCAGATCGCCCAAAGTGCTTTTTTAAATTCAATACCAGCCTGAGTACCAAGGTTCTTACCATTCTTGTACAAGGTGGTTCCTTCACCCGGAGTGTAGGCAAGAATAATTTCATCACCTTTTGTTAAGGCACCGCCAAGTGCTCCTTTGAACCAAGCCGTGAACTCAGCTGCTTTTGCAGGAGCGGTCTTATCAAAGCCTTCTTGAATAGCTTCAACAAAGTTTTCCTCAGATACCAAGCCCGAAGTAATCTCAAGACGAACAGCCATGGCTTTGTCGCCGTTGATCACAGTGTTTGCATCACCTGTTTTCCCAGTGAGATACAATCCGGCTTCGTACAAATCGAAAATGATTTTCGTACGAACACCGCCACCGTTGTATACTAGAGCCTCATCTCCTAATTTCATGGAAGATTTGAATGTCACATCTTCAAATTTAATATCGCTCCCACTGAAGGAATAGTTGTTTTGAGCAGTCAATCCCATGGTTACTACCATCAGAAGTACTGTTGCGAAAGTTTTCATCTGTTTCATTGTTTCGTGTTAAGTGTTCTGACCAAAATAACCCGAATTTTTGATTTGGGTTCAATTCCTTTAAAATCAAACCCCAATCCACCCCCTCCAAAGGCACAAAAAAAGGGCGGCCCTTAGGACCGCCCTCTCAAACTAATACAATGTCATTTCTCTATTCCACTGTTACCGACTTCGCCAAATTCCGCGGGCGATCCACGTCACAACCGCGCATCACAGCGATATAATAACTTAATAACTGCAATGGAATAACCGTCAATAGGGGGGTCAAAGCTTCCAAGGTCTCTGGAATCTCAATAACATGGTCCGCACTCTTCGCTACCTCAGCATCGCCTTCGGTCACAACTGCGATAACCTTACCATTACGCGCCTTAACCTCCTGTATGTTACTAACCAATTTCTCGTAGTGTCCGTTGTTTGGCGCAACCACGACCACAGGCATGTTCTCATCTATCAAAGCGATAGGTCCATGTTTCATTTCCGCTGCAGGATAACCCTCTGCATGGATGTATGAAATCTCTTTCAACTTCAATGCACCCTCAAGCGCTATAGGGAAGTTCACGCCGCGCCCGAGATACAAAAAGTTCGAAGCATCCTTATACAATTCCGAAATTTCTTCGATCAATTCCTTGCTCTCAAGGACCTTTTCAATCTTCTTCGGAATATTGTTCAACTCGTTCAACAACGCTCTGTATTGCGAAGTCGAAAATTCGCCACGAATCTTACCCAACTCCAACGCCATCATGGTCAATACCGTGACTTGAGAAGTAAAGGCCTTTGTTGAAGCCACGCCAATCTCTGGACCGGCATGTGTGTAGGCTCCCGCATGCGTTTCACGCGCAATAGTAGATCCCGGAACGTTACAAATTCCGAAAACCATAGCACCAGCACCCTTCGCCATTTTAATTGCAGCCAAAGTATCTGCAGTCTCACCACTTTGAGAGATTGCGATCACCACATCGTTTTTGCGGATGATTGGGTTGCGGTAACGGAATTCTGAACCGTATTCAACCTCAACAGGAATACGAGCAAACTCCTCGAAAAGGTACTCAGCTACCAAGGCGCTATGCCATGACGTTCCACAAGCGGTCATAATGATGCGATCGGCATTGCGGAATCTGTCCGCATATTCTTCCAAACCCGACATTTTAATCATTCCCTGCTCAGGCAACAAGCGTCCACGGAAGGTATCATAGATAGCACGGGGCTGCTCATATATTTCCTTCATCATATAAAAATCGTAGCCACCTTTTTCAATGCTCTCGAGATCCATCTGAAGCTTGTGAATTATTGGATCAACCTCTTCATCACTCTCAATCAAACGGATACTGAGCTCACCGCCAGCGACTACCGAGGCCATCTCACCATCTTCGAGGTAAATGGCATCTTTCGTGTATTCCAAAAATGGAGTAGCATCGGAACCGATGAATTTTTCATCCTTTCCCAAACCGATTACCAAGGGTGAACCAAGCTTCGCAACAATGATTTCCTCCGGATTATTTTTATCATAAATACAAATGGCATAGGCCCCTACTACTTGAGTAAGCGCCAAACGCACCGCACTCTGTAGGTCACAATTTTCATTCGCACGGATGTATTCAATCCAGTTGACCAACACCTCGGTATCGGTTTCACTAAAGAAATGGTACCCTTTAGCTTCAAGTAAATCTTTGAGGCTTTGGTAATTCTCAATGATACCGTTGTGTACCAATACGAGATTACCTGAATTGGACAAATGCGGGTGAGCATTACTATCGGATGGTTGTCCGTGGGTTGCCCAACGCGTATGCGCAATACCTGTTGTTCCAGAAGTTTTTCTAGCAAGCGCAAACTCTTCCATAGCGCTGACCATTCCTTGCTTTTTAAACAAGGCGATTTCACCATCTTGAGCTAATGCTACGCCAGAACTATCATAGCCGCGATATTCGAGTCGCTTCAGGCCGTTTACTAGAATAGGAAAAGCTTGACGCTCCCCTACATATCCTACGATTCCACACATAAGACTAGGTTATATTAGGTTTTAGTTTGGTTCTTTTAAAAGTAGTGGAAATTATTCCGACTTCGTGTAGTATACCGAGAATTCCACGGGTATATCAGGATGCATACCACCGCCTAAGACCACTCTATTGGCAGAGGAACCTGATGCTGTCGGAGTGATAATTAGAGGAAGTACTTCCTTTCGTACATTGACGAAGTCGTGCACCATTCGAGTCACATTAAAGCGGTAACTAAATTCTCTGTAATCGCCCAAGGCAACTCCACCGCCTGCAGCGTTAATGCTGCTCGAGTAGTCTTTGATCAAAGCCTGAGTAGAATCTAAATCCATCAAGCACAACAAGGCCTTCGGCAAAGCATAAGAGTGAGCACTCCCTTGCTGAACATGAACGCGCATTTCTGCTTTATTGATACTATATCCCTTACCGATTAAGGTATCCAGACCAGGGAAGGTCATAGCGGTATAAGCTCCAGCACCTCCTTGCGCATAAGTCAACATCTCACCATTAACCGTATCTTGCATAGTGTAATCAAAGTGAGCGCCACTTACATCGTGAGTGAAGGAGTTAATTCGTGCCACAGGATCACCAAAGTTCTGACCAAAAGTCATGGTAAAGACTTTGGGTATGGTGTCCTCTTCGCCAACATGATAATACAATTGGATAACAGAACCAGATGCACCTAGATTGAAGTAACTCAATCCGCTTGCACCAGAGCTAATATCTCTAAAATGTAGTCCGGGCACCTTTGCTACGAAACTATCGTTGGAAGCAAGGTAAGCCTCTCCGGCGATGGAGGCATCGAAAAGGATTTCCTGGAAGTATGAGGGGTTTAAGTCAAAGGTCATATACCCGACGAGCGAGTCAACCCCGTTAAAATTCACCGCCAAAGGATCCATAGTGATGATGGTATCTGCTATAGCATCACCTAATTCCGGTTCAAAGTTGCTGTAATAATTTAGTGTATCGACAATAGGATTGGCCAAAGGCAATACTTGAACCTGAGCCTGTCCACCAGAAATACCGTAAGTACCCGCATAGGCGATTCTCAATTTAACAGAGTCACAAACCGTACCTTCTGCAAACTCTGGAGCGGTCTTGCCTAATATAATTCGAGTAGAAAACGAAGCATTTGTGCGACCAAAAACAGGGTCATTCATGTTTCCAAGGATGACTTGTGATGGTCCTTTGGTGTTGATACTGTCCCAGGGTGCAGAGTAGCTCAACGCTTCAAAGTCCAAGCGGGTACCCAACTCTGGACGATCGTCCACAAAGCGGTCCGAACCTATAGTTCCATTGCTCTTTTCGCAGGCCGTGAATGAAGCTGCTACGATGGCTAATGCCGCAATCCAACGAGACTTACTCAACGTTCGATTCAACCAAAAGTGATTCATAAACTTTCATTGCTTCTGCAGGGTTCTCAGCAAAAGCTTTGCCATCGATGCATTCGATGTTGTTTGATTTGCAAAATTCTTCTACGTGCTCTGTATTCTTTTCACCGAGAATAACCACATCAGAATACTTCGCAGCAATCAACTGTAGGGCTTCGCAAGTCGGTGTATCCAAACTATCGAGCAACGCTGGGTCAATGTCATCGAACTCCATACCCGCTTTAAGGTTTGGTCCGAGGGTGCCATCAAATGCATTATCGTAGGCAGAGAATACAATCTTGGCATCTTGGAAGATTGGGTTGTCCGCGTGGAATAAACGCAAATACATCGGCACCAAGGCAGACATCCAACCATGAACATGAATCACATCAGGCTTCCACCCCAATTTCTCAACTGTATCAATGGCGCCCTTCGAAAAGAAAAGTGTGCGCTCGTCATTGTCTTCGAACTGATTCCCGTCGGCATCAGTGTAAGTGAATTTGCGCTTGAAATACTCCTCGTTATCGATGAAGTAAACCTGCATTCGCACACCAGGAACAGAAGCAACCTTGATAATCAAAGGCATGTCCATATCATTGATCACTACGTTCATCCCGCTCAAGCGAATCACCTCATGAAGTTGGTGTCGACGCTCATTGATGACCCCAAAACGTGGCATAAAGACACGTACCTGGTGACCAGTTTCCATGGTCTTTTTAGCTAAGGCAAGCGTAGTGCTCGAAATAGTGTTTTCAGGGAGGTAAGGATGAATTTCTTGTGAGATGAATAAGACTCTCTTGCTATCCATAGTGGAGAAGGTGGTAATTAATAGTTGGCAAAGATACCACTTTCCAAGCTTTATAGCAAAGAATAGCCTAGTTTTGAGGCCCTTTTGACAAACTATGAAACGACTTGATTCCCTCGAAAAATTAGACGATTTCCGCCAGAGCGTCGGAACAAATAGTTTAGGATTTGTACCTACCATGGGCGCCTTACATGAAGGCCATTTGAGTCTTATTCGACTAGCCCAGGAGCATTGTGATCTCGTTTTGGCGAGTATTTATGTCAACCCTACGCAGTTCAATAATCCGGAGGATTTAGCTAAATATCCAAACACCTTGGAGGCGGATTTGGCGGCATTGGAAGCGCAAGGATGTGATGCAGTATTTTTACCCGATGCGCAGATGCTTTATCCGGAAGGATTGAAGTCTCGCGTTTTTGATTTTGGACTTCTGGCGTGTACGATGGAAGGCAAAGGTCGGCCTGGGCATTTCGAGGGGATGGCGACTGTGGTGACGAAGTTTTTTGAATTGGTCAAGCC
>JBEAQE010000035.1:0-18369 GCA_041164065.1 Bacteroidota bacterium | reverse complement strand
TTTAAGTGCTTTAGCTGGATGCACAGTTCATTTCTAATCGCAATCCTGTTGTGCTTGAGTAGGCCGTCCATCTGTTGTTGCAAATAGTCCACCGATGCTTTTACTTTATCCACCGGAATGGTCTGCTCTCCTTTGAGTTCTGCAATGGTTAACTGCCCTTGAATAATAGTATAGTGTCCTTTTAATTATGAATGGGTATTGTGGTTGGTTTTGGGTTCGTGATGGGCCTAAACTTCTTCAGCGTTCTACGAAGTTAGACTATGCTTAAGGCAGAACCCACAAAACGGGAAGAAGCTCCCTGTTTTGTAACAAATTCATAATCTCTACGAGCCGACAGAAGGGATTTTTGAGGAGGTCGAGGAAAAATACATCTTCACAAGCCGCCATCCGTATTTGAATAGCCGTTGAAAAACATAGGATCGGAACTGTGCATAGCTCATTTTTTCATTCATGAGATCCATGTGAGCACGCATTAGAAATTCAGTCTTAGGAAGGATCCTACGGAAGAGTTTGTTCATTCTTGTCGGGTAGAGTAGGCGGGCTAATTGGTGGCCTATTTCAATATCAAGGGCCAACTCTTTGTACATCGGTCGGTAGTGATGCCAAGCCGATCGTCCACTTTCCATACTTTGCACCACCGCCAATCCGGCCAAATTGCCACTCTCCAGGGCAAAGGCAATACCTTCCCCGGTAATCGGATCGACCAACCCGGCCGCATCGCCTGTAAGCAGTACGTTCTTTCCATCGGTGGCCTTTTTTCTGTAGGTACCAAAGGGAATGTAATGTCCTTTGATTTTACCATCGAACGGTTTGCCGTAAACCTGCTGGTGAAACGCTTGGAAACGCTCTTTCATATCCGGATTTAGACGGTGCAAACCCGCTAGCCCAAAAGTGTCACTTTGTGATTTTGGGAATATCCAACCATAGCCCCAATTCACCACATCAAAGTGTAAGGAGGGCGTCTCGCGAACCCATTTTTGTTGGCCTTTGGGGATTTCGACCTCGAGGGCAAAGCCAATGTCTTTTTTATTAAAGCTTTCCCCGAAAATGGTTTTGGCGACAACGGAATTGACCCCATCAGCACCAATGAGGTAGTCGTACGTGAGCAGAGCGCCACTTTTCATACGAATTTTCTGTTCTTGAAGGTCCAGTTCCAGCAATCCATCGCCCAACAACATCTCCACACCAAGGGCCTCGCATCGCTTCAACAAATAGTCGTCAAAATGCAACCGTTTACTCTGGTGGAACTCGCAATGGCCATAGACTTTATTCAGCAGGCGGGTGCCTTCATAGATCTCTGCACCGTCTGTAGTGTGCTCAATCGCATCGTTCCAGCCCTTGTTAAAAACCTGTAAGAACACTCTTTTCGACCGACCCGTTAATAGGCCGCCACAGAGTTTTTCTCTAGGGAACGTCGCCTTGTCGATGATCAAAACCTTTTTGCCCTCTTTCGCGAGGGTATATGCTGCAGAGGTTCCCGCCGGACCGGCTCCGATCACAATGACGGGGTAATGAGATTTGTTTGGCACTTGGTTTTGATTTGGTTAGTCGAAAATAGCAAAATTCAAATCACTTTCTCAGATTGAGAATTATGCGTAACAAGTAGTCTAAAACGAGACATAAATAAGATTTGGGCCAATCAGGAACTTTAAAAACCGTCGTGTGTATTGTGTTAATTCACTGAAAATCAATGTTTACATTTTGTTTACATTGTGAATTGGTCCAGTTAGACCTTTTATTTTATCTTTGACCATAGTACAAAAAATCAACCCTTATCCTATGAAATTTGATGTAGCCCTTAGTGCCTCAGTCGTCCTTTTCGCTTTCGATGGTGAGAACCTCGTAACGCTTGTGGGAGAAAAGAAGGAAGAGCCGTATGCCGGGGCACCAATGTTGCCAAGTTGCTTTGTGAGCGCGACCCAAAGTGTGGAAGACGTGAGCCGCAACCTCGTGACCCGCATTCTAGGGTTGGAAGATCCCTATCTCGAACAACTTAATGCCTTTGCAAAGGTGTACCGCAATCCTATGGGTCGAGTGGTGAATATCGCCTTCTACGCATTGTTGAATTGGGACAAAGTGAAAAACGTAAAACTGCCATCGTACCGTTGGGTGAAGCGTAGTGAAGTACCCGAGATGATCTTTGATCACAACGAAATTCTCGAAATGGCGTACGAACGTCTGAAGCGCCGTGTAAAGCACCGTCCGATCGGTTTCGTCCTCTTGCCGAAGCGTTTTACCTTCAACCAGATTCATATGCTTTACCAAGAGTGCCTTCACAAAGAACTCGACAAGCGTAACTTCCGTAAGAAGTTTATGCGCAGCGAATTGCTTGTAGAAACAGGAGAGAGCATCTTCGAAGCACCCGGCAATAAGAAGCCGAGCCGCCTCTTTGAGTTTAACCAGCAGAAATACGATAAGCTGACCCTGAAAGGGTACGACTTTAAGTTCTAAAATACACGCGCCCGCCGAGCGCGAGCTTAAGCTACAAGTAAAAACCCCATTGAACTACAATGGGGTTTTTTAATGCGATTTATTTAGAGGTTACTCGGGCTTGTAGGAGGCACTGAAATCCTCAAAGCTCTGGTTCTTGTAGGCCTCAGAGCCGATGAAATGTGCAATGCGGTTGAAATCACCTGCAGCTTGATAGCCAGGCACTGGTGTAATCATCTCAAACTTTGCATTCATAAAGACTACGGTCGGGTAGCTCATCTTTCCATTGAGTAGTGCTGCAGCCAATTCATTATACCCACGTCGCCCTTCGCCCACAAACTTAAACTCGTGGTCCATAATGTTGATGCTTTCCTTATGTTCCGCGTCAAATTTCACGTTATAGAAGGTCTCGTTCATATAGGCCGCCACCTTCGCATCTTGGAAGGTTTCTTTGTCCATCCGCTTACACCAACCACACCAGTCAGTGTACACGTCGATGAAGATCGGCTTCGGATCCTTAGCGGTCATGCTTAAAGCATAGGCCTCTTCAATGGTCATCCAGTCTATTGTATTAACCTGTGCCGTGCTCAATAAAGGCAAGGCGAGAAGGAGTAGGGCTGCAATTCTTTTCATATGGCCAAAATAGTAATAAAAAACCCCGCCGGAAACTCCGACGGGGCCATAGGTTTTTCAGTGAACGCTCAGGATTAGCGAACGCCGTGCATCAACTTGTTCAAAGGCTTGTTGAGTACCGCAATCAAAACAGCGAAGCCTACGAGCACAAAACCGAGTGTTGAGAACGTTGCCATGTAGGTATTCAAACCTTCTTCCACATTCATTTCACCGCCGCCGCTGTGACCACCAGTCAAAGAAGCAATAGCACCCGCGAGGTAGTTAGCCATCGCGAACGATAGGAACCAACCACCCATTGCTGTACCTGCGATCTCTTTAGGTGCCAATTTTGTCACCATACTTAGTCCGATAGGGCTGAGGAAGAGCTCACCAGTGGTGTGCAACATGTAAAGGAATACCAAGGTCAATAGTGGAACTTGGAAATCTTCGTTTACGAATTGGAGACCAATCAAAGTCACCAAGAAACCAGCACCCAACTGAAGAATACCGTAGCTGAACTTCATTGGGATCGATGGGTTCTTGCCCATTTTATCGAGTTTGATCCACATCCAGGAGAAGATTGAACCGAAGGTCACGATAAAGAATGGATTGAAGAACTGAGTCATGGATGCCGGCATCAACCAACCGAAGATCTCACGGTTCACGTTGCGGTCAGCGAAAAGAGTCAATGAAGTACCTGCTTGCTCGAAAGCTGCCCAGAACACCACGTTGATCACCATCATAATGGTCAAGGCGATCATGCGGTCGCGCCACATCTTACCTTCTTTAATCCCCGCAGAGATTAATTGGTAAACTACATAAGCGAAGATGGCCATGAGCAAGTAGCTCAAGATTTCGTTTTTAGAGATCAAAATGTAGCTCAATGGAATAAGGAGCAACGATGCGATGGTAATGACCATCCACAAGGGTAGACCTGCGATACTCTTCGCTTTACCGCTCTCTGGGATAGCAACGTTCGGTACATGATCGTACTTACCGCGACCGCTCCAGAAGATGAATAGCCCCATCAACATACCGATACCGGCAAGGCCGAAACCGTATTCAAAGCCGTAAGTCTCACCCACGAAGGCTACCACAGTTGTCGCCAACAAGGCACCTACGTTAATACCGATGTAGAAGATGGTGAAACCGCTATCACGACGTGGGTCACCATCATTGTAGAGCTTACCAACGATGGTAGAGATGTTTGCTTTAAAATACCCGTTACCGACGATCAAACCGCCCATACCGATCAACATCAAAGGCTCGCGCATGCCTGCGTCAAAGCCGAGGAACTCGGTGCTGGCAACCATCAAGAATTCACCGATGGCCATGAGGACAGCACCCAACATGATTGCGTAGCGGTACCCGAGGAATTTATCCGCCATGCGTCCACCCAATACCGGCGCGGCATAAACGAGCGCCGTGTAGGCTCCGTAAATCAATGACGCTTCAGAGTCGCCCTTAAGCAAGCTCTTTACCAAAAAGAGGGTTAGGAGGGTGCGCATTCCGTAGTAACAGAAACGCTCCCACATTTCTGCCATAAACAGCGTCCACAGCGCTGGTGGATGCTTCATACTTTGATCACTCATGTTTTTGTGTTTTTAAGTCTGACAAGTATAACATTATTTTTTCGAGGACCTAAATCTTAAAGGTTCTCTTTGATGAATGCCGTCATCATGCGGTAGAGGTGCATACGGGTATTGCCGCCGTAAATGCCGTGGTTCTTATCCGGGTAAGCGAACCATTGAAAGTCTTTATCCGCTTGAACGAGTGCTTCAACCATACGCATAGAATTCTGTACGTGCACGTTATCATCACCAGTCCCATGGATTAGGAGGTATTTACCGTCCAATTTATCTACGTGCGATAGCGGACTGTCCGCATCATAGCCTTCTCCATTTTCTGCTGGTAGACCCATGTAACGCTCCGTATAAACATTGTCGTAAAAACGCCAATTCGTCACCGGAGCCACCGCCACCGCCATCTTGAATACATCACCGCTCTGGAACAAACAGTTCGAAGCCATATAACCACCGTAGCTCCATCCGAAGATTCCGATGCGGCTACCATCAATATATGGACGCTTTGCAAGCTCTAACGCTGCCTCTGTCTGATCTCGTGTTTCAAGTTTACCCATCTGCCCGTAAGTACTCTTCTTAAACGATTCACTGCGACCATCTGTACCGTGGTTGTCCACGCTTACAACAATCATATCGAGCTCGTTGGCCAACATCTGGAACCACATACCATTGAAGGCATCGTAGCTGTTCTCCACAGTCTGACGACCTGGTCCACCATAAACAAACATGAACATCGGGTAGGTCTTACTCTCGTCAAAATCCACCGGCTTTATCATCCAAGCGTTCAAATCACCACCCGTTGGGGTGTTCAGCGTGAAAAATTCTTTCGGGCTGTAGGTGTAAGCCTCCAACGCCTTCTCGGCACGTTCGTTAGTCTTGAGCGTACGCAACGTTTTACCGGTGTTGCTGCGGAGTGTCACGCGCGTTGGCACACCTTCAGCACTGTAAGTGTTAACAAACTGGCTCATGTCCGCAGTGAAGGTGGCATTGTGCGTCCCTTTTTCTGGGGTCAATTCCACTTTTCCACGCCCGTTCAACCCAATACGGTAGATGTTCCGCTCAATCGCGCTCACCTCACTACTCTGGTAATACAAGTTGTTCTTCGCGTCCAAACCATAGAATTTGGTCACATTAAACTCACCCTTGGTAATCTGACGCTTGATGGTTCCATCGCCTTTAACGTGGTACAAATGATTCCAACCGTCGCGGTCGCTCAAGATGATGAAGCTGCCGTCACTTAGGAAGTGCAATTCATCATTGATCTCGAGGTATTTCTCGTCCGTTTCGTGGTAGATATTGGTCGCAGCACCGCTCTTTGCGTCCACCGCGTAGAGCTTAAAGTCGTTCTGCAGGCGGTTTAAAGTGCTGAGCACAAAAGTGTTCTCGTCGCTCCATTTCGCACGAGGAAGGTATTCGTAGTCCACACCCTCCAGGGCGTTCACAACCGCGCCCGACTTCATGTCCCAAATGTGTGCGGTCACGAGGCTATTGTCCTCACCGGCCTTAGGGTATTTAAATGTGTAAGGGTTTGGGTACAATTCATTCCCATAGATGTCCATGTTGAAGCTGCGTACCTTGCTCTCATCAAATCGTAGGAATGCGATACGGTCGGAATTGGGCGACCACCAAAACGCCTCTACCAGCGCAAATTCTTCCTCGTACACCCAATCGGTCGCACCGTTGATGATCTCGTTGAATTTACCGTCGTTAGTAATGCGAATGTGTGCATCACTGTCGATGTCGTACATGAACAGGTTGTTATCCAGTACGTAGGCCACGTACTCACCGTTGGGAGAGAAGGTTGCGTAACGCACTTTTTCAGGACGCAGCATTTGTGCGGTCCCTTTGCTGAGGTCAGCGATGTAAACAACGCTTCTTGCGCTGTAGCGGTAGATGCTTTCCGTCTCCGTCTCGAGCAACGCCTTGTTTTCGTCCGCACTCAACGAGTACGATCCAAAGCCCTCGAGCGGCTTATCCTCCAGCTGAAGATTTTTAACGTCCAACAACACTTCCACAAGCTCGCCTGTAGCATAGCTGTATTTTTCAATCGTGCCGTTGCCCTGAGCGGTGTAATGCTGCCCGTCGTTCATGCTGCGCAGCCCGCTGATGCCGCTCGCATAGAACGCATAACGCTGCCACAAATCACTGAGTTGAATGCTTTGTTGTGCCACCGAAGCGGTCGAAAACAGCAAAGCAAATGCAAATAGGAATAGTCTTTTCATGGGAAAATTTTCTGTGCCCCGCTAATATACGCTTTGCACAGCCTCACACTTCCCAAGAAAAGGTCAAAGAAGGAAAAAATTGGCGCTGTTACTCGCTTTCCTCGGCCAATCGCACAGTAAGCCCGTCGATTTCTTCACTCATAAAGATCTGGCAGCCGAGGCGGCTGTTGTCCTCCACGAAGAAAGCCTGGTCGAGCATATCTTCCTCATCTTCAGTAGGTTCTTTGAGCTCAGTATCACTCTCCACATAGCAGTGGCAGCTCGCGCACATGGCCATGCCGCCACAAGTTCCCTTCACAGGTAGTTCGTAGGCCTTACACACCTCCATGAGGTTCATATTCATGTCCGTTGGGGCTTGCAATTCATGCTTCACACCCTCACGGTCGATTACATATACGGTAATGTCGTTGCTCATGAGCGCGAAATTAGCTTATTCGAGTGAACCTACGCCGCCCATCACGGTCGTGTATTTGAAAGACAATTTCTTATCAGGGAACGCACGTTTGAACGCACTCTGCACCATGATAGTACCCTCGTGGAATCCACACAAAATGAGCTTTAGCTTACCCGGATAGGTATTCACATCGCCGATGGCATAAACGCCCTCGATATTCGTGCGGTAATCCGTGGCATTGTCCACGACGATCGAGTTTTTCTCAATCTCCAATCCCCAATCCCCAATAGGACCGAGGGTAGGGGTTAAGCCAAAGAGCGGGAGCCAGTGATCACACGAAAGGATCAAATCATCTTCGCCATTTCTCTTGACGGTCACAGCGTCCAATTCCTCCTCACCATGTACATCAACAACCTCCGCATTAGTCACCAACTGCACTTTGCCCTCATGCGCCAGTGCCATTACCTTGTCAACACTGTCCAAATGGCCACGGAAGCTCGTTCTGCGGTGTATCAACGTCACTTCCTCCGCTATATCCGCGAGGTAAATAGTCCAATCCAACGCACTATCACCACCACCGGAAATCACCACGCGCTTCCCACGGAACTTCTCCGGATCGCGAATGATGTAATCCACACCCTGATCCTCAAACTTTGGCAAAGCTGCGATCGGCGGTTTGCGTGGGGTAAACACACCCAAACCACCAGCAATAGCCACCGAAGGAGCCTTGTGCTGAGTGCCTTTATCGGTAGTCACTATAAACTTCCCATCGTCCGTTTTTTCAAGCGTTACGGCACTCTCACCAAGGGTGAAACCGGGATTGAATGGTGCAATCTGCTTCATCAGATTGTCCACGAGCTCTCCTGCATCCACAACGGGGTAGCCTGGGATATCGTAGATGGGCTTTTTCGGGTAGATTTCAGTTAATTGGCCACCCGCTTGAGGAAGGCTATCAATCAAATGACATTTCATCTTCAAAAGTCCCGCTTCAAACACGGTAAACAATCCGGTAGGGCCCGCGCCTATAATGAGAAGATCCGTTTCGATCATGGTTCTTGGAGTTTGACGGCTAAATTAATACCTGCGCCGCCAATTCAAGAATGAGATTTATCACGTTGTTTATACCGGTTGTGAAAAATTAAAACATACTTAACTTGTTGAATTCCAGTGGTTTGAAGTGTTATTCACTCACGAAATACTTTGTATCTTGCATTGTTAAAAGCTCGTAACAACTACTTAAACTGCTCGAATGAAGCAAATCTCACTGCTCGTTGCTCTATTTATAGGGTTGACTTCCGTTGCCCAAAGCATTAATATGCCCACCACAGGCACGGTAACCATCACCAGCTGTTCCGGAAATATTTATGATAGTGGAGGCCCTAACGGGACCTATTCCATCAACAACGATGGTGTGCTGGTCATCGACAACGGACCGAATGCGGCAATCACCCTAACTCGTGTTGGCTGGCTTGACCTAGAATACACTGATGATTACTTGTATATCTATTCTGGTGTCTACGGAAGTGGAACGGAAACCCTACAAGCATCCCTCACCGGATTTTGGACCAGCTCGTACAGTGTGACACTGCCTGCAGGACCGGTTAGTCTTCGTTTTGTGTCTGATGCCGGCAGCCCTAACAATTACAGCGGGTTCCAGTTCTCTTTTAGCAATAACATCACAGGTACCCCAACGGCGTCGCTCCCGGCAGGCTTAAGTGTTAATTTTAATACTCCCACTACTTTCAACCCAACAATCACCAACGCTGCAAGCGTGGAGTGGGATTTTGGCGATGGGACCACTAGTACTGATTGGGCACCCACGCACAGCTTCACCTCCTCGGGAACAAAAACGGTGACACTCAACGCTTATTCTTGTGGAATGATAGATACGGCCACCACCACAATGACTGTAACGGTGGGCATGGCGCCGAGCATTTCTTTGTCGAGCAACCCGATCTCTATGACGGTGCCTTGTGGAACGTCGGGGACGGAATATTGGACCTTGACTAACGCTGTAGGAGCAGGGGTGTTTACGGCATCGTTTACCCCCTATGATACCTTAGGACCACAAAAATTAGATTTTGAATCAGGAACAGAAGGCGCTTATGCACTCACTGGAACGCCTCAGTTTTCGCACAGTACTGTTGCTGCAAGTGGTTTGTATGGTTTAGAAATCACGAATACGACTATTGATACGGATGATCAGATTATTCTTCCGTTGCGAGAGGGAGGTCCTGGCTTCCAGCCAAAATACTTTGCGTATAAAACCCGTGCTTCAAGTTCTGCATGGCGTGCAGTAAAGGTTCATGCAAGATCAGGTCAAAACGGTGGAGTTGGCGGTTCTGTTTTTGGATATACGTTCTGGGACTATTTAGGTCGCCTCGGCATACGCGTGACAACCACGAGCGGTTACCAAACCTTCTACTACATAAATAAAGGCTGGAATACTTGGGTACAAGTAGAATACCGCAACATCAACTGGGTCAATGCAACGTTTGATTTGTACATCGATAATGCATTCTACATGACGGGCAGTTTTATGAACGCCCCCAATGCACAACCGAATGCAAATTATGTGCAGCATGTCTCTATCACATCTGATGATTTGACAGACAAGGGTTATGTTGATGATATTATCATAGGTGATCCCCCTCAAAATTCGTCATTATCAATGTCTCCTTCGAGCATTACAATCTTAGGCGGTAACAATGGAACCATTGCTCTGACCTTTGATGCTACGAATAAAAACGCGGGTAACTACACCGCGTTCATAGCCGTTGCTTCGAGCGATACCCTTATTGATGGGGATACCTTGCTGGTGAACGTAGCCGTTACTGGGGAGCACACTTACAATACTTCTCGAGACACGGTTGATTTTGCAAATGTTTCCGTAGGTCGCTTGATTACTGAGAGTGTTGGTATTTACAACACGGGGTGCGATAGCATGAGAGTGGATTCTATTGTTTTCTCATCGACGGACTTCACGGCAAACCTGGCCTCCATTGCCCCGGATGACAGTGTTGGTTTGAACATTGATCTCGTGGCGGGAGCCGCAGGGAGTATCGATGATAGCCTCATGATTTACACAGCGGATACGACATACGTAGTCTATCTTACCGGTGAGGCCGTGAACACGCCTGTCTTAACGATGGCAGATACCATTGTGTACACTTACACCGGTTGTCCGGATTCTTTGGATATTCCATTCACTATCTACAATACGGGTGAGGATACGCTTCAATGGGCCGAAGGGTATAGAGCAGAGATCTTTGAAGATGATTTTGAGGACAACATCGGAACGGATTTTTGGTATGATCGAAACTGGGTTCAAAGTTCATGTGGTGTTTTGAACGGCTCGTTCTCTAATCGATTGTCTATTTCTTACAATGAATTGGTCACCAACCCAATGGATTGTAAGGATGGTGGAACTATACGACTTACTGTGGGTACTGGTATTTGTTATTCCCCGTCTAACGTATTATCTAATGCGCTTCGAGTGGCCTACCGAGTATCTGGTGGGGTCTGGACGGATATTCATTCGTTGTACCCGAACGGGCAAACGCTCAATCTAACTATTCCTGCGGCGGCAAAAACCAGCGCGACGGAGTTTAAGATTTATGTGAGTACTTCTTACCTCTATGGGACTTGGCTGGTTGATGATGTCAGCTTCATCCTAAATCGTAGCGTTCATTTTAGTCCTAGCAGCGGTAGTCTCGCTTCTGGCGATAGCGTGGATGTTGAGACAACGATCTACACCGGTGATCTGCTTGATGGCGTTCATTACATTGAGGCTGCTGTTGCAACGAACGATTCGCTCAACTTGAACAAATCCTTTTTCATTGAGCTTCATTTGGACGGTCGTGGCCAGCTCGTTAGAGATACAGCGAGTTGTTTGGATTTTGATACGGTATTTTCAGCAACGAACGTAACCGATACGGCGTGGTTGTTCAATGTGGGGTGTGATACCTTGGACATATCAAGCATCACCACCACCAACGCGGTTTGGTCGGCCTATACTATGGATTCGACTTTGGCGGCAGGCGATTCTACCCAATTGTTCGTGACTATCGACAATCCTGTGACGGGCACCTATAACGATAGCGTAGCCTTAGTTTATGGGGACAGCACGGCCTATGTTTGTTTAACTGCTTTGGTTGTGGATCCACCCGTGGCTTATCTGGATACTACGAGTATTGTTTTGTCCACAGTGAATTGCGGCGATTCCGTGGACTTTAGTTTTACGATAGCCAATTCCGGTACGGCAACTATGGAATACGATATTCAACCAGGTGCCGTACTCAATGTTGTGGTGTTGGAAAAATTCAACTTCCCTATACTGATGGCGAATTTGTATGCTGAGCTCGGGAATGCGGAGAAAATCAACCTGGTGACAGAAACCAACGCTCTGTCGTTGTCGAATTGGTTTAATTGGGCAGATGTCATCATTCTTCCAGCAACGACCACCGCGGCCACGACGAACTTCTTCACCAATGTCAACACCATCCTTGATCCATGGGTACAGAACGGTGGCAACCTCATCATCCTCGGCGGCCCGAATCTATCTGGCTACACGAGCAACCTTAGTTTTTGGGACGGTTACAGCCCAAGCGCGGCCTCGAACATGGATATTTATGTGAACTACTCGTTTATAAATGATACCATAGTCAAGGATCTTCCTCAGGGATATTTTACTTCTGAGCCTCAAGCGTTCACCACCTACGGTAGTGGTGGGTCTGATTTCATGGTATATCGCCGATATACTTCAGCAACAGTAGTCCGCAGAACGCCGTACGGTCAAGGTTCAATTCTGTTTAATGGATTTACCCTTCAAACCCTTGGCGGCCAAGGTTCGAGTGTTCTACAAAACACGCTGCTCTATTACCGCGGAAGAAAAAGCCAAAATTACGATTGGTTGACTTTGAGCCCGACCAGTGGGGTATTGGCATCGAATGACAGTACCACCATTTCGGGCACGGTGTATTCAGATGATCTCGTTGCGGGCACCTACAATACATCAATTTTGTTAAACTCGAATGATCCTGTTACACCAACACAATGGGTGAATCTCACCTTTACGGTGAATGGGCAAGGTGAGCCACAATGGGATGCTACCGGCTGTATGGCCTTTGGGTCCATCTATCAAAACATTGACTATTCGGACAGTGTACTGGTACACAATGTTGGTTGTGATACCTTATCCCTTAGCGGTTGGGCAACTCATACTTCTTCAGTAACGGCCAATTCCGCTTCCATCGACCTCGCGCCTGGCGACAGCGCTTACATCGCAGTTACCGTCAATAAGAGCACCATCGGTTCCCTTTCGGATTCCATCGCTCTATACACCGACGTCGACACGCTCTACAAGTGCATCACCGCCTCAGTCTTAGGGGCACCAGTATGTACGGTAACGCCGTCATCCCTAAGTGCGGTAATCAACAAGTGTAACACCTTTAAAACTGAAAACATCACCATTCAAAACACCGGTGTCGGCACCTTGAACTTTACCGATATCGAAGTCAAAGAGACCTATGATAGTACCAGTACCAAATACTGGACGACCTATAGCTCATCCGTACTGCATAACTTCGCGGATGTCTTGGTGGTTGATACCCTATGGTTTGAAATGGAAGTCAACGGCGGCTACTCCCAAACCTACAACTACTTCTATTTCTACATCAACGGATACTACTTTGGAACCTTCTACGACAATGACTTGTCAGACGGTACCACAGACAAAGTCCGCGGGTACTTCACAGGGACAACGCTACAGAATGCGTTCAACACAAACACTGATTTGAGCATCTACGCTTACCGTCAAAGCTGGACGTACAATGGCGGTACAGATATCAGCAAGTTACGCATCTACGGTAGTAAGCCTGCGACTTGGGCCTCTCCTGTAGGGGCAACAGCCGGGAATTTGATACCAAACCAAAGTGTGACCAAGGGAATCTTATTGAATGCCTCAAGCCTTGCAGTAGGGACCTACACCTCGAATGTAGTAGTGACATCGAACGACCCTGCGAACCCAACGGTGAGCATTCCATTGACCCTCGAAGTCGTGAGCCAGCCAGATTTGGAATTGCAAACGAATCTGCAAAATATGGGCTTCGTAATGGGCACAACACCCGTGACCGATAGCATCTACCTTCAAAACGTGGGGTGTGGTGACCTGATCATCTCTAGCGTCAGTTCGTCGAATGCCAAGTTTGTACCAGGCTGGACAACAAAGACCGTCCCATCGGGGAACACGACCTGGTTGCCATGGACCTTCACGGGTACCACTAGCGGTGCCGAAACGGGCGTATTTACCATTCTCTCGAATGACACGGCTGATGCCTTGACCATCACAGCTAACGTGGTGTTCCCAGCACAAGCTGATTACGTTTACACGGTACTGAACGGTTGTTCCGGACAAGTAAGTTTCCAGAACAACTCCAGCAATGGCGTCGACTACCTGTGGGCTTTTGGTGATAACCAATTCAGCCAAGATGCCTCGCCCGTTCACACTTTCGAGAAACCAGGCATCTACAACGTCATGCTCGTGGCCTCCAACGCCGGCTCTTCCGACACTCTCTACCAGAGCGTCGACATGAGCGATGTGCTCTACGTGGCTGCCGAGTTTGCCGATACCGTAAAGCGAAACACCACGGTCCAATTCATCGACAGCAGTCAGGTGCCAACCTCATGGCAATGGTACTTCGGTGATGGTGCAAACAGTACCCTACAAAACCCAACGCACACCTACACGGCTTTGGGTACATACATCGTGACTCTCCAGGTTACGAATGCAGCAGGCTGTTCTGCAAGCGTCAACACACCGATCCAGGTCGTGAGTCAAATCGGTCTCGAAGAAATCGACCAACGTTTTGGGCTCTACCCGAACCCTACGGCCGGAGTACTCAACTTCGAAACTGACCGTACCGTCGAAGCCATGCGCATCTATGACGCAAGGGGTGCCCTAATCTACAGTGGCCAATTCCTTCCACTGTACGACACCCAGCACCTCGCGCCAGGAGCCTACCGTGCCGTCCTAATCATCGATGGCCAAAGTACCAGCGCCACCTTCCAAGTGGTGCGTTAAGGACAGCGAAATAGCCCTTTGAACTACAAAAGCCCCTCCGCAAGGAGGGGCTTTTTTTATGGTCATAGTTCAGTTTGATGTTCCATCTAGCACAACTGAGCAAAAAAAATCCCCCAGCGCGGAGCGCTGGGGGATGGTCTTTACACCATTTCGCGGGCCAATTAATTAGAGGCCGAAAGCGCTTTTGAATGAATCCACAAAGTCGAGTTTCTCCCAAGTGAAGAGTTCCACATCTGTTGAGATTTCAGTTTTACCGTCTGCAGTTTTGAACGTTTTCGTAACCGTTTCAGGGGTGCGTCCCATGTGACCGTATGCAGCGGTTTCGCTATACATAGGTTGACGCAGCTTCAAATTCTTTTCAATCAATCCTGGACGGAAGTCGTACACGCGGCGAACGATTTCTGCAATTTCACCGTCGGTGTGAGCTGTTTTCGCCGTGCCGTACGTATCGACAAAAACTCCCATTGGCTCAACCACACCGATGGCGTAGCTCACTTGCACGAGCACCTGCTCACAAACGCCGGCTGCCACGAGGTTCTTAGCAACGTGACGAGTTGCGTAAGCTGCGGAGCGGTCTACTTTCGATGGATCTTTTCCAGAGAATGCACCACCACCGTGAGCACCTTTACCACCGTAGGTATCTACAATGATTTTACGGCCGGTCAAACCAGTATCTCCGTGCGGACCACCGATCACGAACTTTCCGGTTGGGTTGATGTGGTATTTAATATCGTCACCGAACAACGCTTTGATGTGTTCAGGAAGCTCGGCTTTTACTGCTGGAATCACGAGCTCAACGATGTCTTTCTTGATCTTAGCGAGCATGGCATTATCGTCTGGACCGAAATCGTCGTGCTGAGTGCTCACTACGATGGCCTCGATGCGCTGAGGTTTGTGGTCGTCACCGTACTCAATGGTTACCTGGCTCTTCGAATCGGGGCGGAGGTAGCCGATTTGGCTTCCATCGCGACGGAACTCGGCCAATTTTTTCAAGATGCGGTGGCTCAAATCCAAAGCCAACGGCATGTAATTGTCCGTCTCGTTGGAAGCGTATCCGAACATCATCCCTTGGTCACCGGCACCTTGTTCCTCAATGCTACCTCGGTCTACACCCTGGTTGATATCGGAACTCTGCTCGTGAATAGCGCTAAGCACCCCACAAGAATTCGCTTCGAACATGTATTCGCTTTTTGTGTAACCGATGCGCTCTATCACGCCACGGGTAATGCTCTGAACATCGAGGTAAGCGCCTGATTTTACCTCACCGGCAAGTACCACCTGACCCGTTGTAACAAGGGTTTCTACAGCGACTTTCGACTGTGGGTCAAAAGCGAGGAAGTTATCAATAATGGCGTCAGAAATCTGATCAGCCACTTTGTCTGGGTGTCCTTCAGAAACACTTTCTGAGGTGAAGAAATATGACATTTTCTGTGTATTTACAGGTTAATAGGCTAACTATAAAATGAAAGTATGTGCTGCCTGCCCTGCGAAATGCGGATCTGGTTTAGCATTTTTTATCGTGGTTGCAAGCAGTCAAATCCTTCCACACGGGCAAAATTAGGAAAGAAATTTATTTCCGTGACCAATTCCGTTCTTTTTTCATTTTTCCGTTCTAATTTTGTCATGCTATCAAGAAAGACGGAGGGAATGGGCCCGATGATGTCTTGGCAACCCGGAAAAGCCGGGTGCCACAACCCACCTCAGAAGAGGAATGATACGGATCACAGAAGTCATCTCCACCTTTCTTCATAGCACTACAACGCAAGGAGATGAGCATAAAAGAAGCGATAAAACACAAAATCTTAGTTCTTGACGGGGCCATGGGCACCATGATTCAGAACTATAAATTCACGGAAGAAGATTACCGTGGGCAGCGATTTGCCGACTATGAGCACCCGCTCAAAGGCAATAACGACCTGTTGGTCATTACCCAACCCCAAGCCATTGAAAATATCCACTACGAATATTTGAAAGCGGGGGCTGATATCATTGAGACGAACACTTTTAATTCGAATGCGATTTCGATGGAGGATTACTTCATGCCGGAATTGGTTCGTGAACTGAATGAGGAAGCGGTGAAGTGTGCGCGTCGTGCCATTGACCGCTACATCGCGGAAGGTGGCGAGGGGCCGAAATTTATTGCCGGTTCAGTGGGTCCTACAAATAAAACTGCGTCGCTTAGTCCTGATGTGAACAATCCGGGATACCGTGCGGTAGGCTTCGATGACCTGCATAAGATCTACCACGAACAATGTCTAGCCTTGGTGGATGCCGGTGTGGATGCGCTGTTGATTGAGACCGTTTTTGATACGTTGAATGCTAAGGCGGCACTGTATGCTGCCCAGGATGCCATCGAGGCATCAGGTCGCGAGGTGGCCATCATGTTGAGCGGAACTATCACCGATGCTTCGGGTCGAACGTTAAGTGGGCAGACCACGGAGGCGTTTTTGATTTCGGTGAGTCATGCACCACTGTTGAGCGTGGGCCTGAATTGTGCCTTGGGAGCGAAGCAGTTGATGCCGTATTTGCAGACATTGGATCGCGAGGCACCTTTTGCCGTGAGCGCGCATCCGAACGCAGGATTGCCGAATGCCTTTGGGGAGTACGATGAGACTCCGGACCAGATGGGTGAGCAGATCAAGGAATATTTAGAGTTGAATTTGGTGAATATTATCGGGGGGTGCTGCGGGACCTCGCCGGCGCATATTAAAGCGATAGCGGAATTGGCCAAAAACTATAAACCGAGAAATTATGAGCAGTAAATACAGCGATCGACCGATGCGTCTGTCCGGGCTGGAGCCGCTGGTCATAACGCCGGAAAGCAATTTTGTCAACGTTGGGGAACGCACCAATGTCACGGGGTCGCGCAAATTTTTGCGACTGATCGAAAACGGCCTGTACGACGAAGCCCTCGAAGTGGCACGGGAGCAGGTAGAAGGCGGTGCGCAGATCCTCGACGTGAACATGGACGAGGGGATGATCGACGGGGTGGAGGCCATGGTGACCTTCCTGAACCTCATCGCCGCAGAGCCGGATATTGCGCGCATTCCCATCATGATTGACTCCTCAAAGTGGGAGATCATCGAGGCCGGTTTGAAGTGCGTCCAAGGGAAATCTGTGGTCAATTCTATTTCGCTCAAAGAGGGCGAGGCCGAATTCATCGCCCACGCCCGCACCATCAAACGCTTTGGGGCCGCCGTGATCGTCATGGCCTTCGATGAGAATGGCCAGGCTGATTCCTACGACCGCCGTGTCGAAATCTGTTCACGATCCTACAAAATCCTGACCGAAGTGGTCGGCTTCCCACCAGAAGATATCATCTTCGACCCCAACATCTTCCCCGTAGCCACAGGGATGGAGGAACACCGCCTCAACGCCCTCGACTTTTTCAATGCCACCAAATGGATCAAGGAAAACCTTCCCTACGCGAAAGTGAGCGGTGGGGTCAGCAATGTGAGCTTCTCATTCCGCGGTAACAACACCGTACGTGAGGCCATGCATGCGGCCTTCCTATACCACGGCATTCAGCACGGAATGGACATGGGGATCGTCAACCCGACCATGCTCGAGGTCTACGAAGAGGTTGATAAGGACCTCATGACCTACATTGAAGACGTGTTGCTCGACCGTCGCGACGACGCCACTGAACGCCTGCTGGATTTTGCCCAGAGCGTTCAGGGCAAGGCCAAAGACGACACCAAAGTCCTCGAATGGCGCAGCGAGCCCGTGGGCAAACGCCTCGAACATGCCCTGATTAAAGGGATTACTGAGTTTATCGACGAAGATGTGGAAGAAGCCCGTCAGCAGTTTGATATTCCCCTACAAGTGATTGAAGGGCCGCTGATGGACGGTATGAACGTCGTAGGAGACCTTTTTGGTCAAGGAAAAATGTTCTTGCCGCAGGTCGTGAAGAGTGCCCGCGTGATGAAAAAGGCAGTGGCGTATTTGTTGCCGTATATCGAAGCAGAAATGACGGCAGGAGGGACCTCCAGTGCCGGTAAGATCTTGCTCGCCACGGTGAAGGGCGATGTCCATGATATCGGTAAG
>JBEAQE010000034.1:0-92718 GCA_041164065.1 Bacteroidota bacterium | reverse complement strand
CACCTCGATGGAGCACGCTTGTACAACGCCATCGTAGCTAAGGGGCATGACGAAGCTGACTATGGTGCCGCGTTCGATTCCATTTCCATCTGCCTATCTAAAGGATTGGGTGCCCCAGTAGGATCAATTCTCTTAGGAAGCGAAGCTTTTATCCAACACGCACGACGCATTCGCAAACGCATCGGAGGCGGCTGGCGCCAAGCCGGTTATCTCGCCGGAGCAGCACTCTATGCCCTCGAACACAACATTGACCGCCTAGCTGACGACCACGCCGCTGCAAAGGACATGGCCGCATTCTTGCTAACCTTACCCTATGTAGCGAATGTTATTGAGCCAGAAACGAATGTATTGATCTTTGGATTGGAAGAAGGTCGTGATCAAGCGGGCTTTATTGCGGAATTGGCCAGTAAAGGAATCGGAATCAGCCAAATGGGCCCAGGCAAATGCCGCATGGTGTTCCATCTTGATGTGACTGAAGCTGGAATCGAATTGGTCAAATCCACTTTAAAAACCCTATGAGCAGGGTAAAGCTGTGCCCACATGGCGGAGCTTGGAAGGGTTAACTGTTTTCTGAACGCTCCGCACTCACGATTTCGTAAGCCTTACTAATATCATCAAAAGAATAGCCGCGGCGTTGCATGGCAGCCGTGAGTTGTTCTTTGGTTTTTGAACTAAACCACCGTTCAGCCAGGTAAAGGGCATTGGCTTGCACTGTGGTGTGATCTACTTCGGCTAGAATCCGAGTAATGGTCACCGTCGGAATACGATGCTCACGCAATCCCACTTCTATACGAAAAGGGGCCCATTGTTTCTGATTGAGCTTCCCGCGGGTATAGGCTTCGGCAAAGCGGTACTCATCCAGAAAGTTTTCTTCCATCAAACTTGCTACCACATTTTCGTGCCGATCACGAGGCAACCCCAAAGATTGAAGCTTACGCTCCACTTCAAACGGGCTGCGTTCCTGATAGGCGCAATAACGCTGCAATTTCTGTAAAGCTTCCTGTTCTGTGATCATAAACAATATCGAGTCCAATTAAACGAAAAAACCCGCCTAAACGTATGTCTTAGGCGGGTTTTCTTTACACTGTTTACTGTTCTATAGCTCGGCGTTGTCCTTGTCTAACACCTTCCACTCGAGCATTTTAAAGGCATCCCGTGGCACCACTATAATCTTCTTACGAAGCTCTTTCTGCCAACGCTTGCGCATCGAAGAGAAAAAGCCTTTTGTGATAAACGCTTCGATAAACGGATGCACATGTACATAGACTTCACGAATCTCCAGACTAGCAATTTTCGCCTTGATACGATCTACAATCTGTATCGGGGCTTCCACCAACTGATCCGGATTCTCCTCACGAGTAACAATATTCGTCTCAGGACGAACACGTTGACGCGTCAACTCGAGCAAACCAAAACGCGAGATTGGAAGAATCTTGTGTCTAGCACGATCACGTTTCATCTCATCACGCATCTTTTCATAGACGGCGCGACGATTTTCTGCGCTATTCATATCAATGAAGTCGATGACCACAATACCACCCATATCGCGCAATCGAAGTTGGCGTGCAACCTCCTCTGCCGCAAGTAAGTTAACCTGAAGTGCATTTGCCTCCTGGTTCTCAGCGGTATTCGTTCTATTACCTGAGTTCACATCAACCACGTGCATGGCTTCCGTGTGCTCGATAATCAAATAAGCGCCTTTAGGCATACTTACTGAACGACCAAAGGCTCCTTTAATCTGACGATCCACACTACTAAATTGGAACAACGGCATGTTGCCCTGATAGTGTTTAACCATCTTAGAGGAACCAGGTTGAATGGCATCAAGGTACTCAACAACCTCTGTATACAACTCCTCGTTATCAACAGTGATACTCGAGAAGCTATCATTAAAGACATCACGCAAAAATGCGGATGCCCTATTCATTTCTCGGAAGATTCTGATCGGAGTCTTACTGCGCTTAATCCCTTTGTGTAGAGATTTCCATTTGCGCATTAGACTATCTAGATCACTCTGTAACTCCTCCGCAGTCTGTCCTTGAGCGACAGTACGAACGATAACACCAAAGCCCTTAGGCTTGATGCTTCTGACCAATTTTTTAAGGCGATCCTTCTCGTCACGGTCGCGAATCTTCTGACTCACTGAAACCCTTGAAGAGAATGGTACGAGAACGACAAAACGACCCGCAATGCTCACTTCACCAGTAATTCGTGGCCCTTTGGTGCTAATAGGCTCCTTGGTTATTTGTACCAAGATTTGATCGCCTTGCTTTAGCACATCACCAATATTGCCCTCTTTTTCAATATTGGCTTCTGCCTTGAAGTTTGTGATGTTGTGAAGCTGCTTACCTTTAAGAGTCTTGTTCAGGAATGCTTGCCAAGAATTTATCTGCGGGCCCAGGTCGTGGTAGTGCAAGAATGCATCTTTCTCATAGCCAACGTCTACAAACGCAGCATTTAGACCTGTAGCCAACTTTTTAACGGTGCCTAGATAGACATCGCCAACGGAGAAACTATCGTCTCCTTTTTCCTTAATAAGCTCCTGGAGTCTCCCGTCTTCCAGTAATGCAATATCCGCCCGGTCAGAACTAGCACTAATGACTAATTCTGTGCGCATATCCTAAGTCCGTTACTTCTTCTTGTGACGGTTTTTTCTTAGGCGCTTTTTGCGCTTGTGGGTAGCAATCTTATGTCTTTTACGTTTTTTTCCGCTTGGCATAATGCGAAGTTTTAAGTGTTATTAATGTTGTAATTCTGAGGCCAATTCCGCTACGCGTTTGGCATCAGGGTATGCTTGTACATAATTTGTTGCAGCGGTAACGGCACTTGTCGTGTCGCCCATTGCGAGCAAAGACTCTACTTTATTAACTGTGTAGATCTCTACTTCAGGATGTAACTGACTTAAATGATGAAAGCGGTCTACTGCTTTGTCCCATTGTCCTGACATCATGGAGAAATTCCCTAGCCAAAGTAAGGCTTTTTCATGATCCGGATTTTCTTTAAGCACATCCAACAGCATTCCAATGGCCTTCATTGGAGCACCTTGCCCATTCTGGATGATAGCCACAGCCTCATCCACTTTTTTGTCCAATTCAGTTTGACCAGTTGACTCTGGCTGATCCATCATAGACTCAGCTGACTTCGGAGTACGAGGCAGCATGAATACCAAAATGGCAGCTATTGTTGCAACGGCAAGCGCTATGAATTGGGAACGTTTCACGTTTAGTCTTCTACTTGAACGCTTTCTTTCACTGCCTCAACAAAAACTTTGGCAGGCTTGAAAGATGGAATGTAGTGAGCAGGAATAACGATTGTCGTATTCTTAGAAATATTACGACCAGTTTTCTGCGCACGCTTCTTATTCACGAATGAACCGAATCCACGTAGGTATACATTGTTTCCGTCTTCGAGGCTGTGCTTGATCTCTTTCATGAAGCTTTCTACAACAGCTTGCACATCACCTCGTTCCATTCCTGTTTTATCAGAAATCTTTGTAACGATATCTGCCTTAGTCATTTGCTCTATATTTTTAGGTCCACGTTGGACTCCGTTATTGAGGGGCGCAAATATACGCTTAGTTTCCTTATTTACAGCCATAAAGAATACTTTTCATCAAACAATTTGGTTTACCCAGTGGACAGACTTAACCTATTCAGAATCAATATTGAAGCATTTTATGATGCGAACAGAAGATCGCTCCCGTGGCGCAAAAAACATCCCGTTCCGTACGAGGTTTGGCTTAGTGAAATCATAATGCAACAAACTCGGATAGAACAAGGAACTCCATATTTCGAAAAAATATTAGCTGCATTTCCCAATGTGGAGGCCCTCGCCAATGCGCAAGAAGATCAGCTCCTAGCACTGTGGACAGGGCTTGGTTATTATAGTCGTGCACGGAATCTACAGAAAGGGGCGCGCTACATTCTGAAAGAATACAACGGAAAATTGCCCGAGACAGCAGTGGAACTCAAGAAGATCCCGGGAATTGGGACATATACAGCAGCAGCTATAGCTAGTATTTGCTTTGGCGAAAAGAAAGGAGTTGTTGACGGGAATGTATATCGTGCGCTCAGTCGATATTTCGGTATTGATACGGCTATCAACAGTACCGTTGGGGTTAAAGAATTTCAGCTATTGGCAGACGCCATCATTGCAAACACCGATAATCCAGCAAACTACAATCAAGGTATTATGGAGTTCGGAGCCTTGCATTGCAGTCCTAAAAAACCGAAGTGTATCGACTGTCCCTTGGCGTCGACCTGTGAGGCATTTAACAACAACACAGTAAATGTTTTACCGGTGAAGATCAAAAAGACAAAACGTACTGAAGAATACATTCACTACGGAGTGATCCAGCGCGGGGAAAAATGGGGACTATATAAGCGACCAAGCAAAGGTATCTGGGCAGGTTTGTATGAGTTCCCACGGCTCGATGGAGCGCCTAAAAACGGCATGCTCATTCAAGAGCCCATTGTGCATAAGCTCTCCCATAAAGATTTGCACTGCTACTTCTGGGATATAAAAGAAGAGACTGTTGATGAGGCGATTACATTTTATTCCAAACGAGAATTAAAGGAATTGGGCACCCCGATAATCATTGCGAATCTTGTTAACAACAAGCTGTAATTCACATGGTCCGTTCAGCAGAAATAAATGCTACCTTTGAGAGAATACATCACTAATTAAGTTCACTACATATGGCAGGTACGCTCAATAAGGTAATGCTCATCGGAAACCTTGGTAAAGATCCAGAAATCATGCACTTCGACAATGGAGGTTCCTTGGTAAAGTTCCCCTTAGCAACCTCTGAAACGTATACCAACCGCAATGGTGAGCGCGTGACGAACACGGAGTGGCACAACATCGTAATCAACACAAAAGGTCTTGTCGATGTCGCTCATAAATACCTCAAAAAAGGGCACAAAGTCTATCTTGAGGGTCGCATTAAGACGCGTAAGTGGCAAGATCAAACAGGTGCAGATCGTTACACTACAGATATTCAGGTGAACCAAATGACCATGCTCACCAGTCGTGCAGAGGGCGAAATGGAAGGTGGGATGACCAGCTACGGTACAGGAGCATCCAATCCAGCGCCACAGCAGTACAGCACACCGTCTCATTCGATGCCGCCTCAGCCTACTGCCAACCCAATGAATGGTGGATTCGACGATCAGGACGAAGACGATCTACCGTTCTAAGTTTAACTAAAATCTCCCCCATTGCATACTGAGCCTCCCAGTCTCCTTGCCGATCAACTCACGATTCTAGCCAACATCAACTTTGGAGCATTGAGTATGCTCTTAGTTTTGGCTCTACTCTTAGTCGTATCGGCACTAATTTCCGGTTCGGAAGTCGCATTCTTCAGTCTTAGCGCAAACGATCTCGACGCCTTGGAAGATAGCGACAACCCCAAAGACACAAAGATTTCAAAACTCCTAAGGAGTCCTGATGAGCTTCTCGCCACCATATTGATTTCTAACAACTTCGTTAACGTTGGGATTGTAATTCTTTCAACGTATTTGTTGAATGTCTTTTTCAGTCCTGATCAGTGGAGCCCTCTACTAACCTTTGCTGTGGAAATTTTAGCCATTACCGGTATGCTTTTGCTCTTTGGAGAGGTACTTCCCAAAGTGTATGCAAACAATGCTCAGCTTCCTTTTGCAAGGCGAGTGAGTGGAATCTTATCCCAAATCCACAATGTACTGGGCCCGCTAAGCAAGCGTCTTTCCAAGACGATCAACCGAATAAATATCGAAGGGCGTGGCCCATCGTTGAGTGTTGATGATCTTGAACAAGCCTTGGAGTTAACTTCAGATGGGGAAACAACCGAGGATGAGCAGCGCATCTTAAAAGGAATCGTACGCTTTGGTTCCACTTCTGTTAAAGAGGTTATGACACCGCGTACATCTGTGGTAGCCACAAATCTAAAAGAGCCTTACGGAAGTATCCTCCAACAATTGGTCGATAGTGGCTATTCACGCATTCCCGTCTATGAAGACACGCTCGACAGTATCAAAGGGATTCTGTATGTAAAAGACCTCATTCCATATATGGACGCCAGTGAAAACTTTGGCTGGCAAGACCTCATGAGAATGCCATTTTTTGTTCCAGAAAGCAAGAAAATCGATGATTTGCTTAAAGAGTTTCAGCAACGTCGTGTCCATCTAGCCATTGTGGTCGATGAGTTCGGAGGAACCTCAGGGGTCATTACCCTAGAAGATGTTATTGAGGAGATCGTAGGAGAGATTTCAGATGAGTTTGATGACGACGACCTCGTTTACAGTAAACTAGACGACTATAATTTTGTCTTTGAAGCACAGACACCTCTGATAGACTTTTGTCGTGTGTTGGAGATTAGCAAGGACACCTTTGACGCTGTGGACGGTGAAAGCGACACCTTGGCTGGATTGGTCTTAGAGATTGCAGGAAAGTTCATGGAAAAGGGTGAAGAAGTCGTCCACGATCGCTTTACTTTTAAGGTAGAAAGTGTAGATCAGCGCAAATTGAACCGAATCAAAGTTACCATAGCACATGAAGAAGATACTACAGATCAGTAATGTGCTTTTTGCAACAATGCTGCTTCTATCCTCCTGCGATACCACGCCCATTGCTCGACCGATGGGCCATATGCGCATAGGGTTACCGAACGCAGAAGCATACGTACTTACCCCGAGTCCCATGGGATGTCCGATCAGCTTCGAAAGAAATGAGCAGAGCAAAATCAATCTCAAAGATTCCTCTAACTGTTGGATTGATGTTTATTTCCCAACATTGCGAAGTACAGTACAATTGACGTATAAACCCGTAGGCGAAGATTTTGAAGCCATGGTTCGTGATGCTCAAAAATTAGCGTACAAGCACACCATTAAAGCCAGTGGGATGCGTGAGCAGTTCTTTGCTTACCCCGAGAAAAAAATGTACGGCATGTATTACGAAATGTCTGGGGCGTCGGCCGCTACTACACAGTTTTACGCGACGGATAGCACACATCATTTCTTGCGTGGCGTGCTGTATCATTACAGTGTTCCCAATCCAGATTCGTTGCAGCCGGTAACCGATTTTATGCGAAGCGAGATCCTTCACTTGATTGAAACGCTTGAATGGACCAATACCCCTGAAGATGAGCTCCCGTAAACTTTTATTTGTTGCCTCGACTCCTATCGAAGCCGATCTCATTGCCACATTTCTAGAGAGCGAGAGTATTCGAGTTGAGCTCGAACATTACACAATGGCAAGTGTCTTGCCCGTCGGAGGAAACCTCAGCGTAAAAATTTTCGTTTTTGAAGCACAATTCGAACGTGCCCAACAACTTCTTATGACTTACGCGCAGCGAGGAAAAGCGGATAGCTAACTGACGCTAAAATTGCGACACTCAATACCAAATGTAGAGGCTGCATAGCCGCAGGAAGGAAGAAATACAAAAACGCTCCAGCCATCCATTCCATTCCTATCCCCATCATCAAAGGCATAAGACCTGGAATCATTACGCCTTTGACCCGCTGCATGTAATAAAGAATACTAGCAAGTATAAGTACCACCCAAGCAAAGCTGCGGTGTGCTTTGATCATTAAAGCATCGATGGACTCCACAAGCCCTATTCGATCTGTAAGTCCATGATCAAAGGCGGCATCGACCAATTCCCTGGTCTGAGTCCCCATAAAAATCTGAGCAACAACCGCCACCAACAAGGCGGTCAGAGACCACATCACCGGTTTCGGAAAAGTGAATGTTCCTTCGGTATTGCGTGCACGAAGCGCGAGAAGCAACAACACAATAGCTACAGACCCCATCATGTGTATGGTGATTTGATTAGGCACCAGGTTCCCGTCAACCACCAATTTCCCCAACCATGCCTCAAAGAGCAACAAGAAAAGCACTCCAATGCCCATGATCGCATTCCAAAGGTTCTTACGAATACCAGCCACCGAAACCAAAGCAAGCATCAACACGGGCAATCCGCTCAATGCCCCGATCAAACGGTTGATGTACTCAATCCAGGTATGGACGGGATTGAAGATGGTATAATCGTGACGATCAAATAAGGTCCAATTCTGTGGGTTGAATTCGGCTCCTGTGGTAAAATCGTTTTGCGCGACCCAGAATTGGTCCGAAAGGAGAATCATTTGCCCTTCTTTGAAGGTCTTTCCCTCGCGCCAAGTCAACGTCTCCACATCCGTTGGTGGTACCGTGTAACCGAAGCATTGTGGCCAATCAGGGCACCCCATACCAGACCCCGTTGCACGCACCACCGAGCCAGCGATGATGACCAAAAATATAAAGACAAGTGAAATAGTCGCTAGGCGACGAACCAAAGGACTGCGCATAACCTTATTCTGAAAGAACGGTAGCCGTGTAATTCCCGCCACCGGCAACCGCACCAATGGCTTCAACAATCTCAGCTTCGGTAATGAGTGTACTATCGAAGCGAACCGTTGCAATGCTGTCATCAAAGACAATGTTGATCGATTCAACACCTTCCGTATTGCTCAATTCCTTCTCGATCGCCCCTTTACACCCCATGATACAGGTCATTCCCGAAACAAACATTTTCGATTCCGCATTCGCCACCACAACAGTAGGTTCTTCCTGCTGAACAGGCATTTCGATTACTTTAGGTTCTGGCGATGAACACGCCGCCATCATAGTGGCGGCAAGAGCTACAAGCATCAATTGCTTTTTCATGAGTTCGGGATTTTTTACAAAAATAAACACCAGCACCCCATCCATTGCCCCTTTTATCACACTTTTGCATTCATGAAAACGAACAACACACACCCCGCTACGCCTTGGATCATGTTCATCGGCCTTGCCCTAATCTGGGGATCCAGCTTCATTTTAATGAAACGTGGCCTTGAAGTCTTTACTTATACACAGGTAGGAACGTTAAGGGTGAGTATCGCGGCCATCTTTATGAGCATCATAGGAATCCGCCACTTCAAACACTTCAGAAAAAAAGACCTCGTATCACTGGCCATCGTTGGATTTTTAGGCAACGCCATTCCTTACGTACTCTTTCCCTTGGCAGTCAACCACCTCGATAGCGGTGTGGTCGGTATTATAAATTCACTTGTTCCTCTTTTCACAGTATTGATCGGCGGTTGGTTTTTTGGACAAAAAGCATCAAACACGCAGTGGCAAGGGGTTGCTGTGGGCCTGATTGGCGCCGCAGTGCTTATCCTTCCATTTAACGCCGTATTACGCGGGGGCTTCGCGATCGAAGGAGAACTCGCCTATGGACTCTTTGGAGTTGCGGCCACCATGATGTACGGAACGAGTGTAAACACACTAAAAACCAATTTGCCTCACCTAAAGGCACTAACCATCACCACCCTTAGTTTAGCAACCGCCGCCCCCTTCACTATTGGCTATAGCCTTCTAAGCGGTTCACTAAATCGCCTAAGTCAACCGGGTGCTTGGGAGGCGCTCGGCTACATCACCATTTTAGGAATTTTAGGAAGCGGAATTGCCGTGATCATATTTAATCGTCTGATTCAAATCACCACGGCATTGTTTTCTAGCTCTGTAACCTACGCCATTCCTATTGTCGCAATCCTCTGGGGCATCTGGGACGGTGAACAAATCCTTTGGAACCACCTGCTCGGGCTCGGAATCATCGTCACTGGCATCTACCTGGTCAACAAGAAGTAAAGCGAAAAATTTCATCATAAAAAACCCCCACGAGCCGCGGCTCGTGGGGGTTTTTAATATCGCCGTAACTAATTAGTTACTTAAAGATTGAAGTCTTTACAGCATCATTCACCTCAACGCTCACCAGAGTTATGGTAAACTGCTGACCGGCAACACTCTGCACAGTCGTTTTTGGGAATTTCACACCATTGTACTCCGCATAATCTTCGTAGGTCGTAGTCACGACCATAGGGCCTTCGGGGCCTTCTTCAGAGGCAACACTCTGGTATAATAGTCCAGACTCTACATCGAAGTAATGCGTCGCCTTAGAGCCATCCACTTCTTCACTCATTTGATAAAGAGCCTTCGCCCCTACTAAGGTTTGGCCTTCAAAGACAAGTTCAGCATCCTCATTCAACCAACGTAACTCGTCGATAATGTTTTCAGCCTTAGCGACCAATGCCTCCAATTCTGCTCCTTCAAGATCCTTGTTGCCCTGCATACCGCTCATCTTGCCTTCGCCGTCTTTGAGCAACTGTTTCATCACTGTCATGCCCTGCATGCTTTGCTCCATGAGCAACATGCCAGGTGCCTTCTTAGCAGAGCGGATACCGATTTTACCGGGCATTCCAGGAACTTCCAATTCCATTTTTTGGTCAATAGCCTCAATGCTCTGCAAGGCTTTCACACCACCAATGGCATCGAAGTATTTATTCAATACGTCTGCTTTACTCACCCCTTCTGGCATAAACAAGAAGGTCGGAGCATCAGTTTCCTTTCCTTCCGCATCGAAGTATTCGATTTCACCGAAGGCACTCAAACCTGCAGCGACATCCTGTGCCTTACCGACAACAGCGATGATCATACGATCTGAACGCATGTAGAGATTAGCTACT
Source organism: Bacteroidota bacterium (assembly GCA_041164065.1). Taxonomy (GTDB): domain Bacteria; phylum Bacteroidota; class Bacteroidia; order Flavobacteriales; family Schleiferiaceae; genus UBA10364. The sequence continues at coordinate 82,195 of JBEAQE010000034.1, read as the reverse complement.
CGCTTAACATCCTCTGCAGTTACAGCCTCAAGACGCTTGAGGTAGTTATTGTAGTAATCTGAAGGAAGGTTGTAGCGTGCGATGTTCAAAGCAAAATTGGCCGCAGATGCTGGGCTTTCCAAAGAACGGCCAAATGAACCACTCAATGATGCTTTTGCCGCGATCATATCCTCTTCACTTACGAGCTCCGAGCGCATGCGGTTGATCTCATACAAGAATTCAGTAATGGCACTATCGGTAACTTCATTACGCACTTTCGCAGAAGCACTGAACGTACCGTTGAGCTCATCAACACTAAAGTTTGAATACGCACCGTAAGTAAAGGCCTTGTCCTCGCGTAGGTTACTGAACAGACGGCCTGACATACCACCACCCAAAATTTGGTTAGCAACACGCAAGGCTTCAATATCAGGATGGCCGTGAGGCAAATCAATGACATTACCCAACCAAACAACCGACTGAACTGCGCTTGGTTTATCAATCATCACCACGCGCTGAGCAGAAGGCAATGCGGTTTTAGCATATTCATGCGAAGGCACCTCAGCACTTTCCCATCCCTTCAAGGCTTTATTCAATTTCTTCTTAGCATCCTTCACCGTGATATCTCCGATCACCACCATGTAAGCAATGTCTGGGCGGAAGTAGGTGTTGAAATATTGCTTGCAATCTTCTATGCTAACTGATTCAACGGTTGCTTCAGTCATTACCTCTCCATAAACGTGGTCTGTCCCGAAAAGTGCCGCGCCGCGCAAGTTGGTTGACATTGCATCTACATCATCAGCGTTTGCTTTCAAACCCGAAAGCATTTGAGATTTTAACTTATCGAACTCTTCAGCAGGGAAGGCTGGATTCAAGACTACATCAGAAAGGATGGCAATCAATTCGTCTGTGTACTTACTCAAACCGCCAACGCGAACTGAGGTGGCACTGGTACCGAAATTGGCCCCCATAAAATCGACTTCCTCATCGAGTTGAGCTTTGGTCTTCGATGTTGTTCCTGCACCGATTAAATCACCCGCAATGCTAACGTAACCAGCCTTTTCACCTTCTACGATCGGATCGCGATCAAGAATGAGCGACATCGTAATACGCGGCAGTTTGTGGTCTTCAACAACGAAGACCTTCAAACCATTTTTAAGCTCGAAGCTCTCGTACGCACCGATCACGGGCGAGGCAGCCGGACCAGGGGTAGGCGCCGTTGTACGATCGATTTCAACTTGTGCGCTCAGGTTCAATGCCCCGAGTGCAATCAATAGGGTATAAATATACTTCTTCATGATGGTCTTATTCAGCGGTATTGGCTTGTGGCTCCTCGCTCTTCGGCAAGTAGTTGAGCACTACACGGTTATCATTCACGAGGTACTGCTTTGCAACACGCTGAATATCCTCACGTGTCACTTTGCGGTAACGGTCCAATTCTGTGTTGATCAGATTCGCATCACCATAGTAGGTGTGATAATCCGCTAAACTTTCGGCAATACCTGCCATAGTTGAATTGCTTTGAACGAAGCGGCTTTCCATTTGATTCTGAATCTTCTGGAATTCACGCTCTGAGATCAATTCATTTTGCAATTTGGCAATCTCCTCATTCAACGCAGGTTCCATATCTTCAATAGACTTCCCTGCATTTGCAAGTGCAAAGGTGATAAACGCTCCACCCTGCTCCAACGAGAATGGGAAGCTGAATACCTGCAAAGCAGTCTGATCCTCATCCACCAAACGCTTGTACATGCGCGAAGATGGTCCACCACTCAACACGGTAGAGGCCATCTGCAAAGCATAGGCATCATCGCTAGTCTGTGGTGGCATGCGGTAACCCATCATAACGGCCGGAAGCTGAATGTTGTCGTACACAACAACCTCTTTTTCCCCACCCAAGGCAGGCTCTTTTACCGTCGGCTGTACCACTGGAGCACCCGCAGGGATCTCACCGAAATAAGCTTGGATCAATTCCTTTGTCTTCGCTACGTCGATATCACCCGCAATACTCAACGTCGCATTGTTAGGCACATAGAACTTCTTGTAGAAGGCCATGAACTCCTCTAATTGGGCTGCATTCAAATGATCCATTGAACCAATAGGAACCCAATTATAAGGATGCTCCGAGTACAAATTCTTCATCATGTTCTCCAACCAAGACCCGTAAGGTTGATTGTCCACACGCTGACGCTTCTCCTCTTTCACTACTTCGCGTTGAGTTTCGACACCAATCTGTTGAATGTTCGCATGCATCATACGCTCGCTTTCCAACCACAAGCCAAGCTCCATCTGGTTCGACGGAAGCAACTCGTAATAAAAGGTCCGGTCTTGAGAGGTATTCGCGTTCAAAGCACCACCGGCATTGGTTACGTAACTGTCAAATTCACCGCGCTTAATATTTTCAGAACCTTCAAAGAGCAAGTGCTCAAAGAAGTGTGCGAATCCCGTGCGCTCGGGATCTTCATTTTTTGAGCCAACGTGGTACAACACGGTCACCGCTGCGATAGGGGTACTGTGGTCTTCATGAAGAATGACGTGGAGTCCATTGTCCAAATCATACTCTTCAAAAGAAATGGCATTCTGCGCATTCAAGGCACCTGCGATAAAGAAGGCGCCGAGTAGAAGACGATTTTTCATTTGGGTGTTTTTGTAATTTTGCTCAAATATAACCCTTAGAATTGGGCTTCACTGCAGGTGAACTCGGGAGATTTTTATAACTCTATTGTTTTAACACTTTGTTTGTAAATACTTTCACGTATATTTGCAGCCCTTAAAACAAAGTATAATGTACGCAATTGTAGAGATAGCAGGGCTTCAATACAAAGTTGAGAAAGACCAACGCTTGTACGTAAACCGCTTGAACATTGAAGAAGGCAAGAAGGTTAAGTTTGACCGAGTGCTTTTGATCGATGACAACGGTAAAGTAAACGTTGGCGCCCCAGTTATAAGCGGTGCTGTAGTAGAAGCAACCGTGAATGGTGAAGTTAAAGGCGATAAAGTTCTTATCTTTAAGAAGAAACGTCGCAAAGGTTACCAGAAAATGAATGGTCACCGTCAAATGTTCACTTCCATTACTATTAACAAAATCACAGCTAAGGCGACTGCTAAGAAAGAAGCAGCTGCTGCTGAATAAAACAGAATAGAAGATGGCTCACAAGAAAGGTGTCGGTAGTTCGAAAAACGGACGTGAATCGCATAGTAAACGATTGGGTGTCAAAATCTTTGGCGGCCAAGAAGCAATCGCTGGGAACATTATCGTTCGTCAGCGCGGTACAAAACACAACCCCGGTGAGAACGTAGGTGTAGGTAAAGACCACACATTGTTCGCTTTGGTTGATGGTACTGTGGTATTCCGCAAGAAAAAAGACAACAAGTCTTACGTAAGCGTTATGCCAAACGCCTAATATAGATTAGTTTTAGACTCAGAAACCCGCTTCTTTCGAAGCGGGTTTTTTTATGCTCTAAGATTTCGATTCCCGGGCCAATTCCTCTCGCATCAAGCCCCCCAACACCCTGGTTGACTCTTCGAATGATGTGTACGCCCGCTCCATGACTTCTGCACCAGACTGCCCATTAAAAGACATCCTAGAAAAAAGCATACTGCGCATCTGCGCAGTAAAAAAATGACCGATTCCGGGTATAAAGCGCAGGAACGAAAAAGCCCGCATCCTGTTCAACCAAGGTCGACGAGAGAGCATCTTAAACTCCCGTTTCACCCCAAGCCCTTGTGAAAGGCCACGGAGCATAACGTCAAACTGGAGATTATGCCCAACGAGCACGACTGGCCCTTCAACCTGAGCCCAATGACCCGCCACGACCGCAGCGGCAACATCGCGCACATCTACCACACCCGTGAGTCCGTCCGTAGCAAAGGGCAGTTTGCGCTTCCATAATCTCAACCACAATTCCTGCGGGGCGCGACTCGCAGGGCCTACGCCCAGTATCACCCCTGGACGGAACACGGAAACCCGAAGTCCCTCCTCTTTAGCACGCCAAACCCGCAACTCGCTAGCCATCTTACTTTTGGCATAGCGCCCCAGCTCTTTGGCACCGCGGAACGGATGAAAATCGGAAGGCTCTACGGTGATGTCGTGTCCGAGCGGAGCGTTGGCGCCCATCACAGCAATGGAGCTAATATGCGAGAATTGGTCCACGTGAAGTTCTGTGGCCAATTCCACAACCGCATCGGTCAATGCCTCATTCCTGTTTTGCACCTTCGATCCAGGGCTCAAATCAATAACCGCAGCGGCATGAATAACAGAGCGCACCGGCGCAATGCCCGCACGCAAACAATACCCCCGCAACACCTCCGCAGCGCCTAGCCCGTCGAAAAGATCGAGGTCGCACCAATGAAGGCGTGGATGAGAACTCAGAAAGGTGGGCTTAAGGCCATAAAGTTGTTCGACCAATCGCACGGTATGGAAGTCGGAAGAGGCGCGTTTGGCCGCAACAATAGCCCCGGTAAAGGTGTTATGGTGGAGTAATACGGCTAGCGCAGCGGCGCCTAATTGGCCCGTAGCACCCGTAATAAAGATTGTACCGTGATTATCCATAGATATAGTCCGACGAAAATTAGTGGTTATTACCTTTGCAACTCAATTCTCAGCGCATGAAAAAAGCAGAAATCCTCAGTGCACTCGAAAACGTGGCCAACTCTACCGTAACTAACATCGTTGCGGCGGAATTGATCAAAAACATCCAAATATTCGGTGACGAAGTGATTGTGGACGTCGAAAGCATCAGCCCGACCCTTCAAAGCAAGAAAAAGCTTGAGGTCGACATCATGAAAGCCATTCACGAAAAGGTCTTCGAAAAGGCGAAGGTTCAGGTGAATGTGAGCGTGAGTGAAAAGGCAAAAGAGGTCGCGCAGAATGTGATCAAAGGCGCTGCCATCCCTGGGGTGAACAATATCATCGCTGTTGCTTCCGGTAAAGGTGGTGTAGGAAAAAGCACGGTAACGGCTAACCTTGCCGTGAGCTTGCACAAAATGGGCTTTAAGGTAGGCTTGATCGATGCCGATATCTACGGACCGTCAGCGCCGATCATGTTTGATGTTCAGCATGCCAAGCCGGTGAGTGTTCATGTGGATGGCAAGAGCAAGATGGGTCCTGTGGAAGCCTATGGGATCAAAATCATGTCCATCGGGTTCTTTGCAAATACGGACCAGGCGGTGGTATGGCGTGGTGCAATGGCCACGAAGGCATTGACGCAAATGATTCACGACACGCACTGGGGGGAATTGGACTTTTTGTTGATTGACCTGCCTCCGGGTACGGGCGATATTCACCTGAGCATGGTTCAGAATGTGCCTGTTACGGGTGCCGTTGTGGTAAGCACACCACAAAAAGTGGCCTTGGCCGATGCGCGCAAGGGGGTTGCCATGTTTAAGATGGACCAGATCAACGTACCCGTGTTGGGGATTATGGAAAACATGAGCTACTTCACGCCACCAGAATTGCCAGAGAATAAGTACTACTTGTTTGGTAAGGAAGGTGCGAAGAATCTCGCAACCCAGTTGGGTGTACCTTTCCTAGGAGAGCTTCCGCTCGTTCAGAGCATCCGAGAGGCCGGCGATGTCGGTCGTCCGGCAGCCTTACAAGAAGGTACAGATACACCGTTGGCATTTGAAGAATTGGCTCGTAATATTGTAGCTGAAGTTGCGACGCGCAACGAAGACCTGCCGCCTACTGAAATCGTGCGTATCACGACCATGGCTGGCTGCTCAACAAAATAAGAGATTAGCGTGGAAGACATTAAAGCACAAATAGAAAAAGCCCTAGACGAAGTTCGACCTTTTCTGGTCTCGGACGGCGGCGACGTGAGCCTCGAAAGCATCGAAGGCAATGTCGTAAAAGTGAAGTTTCACGGGGCTTGTTTGGGTTGCAAAGTCAGTGATTTCACGCTCAAAGGTGGGATTGAAACCACTATTAAAAAATACGTACCTCAAATCGAACAAGTCATCGCAATCGATGCCTAATAGATTATAAACACTCGCCATCATGCTGCAAATTCAGCGTATTAGAACAGAGACCGAAGCGGTCATCAATGGATTGAAAAAACGTGGTATTGATGCCACGGAGACGGTAAACGCTCTTTTGGAAATCGACGCGAAGCGTCGTGGTATCCGTCATGAGATGGAGGAAAAACAGCACCGCAGCAATGAATTGGCCCGTACCATCGGCGAAATGTTCAAAAGCGGACGTGCGCAGGAGGCTAACGAACTCAAGGCTGAAACAGGTACGTTGAAGCAAGAAATTAAAGACCTCAATGATATTTTGACCGGCATTGCAGATGAAGAGCACGAATTGCTGTTGAGTTTGCCAAACGTTCCTCACGTGAGCGTTCCTGCCGGGAAAGACGAGAAGGACAACGAAGAAGTAAAGCGTGTGGGCGATATTCCTACGCTGCATGCTGATGCGAAGCCACACTGGGATTTGGCGGAAGAATATAACCTGATCAATTTTGAATTGGGCGTAAAAATCACAGGTGCAGGTTTCCCTGTTTACGTAAACCATGGCGCCCGTTACCAACGAGCGCTGATCAACTTCTTCCTCGACGAAAACCGCGCTGCAGGATATACCGAATACCAGCCGCCGCATTTCGTGAACGCGGCCTCAGGTTATGGAACGGGTCAGCTTCCGGATAAGGAGGGACAGATGTATGAAGCCCCGCTCGATGGTCTTTATGCCATCCCAACAGCCGAGGTTCCTATCACCAACATCTTCCGTGATACCATCGTAAAGGCAGAAGACTTCCCTATTAAAAGCACAGGTTATACCCCATGTTTCCGTCGTGAGGCCGGATCCTACGGTAAAGATGTGCGCGGATTGAACCGTCTGCACCAATTCGACAAGGTAGAAATCGTCACGATCGACCACCCGGATCACAGCTACATCATGCTCGACGAAATGGTCGCGCACGTGGCACAGTTGCTCGAGAAGCTTGAATTACCGTACCGCATCTTGAAATTGTGTGGTGGCGATGCTGGATTCACCTCAGCCTTGACTTACGATTTCGAGGTATATAGTGCCGCGCAAGAGCGCTGGTTAGAGGTAAGCTCTGTATCGAACTTTGAAACCTTCCAGGCCAACCGCTTGAAATTACGCTTTAAAGACGGCGAGGGTAAAACCCAACTCTGTCATACGTTGAACGGTTCGGCTATGGCCCTGCCGCGCGTTTTAGCCGCATTATTGGAGAATCACCAAACTGAGGAAGGTATTCGTATTCCTGAGGCTTTAGTGAGCTACACCGGTTTTAACATGATTCACAAAGATGCGTAGTATCCACCTCTTGCTGTCCATTGTAGTTCTTACGAGCTGCAGCAGCAAGGACCCTTGGCGCAAGGACATGGTGAGCCGATTGGACTCCATGGTCGAAATGAGCCAAAGCCATACCGTGGTTATGGAAAGTATTGACCGCGCGTCGTTAGAAAAAAAGGCGGCGCATTGGGCGGATTTAGAGGTATTTTTCCTTCAGAATCTTGAACGAATGGACTCATTGCAGGTGGCAAAACGGATGTATACCGGGCCACTGAAGCAAATGAAGCGCTGTAATAAATATATGGGGCGTGTGCTGGGCAGTTACAGTGCGGAATTGGCCCCGGAGAAGAATACCGAGCAGCTGGAGAATTTGAGGAAGGATGTGTCGCGTGGTCACCATGACAGCGCCTCAGCCGTTGGGTATTTTAATGACGAAGCCTTTGCCTTGCACGACGCCGATCGACGTATTCAAAAATCGTACGGAGGTTGTTTCACCTGTCTGCGTCAATACGACAGCCTCACTGTAGTACTCGATAGTCTAAAGGGCTTTATATTAGAGCCTGATGCGAGCAACCTATAAACTTCTAGTTTTACTCCTACTCCCCCTTCTCTCGATGGGCCAAAAAGTCGGCGTGGAGCGCTGTGACTCTTTATTGACTGTGGACAGTAAAGGGGCTTTGCAGTGCTACAATAATTTGTACAAAAGCAATGCCCTCTCTGGTTCTTATGAGAAACTGCTCGATGCCCATCTATTTTTGGAAGATAGCTCCTCGGCCTGGAAGCTCGCGCGCAAACAAGCCGAGCAGTACGGAAATAGCCGCGCCAACTACTACGTCGATTATTGGGTACTGAGCACTTCACTCGGAAAGAGTAAGCCAGACTGGACTACGCTCGAAAATTTGGTGAAGAGCAATCCATTTGGTGTGCGCAATGCCACCCGCAGGTTGGAGCATTACGGTAAAATTCAAGAAGCCGTTGATCTGATGGTTTTAGCCGAAAAGACCAATTCCAAGGTGAACACCGCCTTTGAGCGTGCCCAACTCCACGCCCAGCTCGGTCAACACGATTTGCAATACCATGCCTACTTTGATGCCGTCGAAGAAAATGCCGGCTACTACAACGCCGTACAGATGAAAATCACCCAAAATATCAATGGTGAAGAAAATAACGTACACAATGCTGCGGTGAAGCGGGTGCTCTATGATCGCTTGGCGGAAGACAATGACCCTCGGTATGAGGATCTCCTGCTTTATGTTTTCCGTCAAGAAGGAAATTTCGAAAAGGCCTTCCGCTACCTCAAGGGAAAAGCGCGCCGGGGTGCTATGCCGTTGCAGCCTTTGATGAAACTAGGTGCAGAGGCCGCCGAAGCCGAGGAGCATGCCATTGCAGAGGAAGTTTTTGCCTTGCTCATGAGTGATGTAGAGCTCATGCGCCGTACGAGGTCCTTGGGTGCGGTTGTGAAACAGCGGCACGCGAATGCTTCGCGTTTGGGAAGCGAGGGTGCCGTCATTATGACCGAGCTCGAGAGCGCCTACCCGCTAGGGGTTTGCGAAGAGTGCTTTGGTTGGGAATTGTACCGTTCGTGGTTCATGTTCACAGCGGGGCGGTTGGAGGTCGGGGGGCTGATGGAGGAATTGGCCACCATAAGAACTTTGTACCCAAGGGAGGAGCTTCAAGGCAGGACTTATTTGAAGAGTGGTGATGCGCAGTTGAGCATCGGTCAATATGATGACGCCCTTCTTGATTATGCGCGAGCGGAAAAGAAACTGGGCGACTCGCCAGATGGGGATGTGGCGCGGTTGAAGAAGGCGCTTTGTGCATTCTATCGCGGGGATATCGCGTGGGCGAAGACGCAGCTAGAGGTGCTGCTCCAGAGTACGAGCAAGGATATCGCAAACGACGCGATGGAAACGGCTTTGCTAATTGCGTCGAACACGGTGGAGGATACCGCCATGGAAGGGCTGATATTGATCCGTGAGGCGATGTTATTCGAGGCACAAGGGCAGTTGGATAGCGCGCTGGCGGCCTATGAGAGACTGAGTGAGGTCCTGATTGTGCACGAGTTATACGACGACGTAAATTATAAATTGGGGCGGGTCGCGATGGAATTGGGCCAATTCCAAAAAGCCCTATCCGCCTTCAACACCACTCTCCTAGCTGCCGGCGACGGACTTTGGAACGAAGATGCGCTCTTCCACAAAGCACTAGCCGCTTCTCGTCTCAATGACCCCAACACGAGCGAAGTTCTGGAGGCTTACCTCATCGCTTATCCCAATGGCCTTTATGCCGAAAAAGCTCGTGCGCTTTACCGTACCTTTGCCTTATGAGTGAACACATTTACAACGTCACCATTGTGGTGGAATCATCTATAGAAGAGCGCTGGCAAGCGTGGATGCTTGAAGAACACATCCCCGAGGTGATGTCCACGGGCATGTTTACCGGTTACCTGTTTACGCAGGTATTTCCAGAACAGGAGCAGGACCACCCTAGCTACAGCGTGCAGTTCCGGGCTGCCGATTTGGAAAGCATCAAGCTGTACATGCAGATGTATGCACCCGCGTTGAAGGAGAAAAGTGCCAAAGCCTGGGGGGAATTGGCCCTGGCTTTTAGAACAATTCTGGAGGTAAAGGACCAGAAATGACCCATATCATCACCTTAAGCAACGGTCTTCAATGCGCCTTCATCCGCAAGAAGAGTACGGTGGGACACCTCGCCTTGGCCGTTCGTGCTGGGAGTCGCGATGAACTCGAGCACCAACAGGGCCTGGCCCACTTCATTGAACACAACCTGTTCAAAGGCACCACGAAGCGGAAGGCCTACCACATCCTCTCCAGACTGGACGATGTAGGAGGCGACCTCAACGCTTATACTTCCAAGGAGGAGACCATCATACACGCAAGTTTCCTCAAGGGCGACTTGCGTCGTTCGGTCGATCTTATCGCCGACATTTTGGTGAACAGCACCTTCCCCGAGAAGGAATTGGAAAAAGAAAAAGACGTCATCAAAGACGAGATCGACAGCTACAAGGATAGTCCCAGCGAGCAAATTTTCGACGATTTCGAAGAGCTCATTTTTGCCGGCGACCCTATCGCTCGAAATATCCTCGGAACACATCAAAGTGTGGACGGTTTAACGCGCGAGGATATCAAGGAGTTCCAAAGCCGCACGTATACCGCCGACCGTATTAAGATCGCCCTTGTAGGACCCTACACCGTAGAACGCGCTACCGCACTACTTGAAGAATACTTTGGAATTTTTGCTCCGAATTCCTCTTCTTGGAATCATATGTTCGAGGCCCCCTCGAAACCTATGAAAAAATCAGTACCCCTAGCCCAGTTCCAAGACCACTACATGGTGGGATGGCGCATCCCAGGAATCCACAGTGACGCCCGCCGCCCCCTCCTTTTACTGAACAACATCTTAGGTGGACCGGCGATGAACAGCCGATTGGGGCTAAATATCCGTGAGAAACACGGAATCGCCTACAACATCGAAAGCTACCTCAACCTATATAGCGACGTGGGTATGATGGGGATCTACCTCGGTTGCGACCCTTCTCAAACAGCAAAAGCAGCTTCCTTGGTCGCCAAAGAAGTTGCTAAATTCAAGAATGCACCATTGGGTAAACTTCAGTTGAGTAAGGCTAAAAACCAATTCCTCGGACAAATGGCTCTGAGCGAAGAAAACGGCCTTAATGCCTGTATAGGAGCCGCCCGCGCCCTTTTGCACTTCCAACGGGTAAGTACCTTCGAAACAGTGGCTGAAAAATTTAATGCCATCACCACAGACGATCTTATGGATGTGGCCCAGACGTATTTGAGGCCAGAACTCGCCTACGAATTGGTGTATACAAAAGAAGCATAGTTGATGGAATACCTCAGTGACGACCTTCATAAATACATCAGCGATCACACCACGCCGGCACCCGAACTTCTGAATGAACTGGAGCGCGAAACGTGGGTGAAAATCATCATGCCTCGCATGCTCAGCGGACACGTGCAAGGTGAGTTTTTGAAGATGATCAGTCTAATGAAAGCGCCTAAATACCTTCTTGAAGTGGGCGTCTTCACAGGATACGCATCGCATTATCTTGTACAAGGACTCGATGCGGATGGAGAATACCATGGCGTTGAGATCAATGAAGAACTCGAAACCATCATCAAGAAGTATTGGGCAAAAAACCCAAGAAATGCGCAAATGACCTTACACATTGGCCCTGCTGGGGAGGTGCTGCCTACCCTTGAGCGCCCGTGGGACCTCGTTTTTCTTGATGCCGACAAAGCGAATCTTCAGACCTATTACGAAATCCTTATACCGATGATGCCGCCTGGGGGTATGATGCTCATCGACAACCTCTTGTGGTCTGGAAAAGTGATAGAACCTTTAGCCCCGAATGACAAGGATACGAAGGCAATCCTAGCTCTAAACAAACACATTGCGAATGATTCCCGCGTCGATCAAGTGATGCTCAGTATTCGTGATGGAATAACGATGATTCGAAAGCGTTGATTAACCAAAAGTTAATTATCTTCGGAGTTCATATCTATCTAATTCAACACGTATGAAAGGAAAACTACTTTTAGCTAGCTTGTTGGTAGGTTTTGCAGCTTCAGCTCAGTCTGTAAGCTCTAGCACCGCAGCTGTCGACACAAAAATCCAGAAAGAACTTGAAGTAAGTAAAGTTGAAAACTTCGAGATGCCAACTTTCGCGAAGCAAAACGCTATGAAAGGTGGTGCTGTATCTACTTACTACAGCTACACTGATACCATGAGCGCTTTCTTGACTGACCTCGATTTCTACAACCTAGGTTTGAGCCCTGATTCAACGACAACTATCGTTTACTCTGATGGTTCTACAGGAAATCCTTACTTCCACGGTGCTGCTGCCATCTACGACATGACCTTCTCAGGTTGGGGTGCTGGCCAATTCGCTGCTGGAGACCAAGTAACTTTGGACTCTGTTTTGATCATCGGTTTCTACAACGTATTCAATAGCAACCAAACAGATACCCTACGCTTCCACATCTTTACTGGTGATGTTGACAACAACGCTGGTTTCGAAGGCGTAACCTGGAACGCTGGTGTATTCTCTTACTTCCCAACTGCTTCAGTTCCACAGAGCACGCTTGCTTACGCTGGTAGCACTAGCCAAGGTGCAGTAGGTGGTATCACTGCTTCTAACGTAACTGTAGTAGATCATTTGTTCAGCACTGACGATAGCGCAAGTACAGTACACGGTGTTGCGCTTCCAAACGGTGGTTTGACTTTTGACGCTGGTGATGCTGTAGGTATCTACGTAGAATTTATTCCTGGTAACTACGGTTCATCAGATACTGTAGACTACGCAAACAACTCAGGTACTACCAACTCATTCGGTATGTTCTGTGCTGGTGAGCCAGATTTCTCAAACCGTCGTGGTGATTTCTTGGCGTTCTACGATTCAACTTATATGAACACCAACTCATACGCCTTGAATGATAACCGTTACCAAATGTTTACTGGTGGTGGTGCATTCTTGAACGATATGACCTACCCATATGCTACACTAGCGAACTTCATCATCCTACACGCTTCAGGTACTTCTACTATCGGCGTTGAGGAAGCGGCTGTTGCTTCTTACAATGTATACCCTAACCCATCTAACGGTTTGGTAAACCTTGAACTAGGTGTTAGCACAAACGCTACAGTTAAAGTGGTTGATATCACTGGTCAAACTGTTTACGCTGCAACTGAAAGCTTTACTGCTGGTCGCGCACAACGCATCGATCTTAGCAACCAAGCTAAAGGCATCTACATCTTGACTGTTGAAGCTGATGGCGTAAACGTAGTAGAGCGCATTACTTTGAAGTAATCCTCACTCGCTTATAACACAAAAAGAAAGCCACCCCAAAGGGTGGCTTTCTTTATAACTAAAGTTCACGTTTGCGATAAGGAAAGCAGCGACCGTAATCCACCATGCACCAAACGCCGGATTATTTAAAAGCCTGGCGAACCTGTTTAAACAGCTTGGATTTGAACACGTATTCTTCAACGTCCGCATTATCGCTGCCGAGTACTTCTTCCTTAGTTCCTTCCCAAACTTTATGGCCTTCTTTCATGAAAATCACATGATCGCCGATCTCAAGAACAGAGTTCATATCGTGGGTATTCACAATAGTTGTTATCCCAAACTCGTGAGTGATTTCCTGAATCAATTGATCAATTACTATGGCCGTTTCTGGATCCAAACCAGAGTTTGGCTCATCACAGAACAAGTATTTCGGGTTGAGCACAATGGCACGGGCAATGGCCACACGCTTTTGCATACCCCCAGAAATCTCGCTGGGAAACTTGAGATCTGCACCCTCTAATCGAACGCGATCCATAACAAATTTTACGCGCTCGTCTTTTTCCCGTTCCGTCATATCGGAGAACATTTCCAATGGAAAACGGATATTCTCTGCAACGTTCATGGAATCAAACAAGGCGCCTCCTTGAAAGAGCATACCGATTTCCTGGCGAAGCATTTTACGACGCTCCTTAGTCATCTCGGCAAGTACTTCACCTTCACCATAGATGACCTGACCCTCTTCGGGGTCAAAAAGTCCTAAGATCGTTTTTAAGAAAACAGTCTTCCCCGATCCCGAACGACCGATAATAAGATTTGTTTTGCCCGGCAAAAAATCGACATCCACGCCCTTGAGAACATGGTTGTCACCGAATCGCTTGTGTAATCCTCTTACCTTGATCATTAGTTGAGCATCAAATCCGTGAGGATATAGTTTGCAAATATGATTGCCAAACAGGCACGCACAACGGCGTTGGTGCTGGCAATCCCTACTTCAACGGCACCACCTTTCACAGTGTACCCGCAGTAGGCACTAACGCTACCAATAATAAAGGCGAAGGCCACTGATTTAATCAGGGCATAGAAAACGTTTTCAAAGGGAATGAATTCGAGTTGGTACCCCATGATACTCTCTTCGAAGGGCACCAGACCTAAAAGATCACCGGCCATAGCACCGCCCCACAATCCGAGGAAGAGTGAGATGGTAACAAGGACAGGGTTGAAAATGAGCTGTGCTACGATGCGTGGGAGGATCAAAAAGTTCGCACTATTAATACCCATGACTTCTAAGGCATCAATCTGTTCACTCACACGCATCGTTCCGATACTCGAAGCGATGTTCGAGCCCACTTTGCCCGCGAGAATTAAGCTAACCACAGTAGGACTAAACTCAAGGGTGATGGACTCCCGCGTCGCCATGGCGATGTAATATGTAGGTATTAGTGGGTCATCGCTCAACTGAAAGGCAGTCTGTATGGTCACAACTGCACCCATGAACACGGAGAGGATGACCACGATACCGATGGAGTCAACGCCCAAGATGTTGATCTCTTTAATCAACGAGCGGTAAAACATCTTCCAACGGTCCGGTCTGCGAAAGACTTTCGTCATTAAAACGGCATATGCCCCAATTCCTGCGAAAAAGTTCGTGATCATGTGGCTAATTTACAGTTTCTTTGAAGGACAAAGCGAAGACAATGAAGCAAATTATCCTTATTTCCGTGAGCCTCTTAGCATTGGCATTAAGCAGCTGTGGATCAGCGCGTGATTGCGATTGTCCCTCTTTTTCTATCGAAGAGCAAACACAGCAGCAACACGGGTAATGAACCTCCAACCGCTGGAAAAGCACCTGCCCAGCGCGGCGGTTATTCCCTTACTGGAACAATGGCTTCGGCCGTATGATTTTACGTTAAAGATTACGCGGCCTAGAGCATCGAAACTCGGTGATTTTAGACCCCCAAGACCTGGGCAGCGCTCAACAATCACTTTGAACGGCAATTTGCGGCCGTACCAATTCCTCACGACCCTAGTGCATGAGATTGCTCACCTGGTGGTGTGGGAACGTTATGGTCGAAAGGCTGCACCCCACGGGATGGAATGGAAGCGCCAATTCGGTTTGATGTTGGAGGAATTGGCCCTTTGTGAAAAATGGCCCGACGCTTACCACAACGGCATCGTCGCCCATTCTCGTAAACCCAAGGCTTCCGTTGGGGCCGACCCAAAACTACAGCGAATTCTTTTAGAACTCGACGGGCTCTCAGACACCACCCTGCTCGGTGATCTCGATCCGACCGAAAGCTTTCATTTTCGCTCCCGCACCTTCACCTACCTTGAAAAGCGACGTTCTCGTGCATTGGTGGAAGATGTGCAAACAGGAAAAAAATACACCATCGCGCTTATCGCCGAAGTAGAGCGAGCGTAGAAGTCGGGGCGGATTGACTAACTTTGCCGAACGAAACGCGTGCATTCCATGGCAAAAAACATTTTTTCAACCGGGTATACTTTGGGAATTTTAGGCGGTGGCCAATTGGGCAAAATGATGCTCTACACCACCCGCAAATTCGACATACGCACCAAAGTACTCGACCCTAGTCCGGATGCCCCTGGACAGTTCGGTGCGAATGAATTTCAGGTAGGCTCCCTTCAAGACTACCAAACAGTTATGGATTTTGCCGCCGATTGCGATACCATATGCATCGAGATTGAAGCGGTCAACGTTCAGGCCCTTCGCGACCTTCGTGCACAAGGCAAGAAAGTGCACCCCAACCCCGATAGCCTCGAACTCATTCAGGACAAAACGAAACAGAAGCAGTTTTACGCCGACCACGACATTCCTACCTCTCGCTTCGAAATGGTTAGCGGCAAATCAGAATTTGAGGCAGCTCGTGAGCGCTGGCCCATTCCCTTTGTTTGGAAGGCCGCTATAGGTGGTTATGATGGCTTCGGCGTTGTCGTGTGCCGCACTGAAGAAGACGTTCAAAACATTCCCGATGCGCCGGGCATGCTCGAAGCTTTCGTTGATTTCGATCTCGAAGTGAGCGTGATTGTCGCGCGCAATGAGAGTGGCGAGGTGAAAACATTCCCCGTCGCCGATCAGGAGTTCCACCCCACAGCCAATCAAGTAGAATACGTTTTGTGCCCCTCTGTGCTTAGTCCACAGATGCAATCAGAGGCGGAAAAAATCGCCATCAAAACGGCTGAGGCCTATGATATCTGCGGTCTATTGGCTGTAGAACTTTTTGTAACTAAAAACGGAGAGATTCTCGTGAATGAGGTCGCACCGCGCCCACACAACAGCGGACACCACACCATCGAAGCCTGCTACACTAGCCAATTCGAACAGCATGTTCGCGCGGTACTCGATCTACCCCTAGGGTCCACCGAACTCAAAGCTGCTGGTGTAATGGCCAACCTCGTCGGTGCTGAAGGGTTTAGTGGCGATGTCGTATATGATGGCTACACAGATTTGTTAGGCGAGCCGGGAGTGAACATTCACATCTACGGGAAGGCACAAACCCGACCGTTCAGAAAAATGGGTCACGTTACCGTGATCGCTCAAGATAGAGACGAGGCGCGTAAGCGCGCTGAGTGGGCAAAGAATAGTATATTGGTCAAAAGCAAATAAATATGATCGGGATCATCATGGGCAGCACCTCAGACCTGCCAGTTATGCAGCAAGCAATCGATGTTTTGGATGAATTGGGCCTCGCCTATGAAGTCGATATCGTCAGCGCACACCGCACGCCGGAAAAGCTCATGGATTACGGTCAAAATGCCCATAAACGCGGTCTCAAGGCCATCATCGCTGGCGCTGGTGGTGCTGCACACCTTCCAGGTATGGTTGCTTCCGTAAGCCCGCTTCCCGTTATCGGTGTTCCTGTACACAGTTCAAATTCTATTGACGGCTGGGACAGTGTACTCTCTATTCTTCAAATGCCTGGCGGTGTTCCTGTCGCAACGGTAGCGTTGGACGGTGCGAAAAACGCCGGTATTCTGGCAGCGCAAATAGTAGGTTCTTCGGATGCGGCGGTATTGCAACGCATCGTTGCATACAAGGAAAGCTTGAAGGAAAAGGTGCTTAAAGGCGCTGAGGAGGTCAAGGCCAAGTACGCCAAATAGGGCACAATTTTCGCTACCTTGAAGGTATGCAAAGCGCCATTAATATTTCCATACCCAATCCCTGCAGTGAACGCTGGCAGAGCATGGTTCCTATTGAAGGCGGTCGTCATTGTGCTGTGTGCGACAAATGCATCGTGGACTTTACAGAGTCCTCAGATAGGGACATTTTGAAGGCCTACCAGAAAGAAGGGAAGCTATGTGGCAAATTCCGACCCGATCAACTGGACCGTTTTATAACTACCCCTAGGGATAGTCGTGCTCCTGTAGGCATTGCTGCCGCGGCAGCATTATCGGTAAGCACGCCTCTATCTGCTCAGACTTCAGAGGCGCCCATCGTCGTTATACCCCAAACCTATGCGGAACAAGTCCAAGCAAATCCGCAAGAAGTGATTTTAAAAGGTCGGGTATACGAAAACGAAACTAAAGAACCCATCCCCTTTGCCAATGTGCAGCTTTGGTCCAAAGGAGAAATGGTCTACGGCGGTGCCACAGATTTTGACGGTTATTTTGGGGTTCGAGAAGCCATCGTAGCGGAGCATCCTGTGGACGCTATTGTCGTGAGCAGTATGGGATACACAGACATTCGGAAATCATTTGACCCACCATTGACTCCTAATTCCTTCGAACGATTAACCGATGACTTGGCCATCGCGATGGATGACGAACAAGTCATGCTATTGGGTGATGTGGTAATCGTAACGAAAACACCGTGGTACAAAAGGTTGTGGTGGCGTATTACACGTCCTTTTCACTAGGATCCAACACATTCTTGAGGCTACTTATGATCCACCAACCACAAGGTGCATAAGACAGCCAAACCGCGATCATAAATAAGAAGAACCCCGTTCCTTGATCCACAAAGGAGAATTGGCCACCATGGGATGAGGCCTGGAGACCGATGATCAATACGAGCGCACTCACAACAACAACAATGTATGCTATACTTCCTAGCCAATATTTTCGAATGAAGGAGGAAAAGAATCGCTCATATAGTTGCGCTTTATCCGCTTTAAACCACACCCAATTTAGCCATGCATGGAAGGGCAATGATCCAATCATTGCAACACCACAGCTGATGAGGAATGCCATTCCTAAACCATCAAAGTGAAGTGTGCCGTTTGGTAGGTTAACTGCTAAAAACACTAGAAAAGCCATGGCCAGGCTGCCTAAAATAGTGCTTCCGAGGTAGTATACTAATGCGTATTGAGCAGTCATTAGAGACGCTTGAGGTGCTGGACCAATTGATCCTTTTTTCGGCTACTGACCGGGACATTCGAACCGTCCTTTAAGAGCACATAGCCCCCATCAGCACTCACGTAGCGAACAATGGTTTCCAAATTTACCAAATGACTTTTGTGGACACGCTCAAATCCAGCTTGACCTAAAATAGCTTCGTATTCCTTCATGGTTTTCGACGCGAGAACCGCCGTTTTGTCCATGAGGTAAAACTTGGTGTAATTCGACGAACTCTCGCAGCGCACAATGTCTTGAACATTGAGAATATGCATGCCTTCTGTCGTTGGAATTACTAGTTTTTTCGGGGCACCAGCGCTTGCCTGCTGAGCAACGTTGGCACGGTCCGTGCTCGTACGTTCTCCCGCCTTCCGCACTGCCTTTACTAAATCCTCTGCGTCAATAGGTTTCAACAAATAATCTAAAGCCGCGTGTTTAATCGCGCGAATGGCAAATTCATCGTGTGCTGTGGTAAAAATCAGCGAGGGCAAATCATCGCCCTCCCAGCGTTCGATCAAATCAAACCCACTTTCTCCATTGAGGTTGACGTCCAGAAAAATTATATCAATCGCCTCCTCTTGAAGTACCGCCAGTGCCTCATCCACGGTTTGACAGCCAGCAACCACCTCTATTTCCGGACAAAAGAGCCCGAGCTTGCCTTGTAAGCTTTCGAGAACTGGCTTTTCGTCTTCTAGCAGTAATGCACGCATAATGGAGTATTCTGATTTATAATAGGAAAGTACATCTTATTCCCCAATACAACGACCGAGAATGAGTGAAACGCGTGTTCCCCACGGTGAATGTGCATTTACAGGACTCTCAATCTTCATTTCAAAAGGCTCCCCAGTTTTCTTTTGAAGCAATTCCAACCGCTCCTTCACAATGGACAATCCGTGGCTCGCGCTGGAGGCCGCCATGGCGTCAAAACCCGGTCCGTTATCCTCGATAATGGCGAGTAACAAACCGTTTTGCTCGGTAAAACTCAAGGTAAGCAGGGCCGGCTGGCTGGCACTGAGCTGCGGACGCATGGCGTACTGGACCGCGTTCTCAAGCAAGGGCTGTATGAGCATTGGCGGGATCTGGGTGTCGTATTCGTCGAGGTTTTTGTCGAGTTGAAGTTCGAAATGGAATTGGCCATAACGCAACTGCGCTAGGGCGATATATTGGTGGACCAATTCTATTTCGTCCGCGAGCACCATGGCTGAACTCCGCGTCCCGTCAAGCGTCAATCGCATCAACTTTGCAAGCTTCCCCATGTAGCTCACGGCCTCCTTCGGCTGATTGGAGAAAATAAAATTCGAAATCGCATCAAGTGCATTGAACAAGAAATGCGGGTTCATCTGCAACCGCTTGCTGGCCAATTCAGCCTCCGCCAAGCGCTCCTGCAACTCCAACCGCTCCTCCACTCGGCGCTTCGCGCCACGCTGCCAGATATAGACGACGAGCACCAACGCAATAGCCGCCACAGCCCATATTCCAACGCGTTTGTACCACACCTGCACTATGGAGACGGTTGTCTGCATCTGCGAATGACCCTCTCGATCCAAACGCGTGCCGACGGATATTTCCAAACTCAACTTTCCCGGAGCCGGTCTCTCGATAAGCACAACCTCCTCAGGACTGAACGGTTCCCACGGACCCTCATTGAGTCTATAAAAACCATAAACCGGAGCTGAACTGGTACGCAAATAATCCACATTAAACCCAATCGCACTGGGAGCAGCCCCTAAAGAGTGCAGGTCTTCCACTTCTAGGCCATTCTCGAACCAATGAACATTAAAATTCGAAATGACATTGGGCGCACCGCTCTGATCCACCGACCAACGCCCTTGATTTGTAGCCACAACCAATTCCCCCTCAACATCCAGCACTTGCACATACGACGGCTTGTGCGGAGGAAAACCACGTTCAGGACCTATGACAAACTGCAGCCCTTCGTTATCAAAAACATAAAGACCATCACCTTTCAACCCATAATACGTATGACCGACGGTGTCCACATCAAAATAGGTACGGTCCTTATTTATTGGACTATCAGGAGTCGGAGAAAAATCATCAGGCGACCAATGACCGGATAAGAGTTTATCCAACTTAATCTTTCCCAGCGGGGTTGTTGCCCAAGGTACCTCCACCTTAAAAACGGGAATACTTACGGGAATTTGCTTCCAGAGTCCATTAAACTCAAAGAGTCCCACCTCAGTACTAACTAAGGGCTTACCTAGCCAAATGTCCGCATCGAAAACGAGCCCTTTCCACTTGGATTCGTTCATCACTTCCTCGCCTATCTCATCCGTAAGGAGCAATCGACCATCTTCCCAAAAGACCAAAGCCTTTTGTGGAAATTCAGGAAAAGTCAACCCATCCAGCATCCAAACTTTTGACGGTTCACGGGTAAACTCGAAAACCGCATCATTGTATGAAATATGTAACCCGTCGTCGCGAACCGTATAGGTCACATGGCCCGTTTCGAAGTCATGCCTGAGATAAACATGCGCCGCAACCTCACCTTCCAACTGCGGTTCGAGTTCCTCGCCTTGGGAAAAACCGTAGATTGTTCGCTGGGCCAATTCCGAAAACCGCTCAGAGGGTTCAATAACACCACCGCGGAGTTCGTACACGCCCGACCCCTGTGTACCGAGGTAGAGAATGCCGCCCTCGTATGCCGCACTGATGACCGGATCGGCGGGGAAGCCTTGGGCTGGCCCGATGATTTGGGCGGCTGTTTGGGCGGAATTGGTCAGAGACCAAAATAAGGCAATAAGGAGCAGTGCGCGCTTCATCCTACAATGTTAGGAAAAAGCGCACACAAGCGGGCCTATAAACTGATGATTTGGAAATAGCCCGGAATACCGATCACTATGTTCACCGGAAAGGTGATTCCCAGCGCCTACCTTAATCATCTTCGCGAAATCAAAACCGAAGTCGTTAAAAACAACTTCTAAGCACTTACCTTTGACACCATGAAAAAGATGTTCCTTTTTGTCGCTTCAGCGACCATGATCCTCTCAGCTTGTACCACTGACGAGCGCCGTTTTGAAAACGAGGTTGCCGAAATCGAAGCCTACATTGCCACTACAGGATTGGATTTCCAAACCGATGGCAACGGGGTCTTTTATCATATCGAGAAAGAAGGCAACATCAACAGAGTTCCGGATAGCAACAACACCGTCACCTTTCTTCACGTAGGATACCTACTCGACAGCACGATTTTCTCTAACGGTTGGGATAATAGCCTATCAATCACAGCGGATTACCTTGTACCTGGATTCCAAGAGGGGTTGAAAATCCTTAAGGAAGGTGGTCGCGGTATCGTCATTTTCCCATCTGAACTCGGCTACGGCAAAGACGGCGCTACAACAGTTCCATCATACAGTCCACTAGCATTTAAGATCGACTTTTTGAGCTATTATTAAGCACTGCGTGAATAACTATTAGTTCTTCACAACCTTTACTCTAGATGTAAACTAGTCGCCAATTTATAAGGCCAAAATGCGGCCTTATGAACCCTACCCTGCTATTCTACCTCTTTGCTTTTCCATTGGCATCACTGCCTATTGAGGACGGCTCGCGCTTTTATGCACAATCCGAGGGATTTTGGCAAACGCAGCAAGTTGAGCTGGGCTATGCAAGGCCAGAGTTTAGTATCTCTTGCTCTAACACTTCCTATAAAAGTTTCCAGCAAACAACCCTACACCTCGGCAGCCACATAGCACTGAGCCGTCATACCCACACCTACATCGCCCCAAGCCTACAGCGAAATAGTCTTCTGAATCGCTCCTACTGGCGCATTGGCTACCGTGCGATGGTCTCCCACCGCAGAGAAAACCTTCTAAGCGCGATGCACTTAGAAGCACAGTCCTGGAACAACCACCCGACAATACTATTACGTCAATGCTATATCATCGACGATCAATGGAGTGTTTGGGGAGGCTGGCGGGTCGAAAACAGCACCAATAGTCCTTTACAGTTTGGTGGCCAATTCCGACACAACAACCTCGCCCTGCACCTCTGGCAACAAGGCCCTCAAACCCACATCGCAACCACCTTTCAAGCCCCCCACTGGGAACTGTCCTTGCACCTCAGCACGCTCAACCCTATCACCTCCCAACAGTTCATCTTCACCCCATGAGCAAACTCATACTCATCCTAATGTGCCTACCCCTTTCCATGTTTGCGCAATGGGACGAGGAATGGAATACAGAAAATGAAGCTTTGTTAGATACCCTCAGCCTCAACAATTGCCCTCCCAGACTACTTTGGAGCCAATTCGGACTTACCCAAGCGCAAGTCTACACGCTCTCCCAATACCGAACAGCCATGAAATACATTGTAGACCCACTCGAACTATATGGTCTGGAATATTGGGATAGTACCACCGTGGTAAAAATCCTTGCTAGGCTACCGATTAATCTGCATCAAAAT
The DNA here is from genome assembly GCA_041164065.1 of Bacteroidota bacterium. Classification (GTDB taxonomy): domain Bacteria; phylum Bacteroidota; class Bacteroidia; order Flavobacteriales; family Schleiferiaceae; genus UBA10364. Next base: position 59,356 of record JBEAQE010000034.1, on the reverse strand, counting down.
AAACCAGATAAACTCCAAATCGATCAGAAACTCCGATGGCAACTCGGCACCCGCAACAGCGCGAATCACACGCTATTTTTTAGTGACCATCAAAGTCAAGGAGCCCTTCACCAGCGCTACCATTTCTTAGCACAAGGCAGGGTTGAGTTACTTCAAAGTGGCTTCCTCTCTAGCACTTTGGGCCAAGCAGCTAAAACAACAATAGTCTTCGGCGATCTTCAACTTGCCGCTGGCCAAGGACTATTGTGGGACAAACCAACATTCTCCAACCCCATTTCAGAAGAGCGGTTCGCCACAGGAGTCTTTGGTAAACGCAGCAGCGCCACAACTAACTACATCCGTGGTATGGGATTGCACCACATTGCAGGACCATGGACGCTTAGCACCTATGCCGATACCGGCACCTCAGCAGGGGTTCAAATACTATATAAAACAGCACAAGGTTCAGTAGGAGCAGTAGGAAATAATTCAGGAGCGATCGCTCTGCATGCGAAAGTCATTAAAGGACCACTTAGGATATTCTCAGAAGCACGAAAATCGAGGCAATTATTCGGGTTAAATTATTTCAGCGGGGATGTTTTAGCGGAATATCGAGTGGATCTTAAGCAAGATCTAGATGGGGAAATTCGACACAATTTCAACCTGAGCTGGCGCGATTCACGCGGAAATTGGAATATTCGGGTGCTACACGGGAAGCTTAAAGTGCAATGGAACGATGGTGCGTGGCGCTATAACATCAGCGAGCACCGGACCGCTGATCGACAATCATTCCGACATCGAATACACTATGAGAGCCCATATCATTGGACCATAGACGGGCATTTACACGGAAAAACAAAGGGAATCCAGTTCCGCTATAGGCCATTTTATATGCAGCCGAACTTTGTCCTACAATGGACCTTTGTTGACTATATCGACTTACCTGTTTGGGCATCTACACCTTATATGCCTGGTAGTATTCCATCATTAGCACTAAACGAAGATTGGGCGGGTGTGCACTTGAAATTCCACAAAAAGAATTGGTATTCAACCTTAGCATGGAATTTTGCGCAGAATGACATTAAAAAGGCACTAAACCTCTCAATGAGCCTAAATATTTCGATCAGCTAATTGATGCCAATGTTCCCAAAAACTCGGATAGCTTTTTGCCACAACATTTGGATTGCGGAGTACGATTGGCATTAATAAAGAAAGTGGTGCAAGAGACATAGCAACTCGATGATCGTTTAAGGTTTCAAAAGCCGTATCAGGCATATTCAAAACCTTCGGATACTTTTCGCAGCGAATGGAATCTAAAGTGGTTTCCATTCTTATGCCCAATACCTTAGCTAAATGGTCTATTGCATTAATGCGGTCACATTCTTTATTTCTCAATGTTGCAAGCCCCGTAATTTCAAATGGAATGCTTCGAATCATGAGCGCCGTTATAAGCGCTTGCGAAAGATCAGGCTCCCCTAATAGGTTATATCTTATGACGCCAGGAAAAAGAGTGGGTTTCTTAAATAGGTGTAAACCTGAATCATCAAATCGGTGACCAACCCCTAAGGGCTCAAAATAATGAATGACTTTAGAATCCCCTTGAGTTGAATGTAAATGAAGTCCAGGAAAGTACAAATCTGCACTATCGCTTAATGCAACTGCCTCACACCAAAAAGCCAAGGCAGACCAATCCTTTTCTATTTTCAGTCTCCGCTCAACCACCAATTCTTGCTTTGAAATATAGCACTCCTTTGTGGTCAGGTTTACTAAAAATCCCGCTTCGCGCATCATTGCTGCAGTCATCATCAAGTAGGGATTACTCACCATACTTTCCCAAGAAATCCTTAATCCACCTTCCAGACTCGGTGCAATCATCATCAATGCTGAAACAAATTGAGAACTCTCTACATTCTTTAAACGTAAATGCCCTCCCCTAAGCTTTTGCCCTTTGATTTTAATGGGTGCAAATCCGTATTGTTCCAAATACTCAATTTTCGCTCCTAGTTCTATCAAGGCTTCGACCAATGGACCGATGGGTCGCTGATTTAACCGAGCACTTCCTGTCAATATGACCTCCTTATTCTCTTGACAGGCCCAATATGCCGTCGCGAATCGCAAGGTTGTACCGCCGTCACCAACGAAAATTGTTCCGGACGAATGCGATTGAAGTGCTTGAAGTAAGTATTCAGAATCTTCCGATTCTGATAAACAGGACAAACCAAGTTTTGAGTACAAGGCAGAAAGCAGCAAGGCTCGATTAGCCATGCTTTTACTTAATGGCAAGTCGAAGGTTCCATAGATTTGACGCTTCTTTAGCTTGAGGCTTAGTATCGAGGACATTGTTCGCGATGCGTGTTTAATCTGTTCAGCACCTGTACCCACTCATCTTTGATAACTCTTTGGTCAAAATTCACAGTTCCAAGTTCTTTTAAAAGTACAAATTGAACAGAACCAACTCTATTTTTCTTATCCAATTCCTGAAGCGCCCAAAGACTATCAAACCATTCCTCGGGAACGATAGTCCATGTATATCGAGCTCGAAGCTCCTCCAGTAAGTCCTGCTGATTCGAAAGTTCCAAGGCCACATGTAAACCTTGCAATACCGCTTCACCGTGGGTTATTGAACGACCTTGCTCATGCATTAAAGATTCGTACGCATGACCGAATGTATGTCCGAAATTCAACACCTTTCGCAAGCCTGATTCAAGATAATCTTGCGAAACGACATCATATTTGATTTGAATACTCTCACGGATTTTTTCCAAGCTCAATGTGCTCCTATTCTCATGAATAATTCCGGGCCAATTCTTGCCGCTGATCAGCGCATGTTTAACCATTTCGGCATGTCCACTGCTCCACTCGCGTGCAGGAAGAGTCGACAAAAATTCGAGATCAATCAACACTAACTCGGGCGCCGCAAAAGTCCCAATCTGATTCTTTACGCCTGCAAAATTGACTCCAGTCTTTCCTCCAACGGAGGCGTCAACCATCGCTAAAAGCGAAGTCGGAACGTTAATAAAAGGTATTCCTCGCTTGAAGGTACTCGAGATAAACCCGCCGAGGTCACAAACTACGCCCCCGCCAATATTAATGAGAAGACTGTGGCGATCCGCTCCATACTCCAATAACGTTTGCCACAAACCAGCAGCCACTTCCAAATCTTTACTTTCTTCCCCGGGATCGACTTCAAGGATCTCAAAATCGGCAGCCAAATTAGCCAGCTTGGGTACAAAATGATTCAGACACTGAGCGGTATTACTATCCACCAACAAAAAGGTTTTTGAAGGCGAAAGCTCCTGAAGAAGTCCGTCTAACTCGGCATAACCTTCGGGACCGAAAATTGGAAATTTGATCTCTGTTGACACAGCTCAAAAATACATAACCCGAACGTATCTTTACACCCCAAATCACAGTGCAATGATCGATTTCACCAATACCGAGGTGGCCTTCTCCATGAAGACCAACAACGACCTCCGCCAAAGCCAATTGCTATTTAGCACTTTGAGCTCTCCTAAAACCGTGAATTTCCTTAAGGGTTTGACGATGGCTTCGTTGAACTTGCGCCTTCCTATAAAGGGGATTATTAGGGCGACGGTGTTCCGTCAGTTCTGTGGTGGAGAAAGCATCGAAGCTTGTGGACCACAAATCCAGCGGTTGGCCGAAGGCAAGGTTATGGCGATTTTAGATTACAGCGTTGAGGGTAAAGCTTCGGAAGCTGACTTCGACCGCACGATGCGTGCCACCATTGAAACCATCGAATATTCGAAAGGCCACGCAGATGTCCCGTTGAGTGTGTTTAAGCCGACGGGGTTAGGAAGTATCGAGATCTACGAAAAGATCAGTACAGGCAAAGAGCTTAGTGCCGATGAACAAAGTGCTTGGGAGCGCACGCAAGATCGCTGGAAAACTATTTTCGAAGCAGGATGGCAGCACGGCGTTCCGGTGATGGTCGATGCTGAAGAGAGCTGGATTCAACCCGCTTTGGATGATTTGTGTCTTTCTTTTATGCGCAAATACAACAAAGAGAAACCGATGGTGTATAACACCGCACAAATGTACCGTCATGATCGCATCGGTCATCTCCAGCGCATGTTGGAACTGGCAAAAGCAGAAGGTTTCATTTATGCGGTTAAAATTGTTCGCGGTGCGTATATGGAAAAAGAACGCGAACGCGCAGTCAAGTTGGGGTATGTTGACCCGATTAACCCAACAAAGGCAGCTACGGATCGCGATTATAATGCGGCTAGTGACTTGATTTTAAACAACATCAATCATATGGCGGTGGTCATTGGAACGCACAATGAAGAGAGTGTAGAGCGCGCTGCGAAACTAATGTCGACATTGGGCATCCCGTTGGATTCAAACCGCGTGTATGTTGCACAATTATTCGGAATGAGCGATCACATTAGCTTTAATGCTGCGGTTGCGGGGATGAATGTTGCTAAGTATTTGCCGTTCGGTCCAGTAAATGATGTCATGCCATACCTATTCCGTCGTGCGGAAGAGAACACATCGGTAGAGGGTCAGACGGGACGGGAATTGGGATTGATACAAAAGGAATTGGTGCGTAGAAAAGGCCTTTAATTTTCTAAGGATTCAATGCGTATTACGCGAACTACGGAATCGCAGTTTTCTAGGTAAAGTTTGTAAGCAGCGCCTCGTATTTCGGTGCTGAGCACATATTCGCCACAAGGCTCTTTTCGTGTATCACTCTCGCTAAAAAGTACCTTTGAATCTACTATGGCCTCGTAATACAGGCTATCCACACTTAAATCAATGAGGCCCGTATTCAATGAGGTTGAATCCACCGCTTTGGTGCGAAAAACTTTTTTTACACGAGGTCCTGGACCGTAGGCGTAATCAAAATCGCGATCGCCGAAAAAGGCTGTTACCAGTAGTGCACCGAGACCGATACCAATAATGTAAAAGAGAAGTCTTCTGAGGAAAGCCAAGGGAATTGGTTTTTGAAATTAAAGATTCCCGAAAAGTAAGGCATCGTTACTGAACGGCAAGTCAAAATGTTCACCTAAGTGACGTTTGGTCAGCAACCCCTTATACATGTACAATCCCGCACGGATATTCAAGTCGTAATGCAAGGCGCTGTCCACACCGCCACCTTCAGCTAGCTGCTGAATCATAGGGCCAACTATATTACTCATCGCAATGGTCGCCGTATGCCCTACAGCACTGCTCATGTTGGGAACGCAATAGTGAATGATACCGAATTTATCATAGGTCGGCTGTTCGAGGGAAGTGATTTCGGAGGTTTCAAAGCAGCCTCCACTATCTATGCTGATGTCGATTATCACACTGTTGCGCTCCATTTTACGCACCATGTCCTCAGTAACCACCACAGGTGTTCGGCCATCAACCGGACGCAAAGCCCCTATGACCAAATCCGCTTGATTCAAACGATTCGATACGACCACCTCTTGAATAACTTCTGTAATCAGGTGACCTCCACACTCAGATTGAGCGGAACGCAATCGATTAATATTGCTGTCCATTAAAACCACTTGAGCCCCCATACCTTGAGCAGCACGCACCGCGCTCAACCCAGCAAATCCGGCACCAAGCACAACAACTCTGGCAGGAGCTACTCCTGGGATAGGTCCCATAAGCTTACCCTTTCTAGAGCCATGCGCACCATCGGCGAGCAGAGAAGCACCGATTCGGACAGCCATCTGTCCAGCAATCTCACTCATCGCCATACGCAAGGCACTCTGATCTTCAGAATTCCGAACTTCTTCTAGGGCCAACGCAGTTATTTTTTTATCCGCAAGGGCCTTGAAATACTGCTTATTTCGCGTGCGAAGTTGAAGGGCACTGATCAAGGTCTGATTACCAGGCATCATCGCCATTTCACTAATGGTGGGAGGCGCTACCTTACAAACAATGGCGCTTTTGAATACTTCTTCCGCAGAATTCACAACCTCAGCACCTGCTTCAGCGTACATTTTATTGCTGAAACCAGCTAGTTTACCTGCGTCGCTTTCAACTAGAATCTCATGACCATTAGCCACTAAGATTTGAACGGATTCCGGGGTAAGCAAGATCCGGTGCTCGTTCATTTCACGTTCTTTGGGCAAGCCGATTTTCAGCGATTTCGATTTGCTTTCTACCGCAAGACGCTCTTCCAAAGTCTCATAGACTGTTTCAGACCAACTCAAATATTCACTCATTGTTCCAATGGATTTGGTGAAGGTTCATCGATGGGTAAAAAACAATATTTCGATGGTCCTCATCAACCATCTCAATATAGATTACGCCCACATCCTCCGGTAATAAAGATCGTACTTTTCCGCCCCATTCGATCCAAATCGGGTCGTTATAATCGAAATATTCTTCCAATCCGATATCGTATGCTTCTTCTTCATCCTCTATTCGGTAGGCATCTAAATGGTAGCATACCCCATCATCACCATGATGTTCCTCGATTAGTGAGAAGGTTGGCGATGAACCGTGATCCTCGCTTCCCCAGGCCCGTAAAAGGGCATTGACCATGGTGGTTTTCCCGCTTCCCATCGGTGCTTCCAGGAGATTAGCGGCGTGCTTAACATTCGTTAAAACGTGCGCCGCACAAGCGTCGAGCTCGTCAAGGCCGACCCCTTCGTAGCGCCAATGATCATTTTGAAAGGAGGACTGCATAAGGAATTATCAATTCCTCCAAAGATACCCCACCGTGCTGATATGTGTTGCGGTAGTATTGAACGTAGTGGTTGAATTTGTTTGGATATGCATAGAAGTAATCGTTCATCGCGAAAATCCACTCTTCGGCCAATTGGCTTTTAGGTAAACCCACTTTTTCGGGATCCTTAATAACCAAACTATGCTTGCTCTGGTAAGACATCCCGCGACCGGCTTTATATCTCAAGTTCGTGGTCAAATCTTTCGTGCCTACAACCTTGGAGGCCCGGTTCACATTCACCGTTCCGTGGTCCGTAGTGAGCACTATTTCCATGCCCTGATCCACCGCCCAGTGCAGCATTTTCAGCAGTGGAGACCCCTCAAGCCAGGTTTTAGTCAGCTTGCGGTATGCGCTATCATCACTGGCCAATTCCCGCACAACTTCCGTGTCGGTCTTTGCATGACTCAGGGTGTCCACGAAATTGTATACCAACGTAAACAAATCCGCATTCTTGTGCTGGTGGATATGGTCCTGCAACTTCTTCGCCTGACGCAGATTTACCACCTTCTCATAGACCTGTCTCTTAGCGCTTAGGCCGAGGCGATTCAGGAGTTCGCGCTGGAGCTCGCCCTCGAATTGGTTCTTTGAACCCTCCTCGTGCTCTTCGACCCAATACTGCGGGTAGACTTTTTTAATCTCTGCCGGCATCAATCCTGCAAACAGCGCGTTGCGCGCATACTGCGTGGCCGAGGGTAGAATGGAGCTGTATAACCCCTCTTTTTCAATGCGTAAAAATGATTCTATTGCGGGCTTCATCGCCATCCATTGGTCGAGTCTAAGGTTGTCGATGACCACAAAAAAGACCTTTTTGTCAGCGCGCAAGCGCGGTGCCACTACCTGCCCAAAGAGCTCGTAGCTAAGCATCGGTCGATCTTCCCCTTCAAACCAGGATTCATACGAGGCATTAATAAAACGGGCGAAAAGCTCATTAGCCTCCTGCTTTTGCGTGGCAAGCACCCCTTTGAGTCCATCCTCATCACTCTCGTCGAGTTTAAGTTCCCAATTCAGCAATTTGCTGTAGAACCCACACCACTCATCCCAAGAACGCAGCCCCTGCATGTCCATGGTGAGACGGCCGAATTCCTGCTGGTAGCCTCGGGTAGCTGCCTGTGAAACCAATTGGCGACCGTCTAAAATCTTCTTCAAACTCAACAGCACCTGATTCGGATTCACAGGTTTAATGAGGTAATCAGCAATCTTAGAACCGATGGCCAGCTCCATAATTTGTTCCTCCTCACTCTTAGTGATCATTACCACAGGAAGACTGGCGTGCTGCGCCTTGATTCGCTCGAGTACCTCCAAACCGCTGAGTCCCGGCATATTTTCGTCCAAGAATACAGCATCAAAAGGTTGTTCTTCGACCAATTCCAATGCGTCCGAACCGCTATTACAAGTCGTGATCGAATAGCCCTTGCCCTCCAAAAATAGCAGGTGGCCCTTCAGCATATCGATTTCGTCATCAACCCATAAAATATTCGGCATAATTCTGCGTTTTGATTCTTTAAAAGTATGTGGTTACGGGCGAAAAGGCGCCTTTCTTTGGTCTAAATTTACACCAAGCGATAAACACCCGCATTTTGAGTAACAAGAACAAAATCATCAACGATCCGATCTATGGTTTTATTACCGTAAAGGACCCGTTAATTTTTAAATTGATCGACCATCCGTATTTCCAACGCCTGCGTCGAATCTCCCAACTCGGACTCACCTACTTCGTCTATCCCGGTGCGCTTCACACACGATTCCACCATGCCATAGGCGCCATGCATTTGATGGGTCGTGCTATCTATACCCTGCGCGAAAAGGGTCACGAAATCACACCAGAGGAAGAGCGCGGAACGAAAATTGCCATTCTCCTGCACGACATCGGACACGGCCCATTCTCTCACGCACTGGAACACACATTGATCCCGGGAGTAAGTCACGAGGCCTTGAGCTTAAAGATTATGGAGGAGCTCAACGGAGAGTTTGGAGGGGAATTGGGCACAGCCATTGATATTTTCACTGATAACTATCCCAAGCGCTTTTTGCACCAGCTCATTTCATCTCAGCTCGACATGGATCGACTGGACTACTTGCGCCGTGACAGCTTCTACTCAGGCGTAACAGAGGGCAGTGTAAATTCGGAACGTTTGCTGACAATGCTGAACGTAGCGAATGACCAATTAGTTGTCGACTCCAAGGGTATTTACAGTGTCGAAAAGTTCCTCGTAGCACGCCGACTCATGTACTGGCAGGTCTACATGCACAAGACAGTCCTCAGCGCAGAATTCATGCTAGTCAACATCCTGAAACGAGCCAAGGAGCTCGCAAACAAGGGAATGAACATGGGTGGTTCACGCGCCTTTAAAAGACTCATTGAAGGAGACTTCACCTGGAATGATTTCGAAGAAGACCCCGCCATTCTGCAGCTCTTTCTTCGTTTGGACGACTACGACGTGATGACGGCCATCAAAGACTGGGTGGACCATGATGATGTATTATTGAGTGATCTCAGTCGTCGATTAGTCAACCGGAATTTGTTGAAGATTCGTATTCAAGCCGAGCCATTCCCGAAGGACACCGAAGAAAAATTGGCCGCGGCTATTCGCGAAAAATATCACTTCGAAAACGGAGAAGAATCCCATATGCTCATTGTGGCGAAAGTGAAAAACCACGCTTATAACGATAAAAAAGGCCACATCAACCTATTATACAAAAACGGGCAAATCCAAGACATCAGCCAGGCTGCAGATCAAATGACCATCAAGGCGTTGAGCGAACCTGTTGAGCGTCATTTCATCTGTTTCCCACGCGAACTACGCGATCTGTTATGAGATTCAACCCTACCCCGTTAAACCAACTTTTTGGTGCCATTGGACTCCACTGTCCACCTAATCTGGCTTCTTTTGTTGTGAAAGGTATTGCCCCGTTGGACGAGGCTAAAGAAGATGAAATCAGCTTCTTGACTAATCCTAAGTATGTGGAGCAAGCCCAAACTTCGAGTGCCGGCATCATCTTGGTGGACCCTAAAACTGTTCTTGAAAATGATTCGGCTCAAACGGTTGTTGTCGACAACCCCTATTTGGAATTGGCCAAACTATTAAATGCGGTTGAATCAATGTATTTCGCGGCCAAAGACGAGCGTGAGATGGCAACAATCAGCCCTGAAGCGCAAATCGGAGAAGGAACAATCATTTCTGCCGGGGTCATCATCGAGCAAGAAGCCATTATTGGGCGGCATTGTTACATCGGCCCAGGTGCAAAAGTCCTGCGAGGCTGTGTACTCGGCGACCATGTACGCCTAGAGGCTGGGGCTGTAATAGGAGCCGATGGTTTCGGGTATGCACCAGACGGCTCGGGTCAGTATCACAGAATCCCGCAACTCGGAAATGTCGTCATAGAAGATCGAGTGAGTATTGGCGCTAACACCACCATTGACAGAGCCACACTCGGATCAACCCGAATTTGTCAAGGTACGAAGATTGACAACCAGTGTCAAATTGCACACAATGTTGAAATTGGTTCAAATACAGTCCTTGCTGCCCAGGTCGGCGTAGCTGGATCGACAATAATTGGTAAAAACTGCATGATTGGAGGCCAAGTAGGCATTGTTGGGCATCTGAAAATCGGTGATAACGTGAATATCTTGGCTCAAAGCGGCGTAATGAATGACGTTACGTCGAATAAGACTATCTTTGGCTCGCCTGCGTTGGACAAAAGAAATTTCTTGCGCTCCTTCGCTGCCTTCAAAAAGCAAGGGGAATAAATGACACAACAGAATACAATCGCTAAAGCTGTTTCTTTCGAAGGCACAGCACTTCATACCGGAGAACTCGTTCAAGTAACGTTGCACCCAGCAGAATCCAACACTGGAATCATCTTTGTTCGCACGGATCTTGACAACACCGAAATACCAGCGCTTTCACGCTTTATCAACCGAACCAACCGTCAAACCATTTTGACCAAGGGCGAGGCAAGTGTGGGAACCGTAGAGCACCTCATGGCCAGCCTCTATGCGATGGGTATCGACAATCTCCGAGTAGAATTAAACGGTAGCGAGATTCCTATTCTTGATGGTTCAGCCGCGCCTTTTGTTGCCCTCTTAACTGAGGCTGGCATAGAGGCCCAAAGTGAGGAAAAAGAGTATTACGCCTTAGAGGAAACCTTTATCTACAAAGACGAAGATGGTTGTGAAATCATGGCCTTACCGTCGGATAAATTCGAGGTGAGCACGCTGATTGACTACGGAAGCTCTGTTTTGGGACCTCAACACGCGCATTTGGAAAACATGGCTGACTTTGGCTCCGAAATAGCCCATGCACGTACGTTCAGTTTCTTGCGTGAACTCGAGCCCTTACTAGACCAAGGTTTGATCCAAGGTGGCGATTTGAACAATGCCATAGTATATGTAGATCAGGAAATCGCTCCACAAACGTTGGAAAAATTAAAGAAAGCCTTCGGTCGTGATGACGTAGAAGTACGTCAAAACGGCACGCTTAACAATATCGACTTGCGCTATTCTAACGAAGCTGCTCGTCACAAATTGCTCGATGTTATCGGTGACCTTGCACTCCTAGGTCGACCGCTGAAAGCACGCATCATTGCGACCAAACCTGGTCACGGCGTCAATGCAGAATTCACCAAGGCGTTGGCAGCTAAGATTAAAAAAGAAGAAAGTAAGCCACGTGCTCCTAAATACGATCCCAATTTAGCTCCAGTCAAGACGATTGAAGATATCATGGGACTCATTCCACACCGTTCACCATTCTTGTTGGTCGACAAAATTATTGAGCTCTCAGATACTCATGTTGTTGGTGTTAAGGCGGTGACTATGAACGAACCGTTCTTTGTAGGACATTTCCCTGGCGCTCCTGTGATGCCTGGTGTCCTTCAGATTGAAGCCATGGCTCAATGTGGCGGTATTCTAGCATTGAGTACGGTACCCGATCCTGAGAACTACCTCACTTATTTCATGAAAATGGACAACGTGAAGTTCAAGCAGAAAGTCGTTCCTGGAGATACACTCATTTTTGAAATGAAACTTGCTGCACCGATTCGTCGCGGTATAGTTCAAATGATTGGCCGAGCCTTTGTAGGTGATACTCTAGTCAGTGAGGCTGAACTCATGGCTCAGATTACCAAATAACGATTATGATTCACAAGTTCTCCGACGTCCATAGCGATGCTAAAGTGGGTGCCAATGTTGAGATTGGTCCCTTCACTTCGATTGGCGCAGATGTAGAAATCGGAGAAGGTACTTGGATAGGTCCGAATGTCACCATCATGGACGGAGCCCGCATTGGTAAACATTGCCGCATTTTTCCGGGGGCTGTGATTTCAGCTATTCCTCAAGACCTAAAGTTTGAAGGCGAAAACACAACCGTAGAAATCGGCGATCACACCACCATTCGTGAAGGCGTAACAATTAACCGTGGTACAAAGGCATACGGAAAAACCGTTCTCGGAAAGCACTGTCTTATCATGGCCTACGTACATATTGCCCACGACTGTATCCTCGGAGACCATGTGATTCTTGTGAATTCGGTTGCGCTTGCAGGACATGTGGAAATCGGCAATTGGGCAATTATTTCTGGACTAAGTGCGGTACACCAATTCGTGAAAATCGGTGCTCATGCTATGATCGGCGGAGGTGCCATGGTACGGAAAGATGTTCCTCCGATGATCACTGCCGCTGGCGAACCCTTAGCATTTGCAGGCATTAATAGTGTCGGACTTCGTCGTAGGAACTTCACCCAGGACGATGTAAACGACGTTCAAAATATCTATCGCATCATCTACCAAAGCGGGAAAAACATCAGCCAAGCCACCGAAGTCATTGCGAACAATTACGCCGACAATCCCGTCGCTGTAGAAATACTTGACTTCATCGCCAAAAGCAACCGCGGCCTCATTAGAAAATAAGGACGCATGATCAAGGTCGACAACCTCCAAAAGAAATTCGGTAAGCAGCATATTCTTCAAAATGTTTGTGCCGAATTCCCCGCGGGTTCGAAAACTGTCCTATTAGGCTCTAACGGCTCGGGTAAAAGCACCCTTATTAAAATCCTCAGCGGCGCCTTGGAGGCCACCGACAATCCACCCCAAATCACCTTGAATGGGAAGAACATTCCTGCCGCACAAGTTGGGCTTTTCGTCGGAATCGCAGCTCCTTATGTCGAACTAAATCCGCTCTTCACCCTTAAGGAAACCTTGGACTTCCATCACGCCTTTTGCCCCCTACATCCGGATTTCGATCAGAAGTATTGGCTGAATAAAGCAGGGCTGTCCAAGCACCTAGAAAAGCGCCTAAGCACTTTCTCCTCGGGAATGCAGCAACGCGTTCGTCTATTGTTGGCCATCGCTAATGAACGCCCAATTCTACTTTTGGATGAACCCTTGAGCAATTTAGATGCTGCGGGAAAAGATTTCTATTCCGAACTCATCAATCGGTTTGCCTTGAATAAAACCGTGGTTGTGGGGTCCAACTATACGGCTGAGGAATACTTCTTCTGCACGAAGGAATTGGTTCTAGAAAAACACTACTAAAGGGCTTCGAGCACTGTCTCGCTACGCCCGCTTTTACGCTATATTTGCACAAACAAATTTTACCATGGCAAGTACATCAGATATCAAGAACGGCCTTTGCATCAACTTCAACGGCCAGCCATTCCAGATCGTTGAATTCCTGCACGTTAAACCAGGAAAAGGCGCTGCATTCGTACGCACCAAAATTAAAAACCTCGAAACAGGCCGTGTGTTGGACAACACCTTCCCTGCTGGAGCTAGAATCGAAACTATCGACGTGGAAACCCGTCAGTACCAGTTCCTTTACAATGATGGCGCTGAGTTCCACTTCATGAATACAGAAAACTACGAGCAGCTCACCTTCGCGAAAGAGCTCATCAATGCCCCTGATTTCTTGGTTGACGGCATGATGTGTTTCGTACTCTTCCACGCCACCGAAAATCGCGCATTGGCAGTAGAATTGCCAAAGACGGTAACCTTGAAAGTGACTTACGCTGAACCAGCAGTAAAAGGAAATACTTCTACTAACGCAATGAAAACTGTGACGGTTGAAGGCGGTGCTGAAGTAAAAGTGCCTCTGTTCATCCAAACAGATGAAGTCATCATTATCAATACTGAGGACGGGTCTTATAAGGAGCGTGCAAAATAATTTTCTCGACTTTGGTCTGAAAAAGAAGTTGTGCTCGCTTCGCTGCGCGCAAATTTTTCATCCCAAAAGTCTCGAAAATTTAATGGGTACGTGATCGTTACACGTAACTTTTAGAATAATAAAAGCCATCCAATACGGGTGGCTTTTTTATTCCTTGTACCGACGCAGGATACGAACAATCTTATTGTGCATTATTGTGTGGATGTTCCAGGCGTAACCACCATTCGTATTGGTGAATTGGACCAGCACGGCATCCAAATCCGGATAATACCGCACCAAACTCTGATAACCCGGTAAGAGTCCGGTATGTGATCGCACGTAGATCCTGTCATACAAGACCGCTTCCTCCGGCGTGAACAGCGAACCGTCGTGCATCGCACGGACAAATCGCCCTACATCCTCAGCCGTAGCCACCATAGAACCGAAGTAATGATCCTTAATATCCGGATCATATCCCACGAAATAACCACTCATCACGCGATCAGAATCAACCTGCTTCATCTCGAGATAGGTGTTGTCCAATTCCAATGGCCTTAACACCCGCTCTTCAATAAACCGGTGATGACTATACCCCAAAACGGTATCCATCAACATCGTCAGCAACAAATAGTTGGTATTGGAGTATGCCGAATCCTCCATGGGACGAAATTCCTGCTCCATATCATATGCATATTGCAAATGACCCAACGAAGACTGTGGAGGCGCATCCCACGGGTAATCCCGATGGTCAACATAGTTAGGCAAACCGCTCTTATGCATGACCATAGAAGCTACAGTGAGCTCGTCTCCATATTTGAAATGTGACGCAACACCAGGCAGGTAGTTCGAAAGCGGCGCCGCAAGATCTATGGTTCCATCACTGACCAATTTCGTGATGGCCGTCGCCACATACATCTTCCCTATGCTCGCAATCTTAAACAATGCATCGGGTCTCGCTGGAATTTTAGCGGCCCGATCATGCCACCCAGCAGTATAAGTCCCCTTAAATCCAGTACCATCCACATGAACAACTATTCCATCCAAATCAAAGCGTTCAGCCAAATCAACCTGCTCCTGTATGGAATCAGCAGCTGGAGTAAACCAAAATCCAAGAATAAGCCAGGGGATATAATATACCGAAACTATAATAGACCCTACAGGAAACAACCAACGCCAATATGACTTTTTCGACCCTTGCCTTACCACACCGTCTGAATAACCGTGTATACCACGATGAATAAAAAGAAGATCCACATGGCCAGCCCAACCTTACCCCAAGGAATATTACGTCCCTCTTCTAGCGCGCTAACTATTCTTTCCTCAAGATCTCCTAAACTCAGCACGTCTTCGGTTGCATTGCTACCCTCCTTGAGCTTCAAAGCATCATGGGACAGGAAAAACGCATCATGATCCTCATCCCACTCAATCCATCCTTCGCTTTCCAGCAAATCAATAACCTCCGTAGGATCGGTGTCCAATTCCGCCACAAACTCCGCCAACTCATAACGAGAAAAAGACTCCTCGCCAAACTGGGCACGCAAACTCAATAAAACAATTTCAATCTCCTGGGAACTCACACTGAAGCACTTTTAACCCTTCCAAGGTAAAGATTTAAGCACAAAAAAACCGGCGCCCCCAAGGGAGCGCCGGCCTTTATTTCAACTTCTCAGTTCGTTATTAGTTAACGTCCCAGAAGATTTTAGCGAATGTATCGTCACCACCAAACTTAGCAGCAGCAGCAGCAACATTGTCTGAGTTCAAAGAGTACTCATCCAATGGGTAGCTGAAACGGTTTGGAGTAACTGTACCTGCCAATGCAGCAACTGCCATTTGAACGTCGTACTGACGAACAGCAGCATACGCCTCACCAGCGTTGCTGTACATAGCGATCCATTTCTGCGTACCGATCAATGAAGCAGCGTTAGCAGCATCCCATGCTACGCCTGGCTCAGCCAAGTAAGTAGCAGCAGCAGCAGCATCACCACCCCACTCTTCGATAGAAGCAGTAACAGCAGCCTCGTAATGAGTCTGTGCATCACCAGCACCAGTCCATCCTGCAACAGCAGCATGAGCCAACAAGAACTCAACTTCTACGTAGCTGATAGCAGCATGCGTCCAAGTTGGATCTTCCAAAGCAACACCTGGCTGAGAGTAGTCGTAGTAGTTCACTTGGTAACCGTGAGGTGCACCAGTAACAGAATCAGAACCGCCTAGGTTTTTGAAGAAACCTGCACGACGTGGATCGTTGTGCATGTTCAATACATCACCTAAAGTTGACGATGCTACGTAATCCGTACGTCCACTCTGTACCAACGTTTCCCACATAGGGTGGGTGTGAGGAGGCGCAGAAGAGTAGTACAAACGTGCATCATCAGCTGAAGAAGTGAAGACACCGTTAGCAATAGCCATCTCACCGTACTTCTTAGCGTTCGCAGGATCTGCATCGATCATACGAACAGCCAAACGAAGCATCAACGAGTTAGCTGCTTTTGCCCAAGCATCTGCATCACCACCGTAGATGATATCTGATGAACCAAATGCATTTGAACCGCTCAACTTAGCAGTAGCAGCTTCCAAACGAGCCAAAAGGTCCATGTAGATGGCTGCATCATCATCGTAAGCAGGAATGTTAGTTTCTGCATTCAATGCATCACTGTAAGGAACATCCCCAAACAAGTCTACCAAGTAAGAGTAAGCTAATGCTTGTACTACCTCGATAGCACCTTCAGAAGCCTGAATCTGTGCATTAGTTCCCGCTGAAGTAGCCAAAGCTTTGCGAGCCTCTTCTGCATCACGAATTACCGCAGTATAGAGGTTGAAGTAAGCGTTACCGTTTACATCGCGCTCGTTAAGCTGGAAGTTACTTTCGTCAGTGTAAGTAGTTTGCGACCAGTGCTGAGCCCATAGACGCATGTTGTTTGTATTCACGTTTTGTACAGACGCATAGTCGTAGAACGACATTGTTGCATTTGCGAACAAGGCGCCAGCTGGTACAGATTCAGGTGCTTTACCGTTTACGTTAAGCGAGCTGAGATCTGTTGTACAAGAAGTGATTGCGAGTGCTGCTGTTGCAGCGAATAATAACTTTTTCATCTCTATTGTACTTCTTAGAATTTAACTCTCAAGTTCAAACCAACTTCACGCAATGTTGGGTAAGCACCACTTTGGTATCCTTGAACGTTACCAGCACTCAAACCAGCTTCTGGATCAGAGTAAGGAGTGTTCTTGTAAAGGATAGCCAAGTTGCGACCAACCAAGCTTAGGTCTACACCAGCAACTGGAAGATCTCCCAATTTAGCTGTAGGAACTTGGTAAGTAACCGCTACTTCACGCAACTTCACGAATGATGCATCGTATACGTGCAACTCGTTTGGAGCCAAAGCGTAACCCAAAGTGTTAGCGTAACCGTTCATGTACATCATCAATGATGGGTCAACAGTACCAGTAGTTACAGGGTTGCCTTCTGCATCTACAGTTGCACCATCCCACAATACTGGAGCTTCGATTGGAAGACCTGCAGCCTGTACATCACCCCAAGTCATACCACCACCGTTTTCAACGTAATCGCGGATAGCGTGACCGTTTGCATTAGTACCTGCTTGGAAATCGTATACCCCTGTAGCGTAACCGTACCAAGTATCCAATGAGAAGAAGTTACCTCCCATTTGAGCATCGATCAAGGCGCTTACAGAAATGTTTTTGTAAGAGAAGCTGTTGTTGATACCACCGATCCAATCTGCTTGGATGTTACCGATTGTTTCAACACCACCGCGCAAGTAGCGGTGTCCACCTCTCCAGCTTGAAGTCCATTCGTAAACGATAGGAGCACCAGTTGCAGCATCGCGTACAAATGAAGTACCCTCGATGTTACCGTAAGCTTCACCTACACGAGCAGTAATGTTGATACCACCTTGTACAGAAGCCAACAACAATGTTTCTGAATCACCGAAAAGTGAAACTACTTTGTTGCGGTTACGTGCCCAGTTTACATTGATATCCCACTGGAAGTCTTCAGTTTTAACTGGAGTGAAGTAAGCGCTAAGCTCAACCCCTTTGTTATCCAACTGACCAGCGTTTACGTACTTGTAGTAAGTACCTGTTGCTGTAGAAACTTGAGCAGGCAAAATTTGGTTGTAAGTAGAGCTTTGGTAAACGCTCAAATCCAAACCAGCACGGTTCTTGAAGAACTTCATTTCCAAACCAGCCTCAGTACTTACAGTATTTTCTGGCAATAGATTTGGGTTACGCTGAGTTGAAGGTGCAGAAGCAAGGGTAACACCATTGAAAGGAGTACCGATACCGTAAGCATCCACCAACGCTTGAGCAGGTGCATCAGAACCTACAGAAGCGTAGTTCACGCGAAGTTTACCGAAGTCCAAACCATCGATGTCTACAAGCTCAGAGAAGATCAAAGACAATGTAGCTGATGGGTAGAAGAATGAGTTGTTGTTAACTGGAAGCGTAGAGCTCACGTCACGACGACCGGTAACATCTACGTACAAGAAGTTCTTGTAACCGAAAGACATTTGACCGAACATACCGTCAACACCGATTTGGTACTCTGATTCTCCTGGAGCAGCAGGAGCGCTCACAGAGTTGCTCAAAGCATAAACACCAGGAACAACCAAACCTCCGTTGGTTCCTGCTGAGATAGAGCTGAATGAAGTACGACGAGAGTTGTAACCCAACATACCCGCGAAGCTCAAATCACCGTTATCACCGAAGTATTTGTTCCAGTTCAAGAACAAATCGTTGTTACGCTCAGTGAAGTTACGGTTGTTACGAGTGTACTTGCTTACATCAACTGATCCTACAGCGATACGCTCTTCACGTAGTTCAGAGTACGTATCTGCAGACATACGACCTGTCAATTTCAACCAGTCGTTGATCTGGTACTCAGCCATGATGTTACCTATGATACGGTTACGTGTATCCGTAGCAAAGTTTTCGTAGGCACCCCAGTAGAAGTTGTCGAAGTAGTGAGGCTTGTATGGAGCAGATGCACCGTAACCGTAAGGGTTCCAAGTGATGTTCTGCTTAGAATTCAAGTAGTAGTCTTTCTGGTGCTTCATGTTTGTCAAAACGTTGAACCACTGACGGAAAGACTGGTTAGGGTTACGTGAATCGTAACCAGTACCGTAACGACCTTTACCATCTTGCTTCACGTAGTTTGTTTTCGCGCTTACAGTCAATTTGTCTGAAGCCTTGAAACGTCCGCTAAAGCTTACGTTGCTACGGTTGATTGAAGAGTTAGGTACGATACCTGTTTGCGAGAAGTCAGTAGCTGACAAACGGAATGAAGAGTTTTCGCTACCTCCATCAATCGCAACGTTGTTGTTACGAGTGATGCTCTGCTGCCAGAATGAGAATGCATCTTCACCAGCGCCTGGAGCCACGTGCTTCTGTGGCTGACCGTAGTTAGGTGAACTTGGGTGAATACTTTCCCAAGTGTAAACATCCAAGTTTGGATCTACTGCAAGACCGAAAGATGCATCTTCTCCCATTGGAAGAACAACATCATCAACGCCATCGCCGTTTACATCGTGTACTTCTGCACGTGCATCAGTGAAGTAACCGTTGATCTCGTCTGGACCGTAGAAAGGACCGTAACCAGGACCGTAAGACTGTTGGTGACGTACCCAAGTGCTCTTGTTTACATTACCGATAGTCATACCAGTTGATGCAGTAACACCCAAAGTTTTCTTACCACCGTTAGCTTTACCGCTCTTAGTAGTAATCAAAACCACACCGTTTGCAGCGCGTGCACCGTAAAGTGCAGTTGCAGCAGCACCCTTCAATACCGAGATGTTCGCGATATCTTCTGGGTTGATATCCATCGCTGCGTTACCGAAATCATAACCACCGCGACCAGAAGCCACGTTAGATGAGTTACCGGTAGCGTTAGAGATAGGCACACCATCGACAACAAACAACGCTTGGTTGTTTCCGCTCAATGATTTGTAACCACGGATTACAACGTTTGCAGAACCCCCTAGTGTACCAGTTGACTTGATGTTAACACCAGCCACTTTACCACTCAAAGAGTTTACAAAGTTTGCATCCTTTACTGTTGATACCGCAGATCCATCAACTTCTTGAGTCGCATAACCTAGGGACTTCTTCTCGCGAGAGATACCCAATGCGGTTACAACAACCTCGTCAAGCTGGCTAGATGCAGCATTCAAAGCAACTTGGAGAAAATCTGAAGAAGCAACAACTTCTTTAGTCTCCATTCCCATTGAAGAGAACACCAATGTTGTACCCTTATCTGCTTTGATGGTGAATTTACCATCGAAGTCGGTAAGAACAGCATTGTTGCTACCCTTTTCTGTAACCGCTACCCCTGGTAGTGGCTCTCCTGAACCAGCGTCGCTAACCACCCCAGAAACCGATTGCGCAATTGCGAAATTGGCTGCTAGAACGAAAACGAGCACTGACCACAGTGACAATTTGTTTTTCATTGTACCTGTTTTTCTGTTAAACGTATGTTAAGCAAGGCCTAAATTGAGGCGTTTCTGCCGTATTTGCAAATGAATCGTTAAAAAAATGCAGTTCGTTGATTAACATTCCGCATTCTATGAGTAAATGATAAAAAAGTCAGCCTACATCGAGGGTTCAAGAGGAAATGTTAAAATATAGAACAATCTAGAGGTAATTGTCTAATTTCTAACACCTAAGGATTTGAAAAGGATAAAATGCAAGAGGTAATATTGGCCTCTATTTCTCAGATCGAGACAAAATAGACAGGACGGCGAGTATGGCGGAAAATCCCCAAAATGGAGCGCTCGCTTTGTCCATATCGAGGAAATTGTTCAAAAATCCGTGCAAATAATAAGTGATTAATCCTAAAAAAGCGACTCGGAGGAATCCTTTGAGGACCGGTTGGTGTAATCGAGCGTAGGTATTCACTGCTACGAAGATTACCGCGATGATCAGGCCTAGAAAAGTTAAAAGTCCGGGGATTCCGCTTTCGGCGAGTGGACCGAGGTATTCGCTGTGGGCATTACCGCGGTTTCCGGCATTGGTGGAGATGATGGTTTTCTCGTAAGGACTTTGGTACGGGGCGTAGAGGAACATGTAGGTACCGGGGCCGTGCCCGAGGACAGGACGGTCTTGGAACATACGGATGGCGGAGTTCCAGCGGTTGATGCGCTCTAGGTTGGAGGCGTCGGTGCTGACGTTGGTGACGGAGGCGACGTGTTCATTGAGGTCGTCGGAAGAATCCTGGGTGTTGGATTCGAATTGGCGAGCGATCAAATCATAGTTGAGGCCAGCGACAAGGAGAACGATACCGGCAGCGGACCATACGACGGTTTTTGAAAGACGAAGAGCGTAAACCATGTAGATGGCACCGGCGCCCACGAGGCTGAGCCAGGCGGCGCGGGTGTAACTGAGTATCGTGGCGGCAGTTAGGGTGATCAGTAGGACAGCGGCGATGGCGCGGAGACCCCAAGAGCTTTTGCGGAAGGTAAGGAATAGGGCTGCCGGGTAGAACATGGCAAGGACCGCGCCGTAGGAGGTGTGTTCTTTAAAGAGCGGGAACATGACCCAGGTGGAGGTCTTTTTAGAGAAGCCGTATTGGGCGTGGATCACCATGGTGTAGATAGTGGCTATGGTGAGGGGCACGATGAAGAGCCAGAGGAAGGTGTTGATGTTTTTCGGGTCTTTGAGAAAGAGGTGGCCGAGCACGAAGTAATAGGGTACGATGAACCAGATTCGAGTGGCGACCTGCTTGAGGCTTACCAGGGGAAGTTGGGAGGTGATGGAAGTGAATAGCATCCATAGTATATATATGTATATGGCGATGCTGATGGGGTGCTTGAGGAGAGCGAATTGGAATTGGCCAAAAAAGATCATTTTGATCAGGACCAAAAGGGTGATCAGGACCAGGAGCGGTTCGGTAGGGACGCTCAGCCCTGCGCCGCCAGTGAGGTCGGTGAGGTTGACCGAAAGTGGCGTTGCGAACACGACGAACCACATGGCCCAGTCTAAGCGGTAGAGAGTGATCCATACCGCGATGAGGGCTCCCGGAGCGAGAAAGAGGTACCACTGCTCGAAGACGATGGCCAGGATAATGAGGGGCAGAAGGATTGCCGCAGTCCAGGCGATGGCCTTATTAGAGAGTGGTTGAACGTTGTCCACGCGCGAGGGAATTGGGGTTGCGGGGTTAACCTTGATTAGTCTTTCATGCTGGCACGAAACTCCAGAATAGAGTTGCGCACGAGCAAGTAGAAGGCCATGAAAACGAAGGTGGCAAAGCCGACCGCGAGGATTAGCACACTGCGTTTCGGATAGGTCTTGCGCTCCGCTGGGAAGGCTGCGTCCACCTTAAAAGTGGCTGGGAGCACTTGGTTGACATCTACCTTCGCTTGGTCGAATTTCGTCTTCAGTTTAACCTCCTCTTCTTTGAGCAGCTGGAGCTCGTCTCGAATGCTCACATATTTACCGCCGTACTTCGCAAGCGTGTCGAGGCGGCGCTCGAGGGCTTTAATGCGTTCAGAAGAGGCACCTTCGGCAAGGGCGATAGCATATTGCTCATTGAAAACCGCACTTTGACTTTCGTAATCGTGCACACCTTTGTAACGGAGTTCGGTGATCTTGTCCTCCATTTTTTGGATTTCTGCTTGAAGGTTGTGGTACTCGTTGCCCACAATTTCGAGACCCATTTGAGCGCGGCTCTTTTGAACGCGACGCTTCACCTTGTCGACAAGGTACGCGATGTAGTTCGCGATGTCGGCAGCGATTTGAGGGTCAGTGTCAAGGACATTGATTTCAACAGACATGAATTGGGTGCGATTGAATTCGATTTTGCTCTCGTATTCCTTGAATAGTTTGGTGCGACGGTATTTGGTGGCTTCGTCGATCTCATAGTGGTTCATGAGGTCGAATTTGCCGATAACAGAGTCGCGAATTTCCCCACTGTTGAGGATTTGCAAGAGTTGCTCTGCTTGTTGTTCGTCACCAAATTCGAGGATATCCTCGTCGCCATAGCCGTTTTGTTGTGGCAAAAGTGCTTTCGAAACGGAATTGGTGGTAGATGGGAACAAAATCACCTGAGATTCAAAGAGCGGCTTGATAAAGGTCGGTGCTGTGAAGACCACGGCGAGGACCATCGCTACGAATGGGATGATAATGAGTGATTTCCAATTCTTGTAAAAGAAGGCAACCAAATTTGCACTGCTGTATTCCATGTTATTTCCAGTGTTGTAAATCCTTGTTTATCATTTTTTCTAGGCGGACCAATTCCCCCTCGTAATACCCGCGCAATAGCGCCTTGGCCTCCTCGGGCAGTGGTTCCGGCTTGCGTTGGGTGAGCTTTTTCAAAGTGCGTACCGTCTCGCTCGGCAGTTTATCGCGGACCGGAGCCAACACCCGCATTCCGAAGGCGTTTAGTTTCGGATAGCGCGGCACCGAGCCGGCATTTTCGCGACGAACACTCGCTGCAGCAAAAGTAGGCAAGTCCAAGAAATGTGCGACGCGCGTCAATACCTTTTGCGGGTCCTCGTCCAATTCCTCTGCGAACAGCACTAAAATCTGCTCCTTCGCAAATGTCTTATAATACCGTTCCAGCTGAGAGGCATAGTTGCCCAATTCCAAGTAGCACTCGTCCCTCCCCCACTTCGCTACAGACAATTTCAACTCACGTTCAAAAGCCGCCGTGACCGGTAACTTTTCCATGCCATATTTCCGCGCCATCATATAATGACTGTACGCACGCTCCTGCGGAGCGCGCAAAATCACCACAATCTTCGCTTGTGGATTGTACGCACGAAGATTGATAGCCGCTTCAGTACTGTACAAATAGGCTGTGGAGGCATCCAGAATGAAGGGGGCGTCACAAGCATCTACCAAACGCTGGTAATTAGCCGCTTCTTCCACAAAACCGATATGTCGCTCAGGTAATGGGTCTTGGGCAAAGTAAGCCGCTTCGTCCCATTGAAGCAGTCGGTTGTAGGATTTAGTGAATGTGGAAGTGCGGAGGTCGGTACAAAAATGACCGGGCTCTTTGATGGCGAGCGCTTCGATTTGGGGGTGCTCCGAGAGCAACCGGGCGAGCGTGGTGGTACCGCTTTTGGCGGCACCGATCAGAAATAAATTGGCTCTTCTACTTCCCATGGCGCATGCTTTTATGGGCAAAAAACGGCACCGTGATCAGGCCATGGTAACGGTAGACTAAGATCCCCGCCCAAAGGTTCCAGCCCACCATGGTGATCGATGTTGCAATGGCAGCCCCCAAAGGACCGTAGGGAGGTATGAGCATGGCGTTTAGGGCGATGTTCGCCGTGGCCATCACCAACATAGTGTTGCGGGCGCTCTTTTCGTAGCCCGTCATATTCAGGATATTCAGCACCGGCCCGGCAAAGGCGTTGGCCAGTTGTCCGATGGCCAATATGACTAAAAAGGTGTACGCTTCCGCTGTGGATACCAAGCCAAAAAGTCCGAGAAGGAAATGCCCCAGAACAATGATAGTCAGCGCAATAGGCCCTGCGGTTATCAAGTTCATTTGTGCCACGCGACGGGCCAGTGGAACCATATCAGAGCCGCCTTTGTGAAGGCCAGAGATCATCGGAGCCACGACCGTATTCAGGGCGAATTGGGCAAAGGTGATGAGGGTGGCTATTTTAAAGGCGATACGGTAGGTTCCGACTGCCTCTTCTGGCAAGTAATAACTGAGCATTAAGGTGTCCGACCAGCTCATGACTAAAAAGAGAGCGGAGGAGATAAGCATTGGCGTAGCGGCAGCAAAAACCCCTTTTTCCCTCGTAGGAACCTGTGCTTTGGGATCACTGAGAATGAACAAGTGCAGGGTGCCAGCCAACATGAATATAGAGCTGATGCCCAACAGAAAAATAAGAGCCATTTGGGCCCCATCCTCCCCATTAAACTCAAAGGGCAATGTCAACAGCAAGATGGCAATAATCAAATAGATCGTCCCGTGCTGATTCAAGGAAAAGAGAATGGGTTTGTGCAGGCCCCTATAGGCCTCCGCGTTGAGCAGCATCAAGGTAAAGGGAACTATAGTAAGCGCTGCCATGCGTAACACAGTGTAGGGCGTATGGTCAAAAAATATAGCAGTCAAAAGCGATGCGGAAACAAAAAGAACCAATGCGACAAGCGTAGAAAGCAGAAGCACTCTAGCGAAGATTTGGAGGTAATGCGAGCGCGAGGGCGCTGCCCCTTTTTCGAGGTGGCCCAATTCCTTCACCAATACCGTATCCAACCCCCATCTACCGACGGTACTACCAATTAGAATTACGGTGAATGCAACTTCATAGATTCCGACTGCGCGCTCTCCACCGACTTTTGCCAGTGAATACAACAATACGTATCCGCCCAAAGCACCGATAACCTTGAATAAAAGTACCACTACACTGCCTTTGGCAAGCTGTGCGGTATGCGGTTCACTAAGGATGTTTCGTATGCGTTGCAGCATGAAGTCGGCTTTGTTCGGCGAATATACCGCAATACTAACGACCGGTCATTTGCTTTTGTACATTTGAGTTAATGAAAATCGCCATTAATACCCGTTGGCTCCTTCCTAAAAAGCTTGAAGGAACAGGCATCTACACCCTAGAAATACTCCGCATTCTTGTGGATCGGTTTCCAGATGTAGAGTTTCATTTAATCTATGACCGAGCGTCAGCCGCCGAGACGCCGCTCATAGAGGCTCTAAATGTAGAGCACCATGTAGTTTCACCTCCTGCGCGACATCCTTATTTGTGGTCGCTATGGAATGGTCTCGCCGTGCCCAAATTACTGAGCAGATTGCAGCCCCATGTTTACTGGTCTCCAGACGGGCTGCCAGCAAAAACTCACATTACGCAATGGTTGACCATTCATGATCTTAATTTCGAGCACCATCCGGAATGGTTAAAACCGCGGATTGCAGAGCATTACCAGCGAGAAATCCGATACGGGAGTTCTAAAGCGGCCTTGTTATTTACCGTGAGTGAATGGACCAAAACAGACATCCATCGACGTTACAACGTCCCCAATGAAAAGATAATAGTAACGCCAAATGCGCCGTCAAAACGCTTTGTTCCCGGGCCAGTGCAGCGCAAGCCTTACTTTTTGTCAGTGGGATCGAATACCCCTAGAAAGAATTACGTCACCCTACTTCGAGCTTTCGATCAATGGTTGAGCAAAACGGGAAACACCTCCTATGAACTTCTTCTTGCTGGTTCGAACCACAGCTCTTCGGAGGATTTGAGCCAATTGTTGGGGACTTTAAGGTTTCCAGAAAACGTGAAGTTGTTGGGGCGGGTGAGCGACGAGGAATTGGTCCAGATGTATCAGAACGCCACGGGATTTTGTCAACCCAGTGCAATGGAAGGCTTTGGTATTCCTGTGCTTGAGGCGATGGCTTGTGGTACACCTTGTATCGTTGCCGACAACAGCGCATTGACAGAGATTGCCGAAGGTGCAGCACTGCTAGTGCCTACTTACGATACGGAAGCCTGGACCCATGCTTTCAGTGATTTGATTAACGACAGTGATAAATGGCGGGAATTAGGGTTGAAACGCGCCACGGAATTTACCTGGCAAAAAGGTGCACAGCCGATTATTGATGCCATCAACGCGTTTCGAAACTCATAAACCATGAAGCTTCAGCACAGCCTAAAAAACATCTTGGAAGCGGGAACGGATGAAGCGGGCCGTGGCTGTTTAGCGGGGCCTGTGACCGCTGCGGCAGTGATTTTGCCACCTGATTTTAAAAATGAGGTGCTAAATGATTCGAAGCAATTGACCGAAAAACAGCGCTACGCATTGCGGCCAATTATTGAAAAAGAGGCCTTAGCGTGGGCGGTAGCGCACGTTGGCCCCGAAGAGATTGACGAAATCAACATTCTAAATGCCAGCATATTAGCCATGC
Organism: Bacteroidota bacterium; assembly: GCA_041164065.1. Lineage (GTDB taxonomy): Bacteria > Bacteroidota > Bacteroidia > Flavobacteriales > Schleiferiaceae > UBA10364. The sequence goes on along the minus strand of JBEAQE010000034.1, from coordinate 32,680 downwards.
ACCGCGCCATGGAGCAATTGAGTATTCAGCCGGAATTTATTGCCGTGGATGGCAACCGGTTTAAGCCTTTTGGCCAGGTTCCTCACCACTGTCAGGTGAAGGGCGACGCGACCTACATGAATATTGCGGCGGCTTCAGTGTTGGCGAAGACCTATAGGGATGATGTGATGAAGGAATTGGCCAACCAATTCCCCCAATACGCTTGGGAGCGCAACGCAGGCTACCCCACCAAAGCGCATCGCGACGCTATTCGAGCCCACGGCGCAACCCCACACCACCGCAAAAGTTTCCAACTACTTCCGAGCCAACTCAATCTTTTCGATTTGTGAAAAACTGCCCGCCACTGGGGCACCGTTTCCCATGGAAAAGACAGTAGTTTTATACAAATTCCACAAACCATGAAAGCATTGCGCTGGTTACCTATCATCACACTGATTTTCAGTGTATTTAGCTGCACAAAAGAGCAAGCACAGCTGGAGGCTCCTGTCCTGCTTCCCAGCAACGCTTCTGTTGTCCTTCGCATCAACAACCTCAGCAAGGTCGAGGCCCTAAACGACACCGCACAGTTGCCTGTCTTAAGTACGCTTCCTTTCGATGTGCTCTCTGGCCTTTATCGCGGCACATGGACCGGAGCGTTAGCACCTTCCGGGGCGAATAAAATGGATTGGATTTGGACCATCAAAGCGCCGCTGGACAGCGCCTTTTCCAACGGGCAGGTGTACAACGATTACACCGTCTACCATAGCGACAGTCTTTATGCCGTTGGGATTGGGAACATCTGGGCGATAAGCTATAATGAGGGATTGATCAAAGACGCCATCAACCAATACGACCGCGGCTATTCGCTGCTCGAAAACGGCGAGTTCAGTAAACTTTGGAATAATGCCTCGAACGCGGATGCCCTTAATATTTTTCTACAACACGAAGAGCTTGGTGAAGTTGGGCGCCTATACCTCCAACAAGACTGGACATGGGTGCAACACTTAGCCACATGGAGCGAAATAGATATCGCCTTACGCAAAGGTAAGGTCCTCTTCACCTCGGTGAGTGTGGCAGCAGATTCTACGGGCGCATTCCTTAGCATTTTTGATGATCGAGCATCAGGCGCGGAAATTAGTCCTATGATTGCCAACAGTGCCCTTTACGCGGTAAGTATGCGTACTGGTGCTCCAGCCGAGTGGTTGCGCGGATTCAACTCTTATCGGGGTAAAAAGCAACGCTTGAAACAGGCGGTTGCCATGCTGGAGGTGGCGGGAATTGATCCAAAAATAACCGCACTGAGCTTCGAGGGGACATTTGCGCGCGTAGGATACGGCGAAGGCACCATCGCATTGTGCCGTCTCGAGGATGCCGACGACATCGAAGTCGCATTGAACAAACTTTCCGCAAGCACCCGTCGGATTCAGGGTCAGCCAGCCGGTACCTTAAGCGAACAACACCGATTCTTATTCAGTGCCCTGTTCGGATGGTTCTTTACGGACCTAGGAACTCCCAGCTGGACCATCGCTGACGGATGGTTGGTGTTGGCTTCGGAAGAGCAGTTGCTTGACATCTATATGGGTGAAATAGCCTTAGACAAGACTTGGGCAGAGAGCGCCATGATGAGCGCTATGGCTGAGAAAATGGATCAGAACGACCACTTCGCGGCGGCCATTCCAGTACGGGGATTGGCTGGGAAATTTGGGTTTCCTGAGACCTTGCCTTCCTATCTCGAGCGGGCCGTTGTCGGCGGTAGTCTAGATATCAAGGATGATCTGGCCTTCGGTTCGGCACAGTTAACTTCAGAGAAGTCAGAAGCACCAATGAGTTCCTATTTATGGTCAAGTGCCCTAGACGGCTCTGCTGTTGCAGGCCCATGGTGGGTTAAAAACCATAGAACGGGTACTAATGATGTTGTTGTGCAGGATGCAAACAACACCTTGTATTGGCTCAACGGAAGCGGCGAGGTGTTGTGGAAGAAGGTACTGGACGGTACGATCGTGGGGGAATTGGACCAAGTGGACCTCTATCAGAACAACAAATATCAGTTGATTTTCACCACCTCGAACAAGCTTTGGTGCATTGACCTATTAGGGCGGGCCGTAGAGAATTTCCCCGTTTCACTGCCGGGCGAGACCCAAACCGGGGTGAGCGTGATGGATTACGACAAAAACCGCAGTTACCGCTTCTTAATCGCAGTCGGTGACCAATTGTACAACTATACCGCGGACGGCAAAAAAGTAAGTGGTTGGAAAACCGATGCAGCCGGCAGCACCATCATTCAAGCGCCCATTCTATTTCAGCGAGGTGGCAAAGACTACATCATCACGGCAACAGAGAAGCAAGCAGTGGTGCTCAACCGTCGTGGGGAACGTCGATTAAAAACTGCTGACCTCGCAGCCAGCTCTGCTCCTTGGACCGTACTTTCAGAGGGCGTACCTGCCCTGGTTCGTCCTTCGCTCGAGGGCACCTTGTTGTACCAGCGATTGGATGGAACATTTGATAATATAAGTGACCCACTCGGTTCACTTCAAGGCGTGGCCAAAGAAAGCTACGGTTTAGTGGTGTGGAACGACGAGGCCATCGAGGTGCGCGCGGAAACGGGCATACAAGAATTTGAAGTTGAAGGGCTTCAAAACGTTCGCAGCTATCCTGGTGGTACGGGCATTTTAGTTCGTGACGGAGGAACTATAGAAATCGTGTTACTTAATAGCGGTGAACGTATTACCACCTTCACCGGACAGTATGGAATCGCTGGACGTTTTTCAGACACCGGCGCCCCCGTAATCGTACTACGCGATGGAAGCAACCTCATCGCATACGAGCTGTAATGTAAACTTACAGCGAGCCCGCGGAGCGGGTTTAAGGCATTAAAAAAGCCCCGCAGTGCGGGGCTTTTTTAATGGAAATGCAATTTATTTTTTGCGGAAGTAGATATCGATAGGCACCCCGGTAAGATCGAAGTGTTCGCGCATCTTATTCTCGAGGAATCGCTTGTACGGCTCCTTCACGTATTGCGGCATGTTCGCGAAGAAGGCAAACTGCGGGAAACGGGTTGGAAGCTGCGTACAGAACTTAATCTTCACATACTTTCCTTTAACCGCCGGTGGTGGGTAACCACTAATGATTTCCAGCATGGTATCATTCAACTTGCTTGTAGAAATGCGCTGCTTGCGGCGCTCGTAAACGGCCACACCTTCTTCAAAAGCCTTGAGAACACGTTGCTTTGTCAACGCTGATGTGAAAATGATTGGGATGTCCGTGAATGGCTCTAGTTTCTTTTTGATAAAGAGCTCCGCGTCACGCGCCGTATAGGTTTCCTTCTCCACGAGGTCCCATTTGTTCACTACGATCACCAAACCCTTTTTGTTTTTCTCCACCAAGGAAATGATAGACATGTCCTGGCTCTCAAAACCACGGGTGGCATCGATGATCATCATACATACATCCGCATGCTCGATAGCACGAATGGAGCGCATGTTGGAGTAAAACTCGAGGTTTTCACTCACTTTACCCTTTTTACGCAATCCAGCCGTATCAAGAAGCATGAAATCAAATCCGAATTTGTTAAATCGGGTATTGACGGTATCACGCGTGGTACCGGCGACATCGGTCACGATGTTGCGGTCCTCACCGAAAAGCGCGTTCACAATTGACGATTTCCCTGCGTTTGGACGACCGATAATGGCCATCTTGGGCAAATCTTCGTAATCATCCACAGGATTTTCATCCATATAGCTGACCAATTCATCCAAGAGGTCCCCTGTTCCACCTCCGTTCACGGCCGAGATGGTATGATAATGTGAAATACCCAATCCGTAGAACTCCGCCGCATCCAATTCCTGCATGCTGTTGTCCACCTTATTCACCGCGTATACCACCGGCTTTTCAGTCTTGCGCAACAACTCGGCAATGATCTTGTCAAATTCCGTCAAACCCGCTTGAAGGTCCAACACGAACAGAATCACGGTGGCCTCGTCTAACGCGAGATCTACCTGACGACGGATTTCCGCCTCAAAGATATCTTCTGAACCTTCGATATAACCGCCCGTGTCGATCACGGAAAACTCCTTTCCGTTCCAATCGCTCTTTCCGTAGTGGCGGTCACGGGTTACCCCTGCAACGCTATCTACGATGGCATCGCGGCGCTGAATCAATCGGTTAAACAAGGTGCTCTTCCCAACGTTTGGGCGCCCTACAATGGCAACAATATTGCTCATAGTCTTACTGTTTGTATCCAAAACGCTTCAACTGCATGTCGTTGTCGCGCCAGTTTTTCTTGACCTTCACAAAGGTCTCGAGGTGAATCTTTTTCGCAAAGAAGCTTTCCATTTGCTTGCGGGCACCAATGCCTACCTGCTTTAGTTTGCTTCCCTTATGACCGATAATAATCCCCTTCTGCGTCTCACGAGCCACGTAAATGACGGTGCGAATACGGATAATATCATCGTCTTCTTTGAAATCCTCTACATCCACCTCCACACTGTAGGGAATTTCTTTGCTGTAGTTCAATAAAATTTGTTCCCGAACGATCTCACTCACGAAGAAACGCTCACTCTTATCAGTCAACGCATCTTTGTCAAAGTACGGCGGGCTCACAGGGATCTGCTCCACTATGCGCTTTAGCAAATAGTCTGTATTTGCTCTTTCTAATGCGGAAATGGGAATGATTTCAGCATTCGGAAGTGACTCAGCCCAATGCGCTACTTCATCTTCCAACGCCTCCTGGTTCGAGGTATCGATCTTGTTGATAATCAACAATACGGGCACTTTAGCATTCAAAAGTTTTTGGAAAAACCCTTCATCTTTGAGTGCGCGATCGCCCGGCTCCACGAGGTACAGGAACAAATCCGCGTCCGCAAAAGCATCTGAAACAAACTTCATCATGTGCTCCTGCATTTTGTACACGGGCTGGATTACGCCAGGGGTATCTGAAAAGACAATCTGGTACTCCGGCTCGTTGAGAATCCCAAAGATGCGATGGCGGGTCGTTTGGGCCTTGGGCGTGATAATGCTCAGGCGCTCGCCCACCAAGGCGTTCATCAGGGTACTCTTCCCAACGTTCGGGTTCCCGATAATATTGACAAATCCACTTTTGTGTTCCATGCTGCAAAGATGCGACTAATTTCAGCGGTAATAGGCCTTTGGTTGGCAATTGTTCCTGAGTCCGGATCAATTCCAGTAGATCTGCCCTGCGTTGATGTTTTTTTCGAGTTTGGACAACCACATGGGATTGAATCGCGAGGCCGCCATAAGGTACCACGCGGTGGAAGATATGCACGGGAGGGTGTGTGCGGTCGACCAGAGGGGATCTGAGCCGTAGCCCGTGCCGGAATTGGCACTGTAAGGTAGGCCACCACCGACCGTGCTCGCTGTCCATCCCTTCTCCATCTCGCCGAGTATGAATGCGGCCTTTTGACCTTTTTCCGCGGCCCAATTCATCACCGCCACCTGGCCCGTGCCCTCCAACCACAAGACGTCGCCGTCCTCGTCGAAGCAGTATCCCTGCATCGTCGCGCCCGTATTCGCGCTGGTTTTGCTCACGGAAAAACGCTCCACATGGCTCAGTGCGTCAGTCCGCATCTCCGGAAGCGCACAAAATCCCCAAGTCGCGCAATCCAGCGCGTATTCGTAATCCGGGTTCCCCGGCCATGCTCGGAACACCCCGAGCGTATCGTTCCACCTGTCCGTTTGCAAGTACGCCAAAATACCTTCATGCAAGGCATCGTAGCCCACGAGGGCTGCTACGGCATCGATGTTTCCTTCGGTGATTTTGTGAATTTGTTGACCGGCCTCGTTGGTACCGCCCCATAGTCCTCCGTCCACGGGATCTTCTTGACTGCGAATCCAAGTGTCGAGATCGAGAATCAGCTGTGTGAACTCTGGCTCGCCCGGTGATGCGCGGTTGTATACTTGGAGGGCGATAAGGAGCCAGGCGTTGTCCCCGAGCCAGCGGTTGCCGAGCGGCTGTCCCTGTAGGTTTCGAAACTGATGAAACCCCCCAGGCCCTTGGTTCAGCTCAGAGGTCCGGCGGCCGTCAAAAAAGTCAAAAATGGCCTTCGCTTTTTCGTATTCCCCCGCGAGGGTAAAGGACAGTGCCGCCAGTGCTTGATCATAGGTGGAAATGAGCGTTCCGCCAGGGACCGACGGCAAGATGCCCAGGGTGTTCTGCAAATCCGCGAGCAACTCCAGACCCTTCTGCTCCTCCGTCGTGAAATTGCGCGTGGCCAACCAGCGCTGGTAGTGGGTAGTGTTTTCACTGTAAGCATGCTCCACCTGCAGGGTCCAGCCCGGGTGCCCAACGCTGATCACTCCTTCATCCGGACCTTGGCTGAGGAGAACACGTCCTAGGACATCGGTGGAATCGACCAATTCTCCGTCGACAAATACATCGATGAGCGGTACCGGAGCCCCCGTGTGTTCATTGATCACATGGATGCTGACCGAATCAATTTTGGGCTCGGACTGGCGGCAACCAAGGGCAAGCAGGGCGACGAAGACGATTGTTAATATTGTTTTTATACGAAGAAGGCGGTGGTGCATGGGGCTTTTTAAGTAATTTGAACCTAGTTCGAATTTAACCAAGAATACGCAACCATGGTATACCGCGCCACACTTCGCGCCGCTTTAGGCTTATTGTTTACTCTGTTCGCTACCTATGGAGCGCAGGCTCAATGTGCGCAAGATTACGGCGAGTCAGTGGAGAAGATCATGGCGGCCGCTGAAGCTCTGCCGGGCGAGCACCCGAGGGCTGTATTTGCGGGGAGCTCGTCCTTTAGGTTGTGGAGAAACATGGCGGAATATTTCCCGGAATACGAGGTGGTCAATGCAGGTATTGGCGGATCGTGTTTTCAAGATTTATGGCGCTACAAGAAATCGTTGATCGAGGGTCTCGAGCCTGATGTGCTGGTCATTTACGAGGGAGATAACGATGTCGTCTATATGGACGAGGTTCCCGAAATTTTGGCTGATGCCGAGCAAGTACTCGCCTGGATTCGGGAGGAAAACCCCGCTTTACCGGTGTACATTTTGTCGCCAAAGCCCAGTCCGGCGCGATGGAGATTTGCTCCAAAGTACCACCGATTGAATACTGCGTTGGGGGAATTGGCCGGTTTGTATGGGATGCGGTTTGTGGACTGCTGGCCCGCACTCACCGATGGCAATGGTGACATTCGTGAGGAGCTGTACGTAGCGGACGGCATCCACCTCAACAACGACGGTAATGCCCTGCTGGGCCAGCTGTTGCATGATGCGCTTAACGAGGAATTGGGTCTTCGTTCGCACTGGAATGCGTCGATTGATGGCTGGCACCAAGCAGCGGCGGAGGCAAACGCCGAGGCCTACTTCGGGTTCATGACCGCGGAGGGTGTTTTTCAGGGCACGGACGGTAGCGAGTACTGGACAAAGGCAGCGTTTGAAGATTTTGGCCGCCCCTATTTTGAGCGGGGCAGAGCATGGACGTTCACTCCTGCTGGAGAGCGGGAATTTTACATGCGAAATGGGGTCGTGCATTTTACCGAGCGGCTCGACAGCGAACACATGGGTAAATGCCGTGGGACGGGTGTTTTGGTGGAGCGCGCGGACGGGTGGAAGTTGGATTTTTACAGCTTGAGCTTTGAGGTGCCGAATGAGATTGTTGGGGATTTGGTGGAATTGGCCACCGAGGAACGTATGGCGGCCTTGAAATTTCAAGCGGAATTGGACGCGCATTACAAGGATCCGGAGCACAGTCCGCTCAGCGAGGAGGATCGCAAGGCGTTTACAGGTCACCAATTCTACCCTGTCGACCTCAGCTATCGCGTCGAAGCCACCCTCGATCTCACCCCACGGAGCAAGCCGTTTGATATGGCCACAACCTCGGGCAAAAGCCGCAAGTACCGCAAATACGCCGACCTGAGCTTCACCCTGCACGGTATCACGCATCGCATTCCAGTCTACCAAAGTTTGCGCCTCATGGAGATGGAAGGCTACGAGAATCACCTTTTCCTCCCCTTCCGCGACCGCACCAGCGGGCACGAAACCTACGGCACGGGCCGATTCATGGATTTAGAAATCCCTTCTGAAGGAACGACCGTAATCTTGGATTTTAACACAGCCTACAACCCTTACTGTGCATACAGCGACGGGTACTCCTGCCCTATCACACCGAGCGAGAATTTTATTGACGCCGATATTCGTGCGGGCATCAAAGGACCGGTGGATGGGCACTAAGATTAAACCCGCAGACAAGAGTAGTTAACGCTTTAAAACACGGACTTCATAGGGATCAAGGTTGAGCTGCGAGCCTAGGCCCACACTGGCCTGCGTGAAAATGTCGGTCACATTTCTGTTTTGCCAATTCGCTGGAAGATTTAGTGCTTTTAGCTCATTGCGTGTATTTATAATTACCAAGGCCGTATCACCGTTGGCAATTTTCTCTACTGCACTGAGAGCGAAGGTACTGTAGTCTTTTTCGATCTCTGACGACCTTAAAAACTCATAATCGTGGTAGGCAGCGAGTAATTCCTCATATTGTGTGCGAACAGTCGGGTTCAGGGACCAATTGATCGCTACACTAGTCGGCACAAAGAAGGGAAGCTGGTAGGGAACGGCTATTTCTTGGCCATTATACATCAACGGAATGCCCCCCATGTAGAAGGCAGAAGCGGCAGCGGCCATTACAGCTTCTTGGCTGCCAAAGAGCTGCTGTGGTGTGCCATCCCAGGCGTGTTGGTCGTGATTGGTCACAAAACGTACGGTGGTCTTACCCGCCGCAAGGGAAGAAAACTCGCTGCGGTGTGTGGTGTACAAATCGCGCGCGTTGCCGTTGTTATTAAACACATTCAGGAGAGTGCCGTAGTAGTTCCAACTGAAAGCCATGTCGAAGCCTTTGCTTAGCAGGGTGAGGTCGCCGGATTCGGCGAACATGATGAGGTCGCGATTCGGAATTGATCGGAGCGAATCGATCGCTTCCTGCCAAAACCAACCCGGAACGCCAGTCGCATAGTCACAACGGAAACCGTCCACATTGGCCTCCAGCACCCAGTACTTCATGGCGCTGATCATCTCGGCGCGCATCTCGGCGTTGGCGTAGTTCAACTCGGCCACATCTTGCCAATTCGTCCCTGGCGGATGGATGATCACCCCATTTTCTTGCACGTAATAATCACGGTCAGACATCCAAACATGATCCCAAGCAGTATGATTCGCTACCCAATCGAGCATCACGGCCATACCCTTTTCATGGGCACTATCGACCAATTCCCGTAAATCCTCCAGGGTTCCGTACGACGGATTAACCTGCAAATAGTCGCTAATGCAGTAGGGTGATCCCACCGAGCGGTCTTCACCCATTTCATAGATGGGCATGAGCCACACCACGTTCACCCCCAAGGCTTTGATCTCGTCAAGACTGCCGATCACTCCTTGTAAATCGCGCGTGGATGAAAAAACCAACGGGTTGACTTCGTACATAACCACCTCCTCGGGTGAAGGGACGGACGTGAACGGGGAGCCGTACTGCGTCCACTGTGCGGTACTGTCGACGGGGTCGACCGGGTCGACCGGGCAACAAGGCTCAGGCTTTTTGCAAGACGCAATAGCAAGCGAGAGAAGGAGAATGTGTAGGAGGTGTTTCATGCTCGCAAGATGGGGTTTCTTAGCTTTGTGGCCATGAAGGTGCAGCAAAAAGGGGCGAATGTCAAATATTACTGGGTGCTCGGTGCAACTGGCTTTGTCGGGCGTGCTGTGGTGCAGGCCTTGCTGGACCGGCAGCAAGGAGATCCGAGCATTCGCGTGGTCGCCGTAGGTCACCGAAGCATTGATGCCGAGGTGATGGAGCGCACGCATTTTTTGATGAGCGACCTCGGGGAATTGGATGCCTTTTGGCTGGAGCGCTTCCCCCCTGCATTTCTTATTCACTGTGCGCGGCTCGGCGGAGGTAGTGATCGTGCTCGAAAGCGTGCGGCACGAGCTGGTGAGCTGGCCAATTCCCGACTGATTAAAATACTGGAAAAGTTAGTCAATAAGCCCGTGGTGGTGTACTGCAGCGGAACGTTGATGCTGGGACACAGTTTGGCGCCCTTGAATGAAGAAAGTCCTCTGAACCCCATTGCTTACGCGAAGTATTATGTGCGGGGCGAGGCACCGTGGCGCGAGTATGTTGGGGCGTTGGATGTACGTATGGCCCTGCCGGCGTGGATTTTAGGCGAGGGATCGTGGTTCGAGGCCTTTTATCTCCGACCGGCTCGAGAGAGCGGTTTTGTGCCCATATACGGGGACGGGAGCCAATTGATGAACGTCGTCGCCGTAGAAGATGTGGCTGGTCAGCTGGTGCATTTGGCGGAAGGTGGATCGAGCGGGATGGTGTGTACCATTTTCGGGGACACTTGGTTGAATCAGGCCGCTTTTGCGGAAGCTGTGGCGGCGGAATTGGGAGTGGCGACTCGTGCGGTGAGCAGAGAGAAATTGGTAAAGGAATATGGGTCTACAGTGGCAGAAGCCCTGTGCAGTTCGGCACCAATCACCACCATTCACAAGGACTGGAAGGCCGCCTACACGCCGAAATACGCGGATTGGCGAACGTTGTTGCAGGCGGTTTTGGCCGGAAAGAATGATCGAAAGCCGGCCGGTAGAATATCGTAGGAACAGAATTAGAAATCAACCTTTTTTCACGAAATCATAAAGCATGTACTCGCCGAGGGTGCCCAGCGGGGTGCGTGCGATTTTGACGTCGACGGACCACAAGAGCATGCGCAATCTGCGTGGCAGAAGGCGATGGATTTTGTGGTAGTACCATGCTGGAAAAAGGATGCTGTATCCGCGTTTGTCGGTAAGTTTGAGAGCGGTGGAACGACGGACCTCGCGGGTGCTGTAGCATTTTGAAGCGAGGAATTGGGTTGGGGAGTAGCCGCCCCACACTTTTTTCAGGCGGGCAAATGCACGCTTTGGCTTGCCTTTTAGCAGCTCGATCAGCATGCCGCCAGCGTACCATTTGTTCACGAACGTAAGGATCATGCGACCGCCCGGACGAAGTTTGGCCTCGAGTTTTTCCATGGCTAATTCCAAATCGTCCACCGTGTTTAGCGCCCCAAAGAACACATAAATCATATCGTAGGAGGCGCCGGGGAATTGGTCCTCGAGGTGCTCAACACTACCCTGAGCCACGCGTGCATTACGGAGCCCGCCCTCATCGATTTTTTCTTGAGCGATGCGAAACATTTCGCTACTGATATCGATCCCGTCCCAACGCGTTTCAGGGAAGGTCTGGGCAAAATGCACTAGGTCAAAACCGGGCCCGAAGCCCACTTCTAGTGCACTCTCCATATGGTATTTGCGCACGTGCTCGCGAAAGCTCTGTCGGATGCGTTGCAAGGCATCATTCTGCCAATACCGACGCTCAAAATCCTCCGCGTCTTTGTCGTAATAGGTACCGACCTCGTCGTAATAGCTCATTCTCACTCGTTTTTTTCCGCCAATTCCTTCGAAGATACACTCAGCATCGCCCCAAAGCCCCAAAACAGGAAGGCAAATGCGGGCTGATTCAGGAAATTATTGACGTTCATATGAAAAATATAGGTCACCATGGCGAGGAAAAAGGCCACTTTTGGATCGCGCCAATTCCGCGGAAACAGCAACCCACGTCGCACCCACACACCCATCATTACCACAAACACCACCGTCGTCGGCCAGCCATTTTCACTCAACTGCAACAACACCTCGCTGTGGGCAGAGCCCCCCGAACCGGGCGGCGGATTGTCGGGGTTGCGCACGCTCAATCGATTCTTTAAACCCTCCTCTTGGAACGGGATATAGGCGAATTGATACGTGCCGGGGCCAAAGCCCCAATGCGGCCGCTCACGGAACATCTTCAACGCGCTGACCCAACGATTCAAGCGCTCTTTATTACTCACATCCGTCTCCACATTGGTCACCGACAGCGTCTCTTCAAAAACATTCGCCGTGGGATCGTGGCTCTCCACCTTATTGTAGGCAAAGGCTTCCCGCAAAGCATCGGGCCCCACAACGCCATAACCACCCACGAGCAACACAACCGGTACGGCCAAACGCGCCCACCGGCGCAAACCATAGAGCGGTAATGCCGCGAAGACTAACACGGTGCTTAAGAGTGCCGCCCGTGACTCCGACAGCACCACCACCGCAAAGGCCAAAGCCGCCAAAGCGAGGTAATACCAGCCTTTTGAAGATCGACCGACGGCATAGCCCATGCCCATGGCGCAAACCGCCCCTAAAAATGTACTCGAATAGAAGAAGGGTTGGAAAATCCCCGTAATGGTAATGGGGTTGAAATCGTAGCGGTAGAAATTATACATCCCCCAGAAAACGACGGGCACAAGTGCTAAGGCGAACAGGCGGAGGTAAAAGCGGAATTGGTACACAGCAAAAAGGAGGATTCCATAGTAGAAAACGCCGACCATCAGCGCGTTCAACACCGTGAATTTCAGACTAGTCACCGGCATGGTGCTCTGGACCAGCGGCAGCAAAAAAGTTATGATCCACAAAGCGGGCCACGGATGATTTCGGACAATTTGCCACCGTGCCATTACGGCGAGTTCCCACAGCACGACCAAGGCCATGGTGATGATTAAAAATTCCGACGGAAAAGTAAGATCGACGGCGCCCTCAATGGACCACTTCCAGCTCAATGGAAGCACAAGAACCGTCATACCCAAAGCCTGTTGTTGCCACGATTTCAGCACGATGATCCTAGCCAGCAAGACAGCCATTAGTACGCCAAAGGCCAGTGCCACCCGACCCGGAAGCACCATAGCTACAGCCGCCAAAACCAACAGGGGCACCACGACCCAAGCCAGGCGCCTGTTCATAATTATTTGTTTTTAACAGCCGCTACCGCAGCCCAAAAACCCACATAGGCCAAAAGGCCGCCAAGCACAGCCAGCACCATCGATGACAGACCCGCGGGACCATCCGGTACCTCAGCCGGGGCAATAATGTAAGACTTTGGTGCAGGGGCATTGAGGTAATTCCTCAAGGTCTTTTCCTTGCGCTGCAACTGTGTGAGCTCGACCACGGCAGCCCCGTATTGACGTTCATTTTGGAACAAAAGAGCCGCCAACGCTAAAGAATCCGTCTGTGCCTCGAAGCGCAGTGAATCCAACGTTTTACGCAAACCCTTCGTTTCAGCATCCAACTTCGTCGCCGTTTCCTCGACGAAAGACAAGCTCTGCCCCACATTTTGGCGCAGCATTTCCTGCTTCAAAGAATCGCCCCAGTGCACGATGGAATTTGCCAACGCTGCCGCAGTTTCGGGCTCCCGGGCCCATGCCCCCACACGTACAGCACCATTTCTCGTACGACTCACTTCGTGTCCGCAGTTCGGACCGTATGTCGCTTCCACAAGTTGGTCTAAGGCAGCGCTCTCCAAAAGTTCCAACTGAGCATCCACCTCGATCGGGGATCCGAAACCCATTCCGTTTTGGGCAATTTGCTTTTCCAAAAACGTCAACGGTACGAAAAAGGTGGTTTCTGACTCGAAGCGCACAGGACGTAAAAATCCCACTACAAAGAAGATCACCGCGGCCGACAAGGTCAATACCGCATGTTGTTTCCCGTTAATTTTCATCGTTTATGTTCGTTGTAATAATTCAATAATCGCTCTTCCACACTGTCCGGAAAGTAGGCGCTTACATTATCGCTGGTATCAAAATAACCTGCATCAGTGCGCTCTTGGGCAACATGACGAGCAAACATCGCCCGAGCTTTGTGCTCCAAAAAATCACCGGCAAAAAAATCTAAAGTCCATTCCAAAGGACGGAACCCACCGCGACGCTTAGCTGGGGCTTGGTATTGGAAATTCGGAAAATGGGTTTGCACCATGGGATTGGCCGCGTAAAAATCATGCAACAGCCCAGCATTCGCCAAGGGCACCAACGTCGCCGCCTCCACAGCATAATACAGGTTGTCCTTGGCCAATTCCAAATGCCCCTCGCCCATTAAAAAATTGATGCAGAAATACTTCTCTTTGTTCAGCAGAAACACCTTCTTAAAGGCTATGAGCAACAACTTCGCGCTCCACACCCGATCCTTTTTCGTCAAAATGAAAAAATCCAAATCATCATCCTCGCCCGTCGCGCCATCTTTGGCCAACGAACCGGATAGGTACACCCCTCTCACAAAGGGAAAAGTGTAAATAAAAAGACCTACCCACCGCGCCTTTCGATGCAAACGCTCATTTCTTCGGGCATGCTGAATACGGCGACTACACGACTCTTCCCGCAAGGCAAAAATCCCGTCTAAGTCAAAGACATGACCCTCCGTGCACAAACTTTTCAAAGCCGCATCGACATCACGGTCAGTCCCTCTCACACCACACAATCGCCACACCTCTTCTGCACTCAATCCGTGTCGGAAAAAGTCAAAATAGACCAGTACGTTGTATACCGCAGTCTCCAGCGTTCCTGTTTTGTGCTCGGGCATGAATCTGAATTGAGAGGGATTCCAAAGATACGATTGCTAGAAAAAAACAAGGCCCTCCGCTGGGAGGGCCTTGTGCACTGTCAAAAAAATAAAATCTTAAGCTCTCTTCACGTTAACCGCGTTCATGCCTTTCTTTCCTTCTTTCAATTCGAATTCTACTTGGTCGCCCTCAGAGATTTCGTCAATCAATCCTGTTACGTGAACGAATACCTCGTTCCCGCCATTTTCGTCTTTGATAAAACCAAAACCTTTGGTTGTGTCAAAGAACTTTACTGTTCCGTTGTTCATTTGTAATATTGTAAAGGATAAAGGTGCGATAAATAATTGGTTTACAGACCAATTCCACACTTTACCTCAAAATTATTTTTTTTCAACCCCCAAATTTTCATGCGCAAACTTCTCAGCATCGTACTATTCACAGCCCTTGCGAGCTCATCACACGCTCAAACTTTTGACACCCTCGTTTGGTCCGACGAGTTCAATTCCGCCGGCGCCATCGACAGCAACCTTTGGTTTGCGCAACACCAACTACCAATTTCTGGCAGTTGGTACAACGGAGAAATCCAACATTACACCAACCGCGACACCAATGCATACAGCGACGGCAGCGTCCTTCGCCTCAGTGCATACAAAGAGACCTTCACTGACCAAGGTCACACCAAAGACTACACCTCTGCCCGTCTAAATTCCAAATTTGCCTTCACCTACGGCCGTGTCGAATTCCGCGCCCAACTCCCTTCCGGCATCGGAACCTGGCCCGCCCTTTGGATGCTCGGCCAGAACATCATAGAAACCGGTGCCTACTGGCAAACACAAGGCTATGGCACCCAACCATGGCCGAATTGCGGTGAGATCGACATCATGGAGCATTGGGGACATAACCAAGATTACGTGAGTAGTGCCATCCACAGCCCCTCCAGCTACGGCGGCACCATCAACGTGGGCGGCCAATACATCGACAGTACCTCTACCGCCTTCCACATCTACGCCATGGAATGGACTCCAACATCCATCACCTTCAGTGTTGACAGCACCGTTCATTACACCTACGAACCTTCTGTACAAGATGCTTCCACCTGGCCTTTCGACAATCCGCAGTATCTGCTGATGAATATTGCGATCCTCCCCACCATCGACACCAGCATTACCAAAGCTGAAATGCTGATCGACTACGTTCGAGTATACCAAAGCAGCACCATGAGCACCGACGAGCTCGAGGCTGCCTCCATCGAACTTTACCCCAACCCTGCCAGCAACGAACTGCACATCCATCAGCCCTACGGCAAGGCAGAAGCCGCCCTTTGGAACCTCAATGGCCAATGCATCCTCCGCTGGAACCTCAATGACTTCCGTTCTACAACCGATGTAAGCAACCTCCCAGCAGGCACCTACACGCTTGAAATCACTAGCGGAAACAAAACGGCACAACAACGCGTCGTTATCCAGTAAGTACTTTTAACGCATAAAAAAGCCCGGGCGATGCCCGGGCTTTTTTATGATTCAAATTTTTCTCGCGCTTAAAATTTCAGTTTCTCGTCTTTATTCCAAAGACCCCACGCGGCGCCTACGTCGCCTTCTTTTTCGACCTTCCAGCTCTCGTCGAAGGATGAGAAATAGAACATCTCGATGCTCGCTTCTTTCGACCACTGAGTGCTGTTGAGGAAGTACTTCAAGCTATTATCAAACGACGGCACCGCACCACCGATGCTGGTCCCGCTCGAAGGCCAACCCGTCTCAGTGATAATCACGCGCTTGCCCTTACCTGCAATCATAGCTTCCTGGTACATCTGCTTCATATACATCAGCGAGTATTCCAAAGAACAGCCTTCCCAGTACGGGTAACAGTTCGCGAGGATCACATCGCACAATTCTGAAATTTCTGGGTGGTCGGTAAACTCATAGTAAGCATCAACATAGCCCACGGGCACATCATTCACCTTATCCTTAACACGCTTGATGTATTCGACCAGTTGCACTGCCGTTAAATCCTTACGGTACAAAACCTCATTCCCGACAGCGGCTACATCAACCACGCCCTCCTCGCAGAGAGCGACCAAGCCTTGGATCTCCGCTTCATTTTTTTCCAAATCATCCCCGAGCCATGCGCCCACCAGGGTTTTCATGCCCAATTTATGTGCCACCCGCGCGATAAGTTCATTCCCTTCCGTACAGGAAAAGGTGCGTACCCACTTCACGTGCGGCTTCAGGATTTCTAATTTACGGCGCACTTGTGCCTCTGACAGTTGGTCCCCCGGCTTTTGGCCTTCATCGTAGGCACTGAAACAAATGCCATGAATGCCCTTTTCGAGCATCTCGCGTGCTTTTGCTTTAAGTTCTTCGGTCGTCATCGACAAGGCCACACCGCCGGCCAATGACATAAATTTATCGCCTCTAAAAGACATTGTTTAAGGTTTGATTTATTAGTTAAGCAGCTTTTCTCGCGTCCAATTTCGCCCGCACTTCACGCGCGTAGTTTTCATCCACCTTATAGTTCCACATCACAGCAATAGCCAACAGTGTACATATAATGGGTAATCCAGAGAAGAACATGCGCAATCCATCTACGGCGCCCGGCTCTTGTGCCACAGCACCACTTTGGTAGTTCACCGCGGTCAAAATCAATCCACTCAATGCTCCGGCAAAGGCAAAGCCCAGCTTCACCATCCACCAATAGATAGCCCCGAAGACCCCCTCACGGCGCTTACCGGTATTGAGTTCATCAATGTCCAATACGTCGGAGGTCATCGACATCATGATGGTGAACAATCCACCAATCCCGAAGGAATGGAACGGCAAGGCAAACAAGAACATATATGGCTTTCCAGGAATCATCAAGAACCACAATAGGATATAGCCGATGATGGAGATGCTCTGCGACAGCAAGAAGGCCGGCTTCTTACCCATTTTCTTCGACATCCAGGTCACAACAGGGATAACAAGGAACGTCGTTATCAAAGCGCCCACACTTCCAAAAAGTGTCGGCCAAACACCGACTGCCGAAGCATCATCATTAAATAGATGACTTTTAATCACAAAGAAAGTGAAGCTCGCGATGGTGTTGAACCCGTTAAAAATCAAAAAGGTTGCAATACAAAGACGACGGAAGGGCTTCGATGAAAAGGCCTCCTTAAAGCCTGTAGCAATATTCTTCAAGCTTCCGAAGATCCCGCCTAGGTTCAGCGGCTCATAATCCTCACGATCTACCGTGCTCTCACTTTTAATGAAGAATGCAGGAGCCATCGCGGCTAAAGTGAATACCACAGCCACCCAAATGGCCAAGGTACGGGTAGCCTCATCAGCGGTTGGGAACCACGATGGATCGTACATGATGACCCAAAACCAAGGCGCGATCACCCATGCCCACTGACCAATCCATTGAGAGATAGCCATTACGTTGGTACGCTCGTGGTAATCGTCGCTCATTTCATACCCCATACTTACATAGGGTACCCCAAAAATGGTCAGCCCGAGGTAGAACACGAATGACCAGATCATCACATGGGTGAAATTGTACATCACACTATCCTCACGGTAGAGTTGCCATAGGAAGGCAAAGCTGATCCCCATGAGAATGGCTCCAAGAAACACATATTGTCGGCGACGTCCCCAGCGGGAGCGCGTATTATCAGAGATATACCCCATAATCGGGTCGAGAATAGCATCAAAGGCGCGTGGTGCAAAGAAAATAATGCCCCACATCCATCCCGGGAAGCCTAAATCTTGTACCAATACGACCATAAAAATACCCATGGCTGCCGGGAACATCTGGTTGGCCAGCATCCCCACACCAAAGGCGATTTTTTGTCCCATCGGGACCTTGTTCATAGTTGTGTTACTCATGTGTTTGCGTGTTTAATACGATGGTTTGAATGGATTGCGGCTCCATACTGATAAGGGCCTTGTGGTCACCCACCTCGAGGTCGAAGCTCTTCGCCTCGTACCCTTCGTTGAAGACCACCACAGCCACACTACCATCGGGGTTTTCGACAGCGGCGACCATCAAATCTTCATCCGTACGGGTCGTCCCCAGCACCTCAGCTTCTGGGCGCATGAATTTGCTAAAGTGATTCAGCACATAAAAAATAGGGGTGTAGTACACTTCATCGGCCTCGGGATCCACAATGACCGGCGCCACACACCAGTTCTCGAACCAATTCGGCCCTCCCTGACGGTCCAGCACCATATTCCAGTCCACCCAGCCCTGAACCCAATGGTTCAGACATCCGATGATATCGCGTGCGTAGCGGTTCACCGGCGCGTACGGCGGGTGAAGGTATTTGTTCTCTTCTTCGCGCCACACATAACCCCAATCCGTGGCTTCTTTTTTCCAGTACCAGGCATCGTCCTTCCACACCGGAACCTGATTATCGACACAAGCCTCCGTCTGCAACAAAAGCATCTCCGGTGCAGCATTGTGCGCGTATTCGAGCTCTTCAGGGAAATATTCATAGGTGCTTTCGTACCAATGCACAGCCATCCCATCATAGTACTTCTTCGACGCCTCGTCTTTGTACATCACATCCGCCCATTCCTGAATGCCCTGGCGGTTCTGATCATACCCAAGAATGACCAATTCCCCTTTGCCATCAGCCTCCAACGTCGGTCCCAAATGGTTCTGAACAAAATCCGTCATCTCCTCAGGCGAGTACAACATACTCTCCCAGTTATTTCCGTTCCCGTGTGGCTCATTCTCTACCGTAAAGCCCCACAAATCAATACCCTCCGCACGGTAGGCATCCACATATTTAGAGAAAAACTTTGCCCATGTTGGGTAGTATTCTTTCTTCAACTTTCCGCCGACATAGCTGTTGTTGTCCTTCATCCACGGCGCAGCGGTCCAAGGCGAAGCCAAGAGTTTAAAGCCCTCCTTACTCGCTGCCTGCGCAGCCTTGATCATAGGAATAAGGTCATCGCGGTCTTCTTCGATGCTGAAGTGTTCCAGGTTCACATCGTCTTCTACCGGTGTGTAGGAATAGTTGGACAAGGAAAAGTCGCAGCTGTTCATGTGCGTGCGTGTCAAACTGTAGGCTGCGCCCTCGGGAGCAAAATAGGCCTTGATAATGCCATCGCGATTGGGTGCACTCAACCTGTTGAGCAAGAAAGCAGAAGCTTCGGTAAACGCCCCTCCGAAACCTACGATGCGCTGTTTGCGCTCTGCAAGATTTACCGTAATTGCCGAATGTGCTTCCGCTACTTTTTCAAACGTGCTTACTTCAGTGAGTTGTTTACCGGATGCAGCGGTCTCGTATACTTTCATGGACGTGTTTTCTTTGGGTTGGCAACTGCCTAGAAAGAGCAAGGCGGCCAGTGCAACAAAGGTTTTGGTCGGTTGAATCATGGGTTATGGTTTGGTAAAATAGTTTTTGACCACACCGTAGGCTTGCTTTGGTGTTCGGTCCAGTTTAACGATGCCCCAGTATTCCTCGTTTGGTGCACCGTCGTAGGGCACACCACTGCTGTTTGGCGCCCAGCCGCCAATATCTTGAACATTTGGGTTACCGGCTTTCCACCAGCCATCGAGGAAAGAAAAAATGACAATACCTTCAAATTGGTCCTCATAAGGGGCCAATTCTTTTAAAATATGCGCCACCGCCTGTGCTTGGGCCTCTTCACTCTCCCCTTCCGGGAAGCCGTCTTTTGCGATGGTCATGTAGCTATCTGCACCCACCTCAGCGAAGTAGAACGGCACATCGCTCACTGCGCGCCAATCCTCCACGAAAGATCCCGGCAAATCCCAGCGATACACGTTGAACCCCCACAAATCGACGTTGCGCGCCTTATACAATGCCAAAGAATCAGGAATCTCTCCATGTACTGTGCTCACAGGGTGTTCAGCATCAATGGCGTGAATAGCATCGATGGCCTCCTCCAGCGCATCGTACCAACGTCCTAGATCCCCGCCGAACCACTCCGGGTGGTAGTTGTATTCGTTGCCCAATTCCCACATCCCAATAGCAGGATGATCCTTATACGCCTTCACATAATCTATGTAGGTTCCGCTCAAAATATCATAGATACTATCCTGGTTGTAGCCGAACCCAATGGCCAATCGCATGCCCGCGTTGGCAATCTTATCCAAAACCTCGATTTCGGTGATGGGTTCGTACACTCGGATAGTATTGATCCCCGCAGCCTTCATCAACTCGAGGTCTTGGTCTAATCGGTCAAAAGAACGCACGGTATCCCCCTGATTAACCGGGTGGTAACAAACGCCGTTGATGGTCCATGCCTTGCGGCTAGTAGGACTCACGGCCTGCTCCTGAGAAAGGGGCTGCTCCGTACTCTGACAGGAAATGGCCACAAGGCCTAAGGTGAAAATAATGATGCTATGGATGCGGTTCATAGACTTTTTATTGCTTGACGGTTTTAGGAACGAGCACGGTCTCCATGAGCGCACCTTGATCACCATTGAATGTTTTAGTTATAGGGTTACCACCGCGGGTCAACCCTTCGAATACCCCTTTGTCGACAGCATACCAAAGCGCAAATTTCGCTTTACCGTCAAGAGTTATTAGGCCGAAATTGTTTTCACTTCCCTGGTGGTGATTAGGATCCTTCCAAGGTTCGTCGAAGGCCTCAAAGTAGAAACAAGAAATGCCTTCAGCGTCCGTCCAACGGCGCATACCATCACGGTAAAGGGCCTGTTTGAACTCGTCGGCTGCGTAGGAACCGTTTGGCCCGTAAAAGCCTTTGCTCACGCTGGCCCAACCGGTCTCGCCGATGTGGATGGGTTTGTCCACGCCGATGCTTTCCATGTAGTCTCGAACGGCGTAGAATTGGTTCTTTGCATAAAGAATAGCACGATCGACACTCAAGTGAATGCGTTCCAGGGAATCGTTATAGAACACCGTCGTGTCGTGAACTTCCCAGAATCCCTTATTGTAGTGGGTATCGTGGAAAGGATAGGTGTGCATGGAAATGTAATCCACCGCACCGATCAAGGCATTGAGGTCCTCATTGTGGTACTCAGGACCGCCCCCACCCCACGAAGCGAAGTTGTCCGAGGTCGTCACCCACAGAGACTCCGGCAATTTGCCCATGGTCTTCAGTTCTTGCAGGTAGTTCACGTATTTGAGAATAACCCATGGACGAACGAAATAGCTCGATGCCCAGTGCACCATTGCCTCATTCCCTACGGCAATCACTTTGACGATATCTGAGTATTCGATGGCGTAATGCACAGCTTTGGTGATTTCGGAAGTGTTATTTTCCTCATTTTCCACCTCATGGTTTGGATGCGCTGTGTCCCAGGCTCCTTGACAATCGATCCAAGCCCCTAGCATGACATACATCTCAAAGGTTGGATCTTCGTTTTTGAGCTCCCGTATGGCCTTCAACACATTTGGCGCATGGTCTAATTGAAGGTTGTAGGTACGAACGATGCGAATACCCATGGCATGCATGATTCGAAGGTCCTCCTTCAACTGTGCAATCGTTGGCTGAATCTCGCGACTATTCTCGCGGTAACCACCATAGCACATCGCGCGGTATTCAGGATTGCCCAAGATCTCTTCAGCGGACTTTGAACGCATGTTTTTAGGGGGTGTTGGGGCACATCCCATCCACAGGAGTGCGCCGATTAATACTGCAAAAACGATTATTGGTTTACGAGCCATGAGCAGTCTATTTCACAACATGAACTTCGATGCTCTTGATCTCGCCCGTACGCTGGAAGAGCTTCGATGACCAATGTGGGTCCAATTCCGTCCCCGCCAACTTCACATCACCTTCCTTCGTACGCACCACCATGGCCGCCACATCAGATTTTACATAAACCACAGGCACCTGGCACACCGTAAAGGCTAAACTTCCTGCTTCAAGCGCAAGCTCCTCGCCTTCACCTTCAACGTTCAAATACGAGAACACCTTAGCCTCCGTCAAGAACTCCTGTGCTCGCATGATGGTCGGCTCAAAGCGCAACTTTCCACCTTCCACACGAACGCCCAATTCCCCAAAACGGCTGAGCAAATCTTCCTTCACCTGACCAGTCATCCCTGGCTGCTGCGCACCTTTTCCTCCCGGAGTGTGTGAATACGGATCGGTCGGGAAGGCACCGTAGAGTTTCGGACTCTTGTGTGCTCCCACCCCGGCCACTATCTCAAAGAAGTGATCGTACATGCGGCCCACAAGCGCGGCATCCGCATTCTCGTCAATGGCCTTCTGCGTGGTCTCGTAAGAGGCCAACAACAACTTACTTACCATGTGCCAGTAGATTGAACCCAATCCTTCGTAACCGAAGAAAGTTCCCGAACGGCCCGTAAACGACTTGTGATCAAAGACTTCTTCAAAGATCGTAGCGAGCAAATCGGCCTCTTTTGCCGCCAATTCCGCGTACACCTCCGGCAATTCCGTTAACGCCTTCCTCAAGCTGTCCACATTATTGAAAGTCCCATTAAAATGGTAAACGCCATTACAATCACGGTTCACCACCTGACGGTTTCCGGCCGCCACCAACTGCTTCAACAACTCACTAGCCTCGGCACGCTCTGTCGGAATAACATTTTTGTCCACAAAGCGTTTCAACTCCTTGTTCGGGTACAAAATATAGCTGTACTGATCCTCTCGGAACAGCGCGCTTGCCTTCAAGGAATCCAACACACTCAAGGTCTCTTCTGTGGATAGATATCCCGCGCTAAGAACTGCAACCTGGCCTTCGAGCATCTCACTCAAATAGCTCACTTTGATGCCCTCACCTTCCACGGTCATCAGGTTATAGGCGTGGTACAAGCCGTCGGCGCGCTTATTCGCACGGATGCTGTGCTCCATATGTTCACGAGCAGTTTGACAGAACCCTTTAACCTCAGCAACATTTAACGCAGCCTTCTTGCCTGAGAATCCTTCGCCGTAAATCTTCGCACGATAGGCCCCAGCCAATTCCCCAAGCATGTCGGTCACCTTCTTACGGTCCACATCACCGATTGCACCGCTCAACAACCCTTCAAATTGTTCAAGTGCCGTTTTCACTCCATGGAAATAATCTGCCATTTCTTTCGAAACCTGCACCTCATGGGTATTACCATCTACAAGGTTTTCGAAGAACGCAAGGAAACGTCTCAAATAGTACAGCGTCACCATGCTTACGCCATTCCCAACAAGTGCGTTGTTCGCATCGTTCCATTCCGGACGTTGGGTATTCATCCAAATGCCTGCTTCAGGAATGAAATTAGACACCTTCGCTAAAACTGTGGCAAGGATCTTCTCTACAAAGTTTACACGGTGGATGTTGCCCCCTGTGTTGCGCAACAAAGCACCGTCCACACCGATTTTCTCACGCAAAGCTTCAATGGCTTCGTGCTCTTCTTCATCGAATACAATAGTGTCTTTCGGATTCGCCAATAAATCGGCGTAAGGCTTGATGCGGTAAGGCACGTTAGCGTAAACAAAGAGCTCCTTCGAAAAGAGGTCAGCGAGTTTTTCAGGGTAGTATTTCTCGATAAACTCGAGGAACTTCAACAAGTAGATGATCTGGTGATCCCCCCAGTAGCCGATGTACGACCATGGGTTGTCTGGTTCAATAGTTTCCCAATCGAAGCCGTCCTTGGTAACACGGTACGGATTGTAACCATCAAAGGTTGAGGCATTAAGGAACTTGTGTATCATCCCTTCGATAAACTCTGGGTATGAATGTGCGAGGGCCTCCCAATTCTGAAAAATGTCGCGCCAGTTTCCTTGATAATCCAAGATTTTCGATCCGTCTTCCTCGTTTCGTGTGTTGATCGAGAATTTGTTCCAGGGGCGACTAGGGTCACCATGGCGGCGGCTGAACTTCAATGGCAAATACTCGGTACATAGGCGTTGGAAGTCGGCATCGGAGGAATTGGCCGCTAAAGCGCGCAAATGGAAGAGGTCAAACACTTCCGGCAACGCCGCAAGTTCGCCTGCAAATTTTTGCCCAATCGCGAAATTCGCCTTCTCCATGTACGGCACAAAATCCACCTTCTCGATGGTGTAATTAAAATCGAAAATTCCACCTCGCATGATGTTAAACATCGTATTTGCGAAATGGCGCTTGTTCAAAATTGCATCACCAGTAAGCTGTAAACCGTCTGAGGCCGCAACGAGCTTAATCAGTCCAGCTGTTCCAGCCTCTACATCAGCAAGAACCTTGGTGTACAAGCCTGCGGCATCCGCCAAAAGGGCTTTGGTCTGAGCTACTTGAGAAGGACCTTGGTGTACATCAGCCACCATCGCCCAGCGCTCGCTTGCTCCAGCTGCAATCTCTATTTCTTTATTGAGGAAGAAGGCGCCTTTCTCCGCCTTGATATCTATCTCTTCTTCAAGCCCAAATCCGCCACGGAAGGCATCCAATTGACGTGAACACAACAACACCTTCGCACCGTCCAAACCGGTCGACCAAACGATATTTGCTTTCAACGCCTCTGAAGGCTCGGCACGGTCCACGATGATGGCGCTCAACGAGTAAATCGCCAATCCCGCATCTTTCTCCAGCTCACATTTCTTGTAGGCATCAACCAGGTTACTCGAAGCATTCTGCAGTGCATCCTCCACCCCGTAAGGCAGGATGTTTTGAATACCATCCAGTACTTCAACCTTAACAGCCTGGGGGTTTTGGTTCACCAATTCCGCTTTGCGCACAAACCCATAAGCCTCACTACTATTCCACTCGTACGAAAATGCCAGCCCCAAATCGTGGTTAATTTCCTCGAATAATAGCTTATTTCCGTAGGTGTTTTTATACAGGTTGCGCGACGTGGCGTACAGACCTCGCATGCGGTTTGAGAATGGCTCCCACAACATTCGACGTCCATCCATCTCGACCAAGAAGAGCGACTTGCTCCCAGTAGTCTCGAAAGACTCAGTGATTTTATCATCTGTGTAGTAGGGAAACAAAGCATAATTGCTATTCTTACGACCTGCCGTCAATCCGCCCGTGCTTGAGATGAACATCCAGTGGTTGGAGTTACTTACTAAGCTCATGAAAAACGGGCGCATGCCGTCGTAGTTGCCTATTTTATAAAAAGCCTCGCCATTACGCTCAACCGTTTGGCCTTCCACATTCTTCGCATCCAATTTAGCCGGAATCCCGCCCAAGAAAATCTGCTTGTTGTCAGTCATGATGTTGTTTTTACCTCCATCTTTTCGGAGGTCGCATTACTTGTTAGTTCTAAACTTACCTTTAATCCGATGAATAGCACTTCGAGGCCCATTTCGAAGCCAATTCCGCTCATTCATCAAGGGAAAAAATGCCGTATTTGTTGGTTTGGGGCTTGTTTTACAATATTACAACCTACGGCCCGACCCTGTACCGGACAATTACTGGACAAAACCCCTTAAAACACTATAAAAGGGCGCGATGGACGTTTTTTCGCATCAAAACCAATGCTCATAATCAATCATATTTAATCTACGCTTTCTCAAAACAAAACACCTATATTTATGTGATACGGTACACCACGACCTCTCATGAAAATTGAGCAACGCAAAACCTCATTCGGCCAGATGATCACCGCCACAGATCTCGAAGGAAATATCCTTTGGGAACAGCTTATTTTCGAGCGCGAAGGTCGGGGTCACGAGCACGATCTGTGGGAGAACTGCTGGGTCAAAAATGGCAGTGGATGGATCATGATTGGCGAAGAAAAAGTTTACGTCACTCAGGGTAAATGGTGCCACATTCCTCCGCAAACGAATCACTGGATGATTCCCGAAAAACCCGGTTTTGAAATCGTATTGCATTATACAAAGGAACGCAGCGACACCTTGCCGCAAGAGACTATAACTTAACCGTGTCGACCTAAAATAATAGCCATGAACAAGTCACGCAGAGCATTTATTAAAACAGGAGTTTTATCAAGCTTAGGCATTCCGCTTGCCGCATCAGGATTTGGACAGACCATCCTTAAAGAATTAGACCATGAAATATCTATTCTTAACAACAAACCCTTAAAGATTCTCATTCTCGGGGGGACGAGTTTTTTAGGCATCCATCAACTAAAGTATGCCCTCGACCGCGGCCATCAAATCAGCATTTTCACCCGAGGAAAAACCCAACCCAACCTTTATCCCGAGGTGTTCGAGCAGGTAGAACACCTGATTGGCGATCGTAAAAACGACTTAACCGCCTTAGAAAAAGGCAATTGGGATGTCGTGATAGATAACTCAGGATATGATGCGTCATGGACCGACCGGAGCGCTAGCCTACTTAAGGAGCGATGTAATATGTATGTATACACCTCCTCCATTGGGGTATATTACCCCTACCTCGGCAGTGATTTCACCGAAGAAAGAACCGTGTTGCTCAAGGAGCCGGAGGCTGTTGAGAAAGAGGAGGAACGTATCGAATATTGGTATGGCGTCATGAAGGCCAATTCTGAATTGGCTGCCCTTAAACACTTCGGTCCTGACCGAACCCTTATCATTCGCCCGACCTACATGATCGGTCCAGCCGATAAAACCAACCGCTTCATCCATTGGCCTATCCGCCTCTCCCGTGGTGGCAATGTACTTGTGCCAGGCAAAAAAAACGACCCCGTCCAATATATTGACGTACGCGATGTGGCCGAATGGATGATTCGTTTGATCGAATCAAACACCCCCGGCACCTTCAACGCCGCGGGTCCACGCGACCCCAAATCTATGTGGGCATTTGTCAACGATGCAAATGAGGCCTTCCCAGCCGATTGCACCCTCATCCCTATCGACGACTACGACTTTCTGACCGACGAGGGCATTGTTGAACTCGTTCCATGGGTTATGCCCACAGGAAACAACGCTGGATCTTCGTTGGCCAGTACCGAAAAAGCAATGCAGCACGGTCTAACTCTACGACCCCTGAAAGAAACCATTATTGACACCCATCGATGGTGGAACTCGGGTGTGATACCCCCCGAGGTTGTCGAAAAGGTTGAAAACAATCCCGAAAGCGTGCTTTTAAGAGAACCAGAGCTCTTGGCAAAATGGAACAAACTCCAGAAAGAATAAAGGACTAACATCACTTTGCGACTCCATAAATTCGATGATGATCCACGATTTTTTCGATTAAATCCGTCTCTTCATCCCATTGAAAAGCATAAAATGAATAAGAAACTGAAATTCTCCATTGTGGCCACTTGGATTCTGCTTACCAGAAGCTTTGATGCATTTTGTACATATTCTTTAACCCCTGACCTAAGTAATGAAGCAAATCCATTGGTATCAATAGGAGGCATTACCTCTTGGACTACATTGCTTGTTATTCTTGGAGCATTAACTGTATACTCTTTATATGCGTACGCAATTAGCACCTTTAAACCGACAGAATTATTGCCCGAGGGACAGGAAATGTCTTTCCGGAGCTTTGTAGGATATCTTTATCTGGGAAAGGAGGCTAGTTGGACCGTTACTCTTTATAGACTTCCCAACGATTTGGTCAGATTCAATAATTACATGGGACAAGTTCTGACTAGAGCCCTTGTTTTTGCTGGAGCGGTCTCAACAATAATGTGGGTGCTTATAAACAATTCGGAGCTCTACAGAAGAATACATAATCCCGCTTTGATTTATACAATTCTAATAGTTGGCAGCATTGCAATAATTTACTCCTGGAATCGATCCATGTATGTTAGATATCAAAGTCTACAGTCCAACAACTAGTGCTCCGGAGAATAACCAAGCGTTATACAATCAAATCTGCTAGAAAGAAAATGCAATGAAGGCCGTTAAAAAATACTTTTACTGTTTAATAATAATTTCACTTGTTACTACTGCTTGTAAAAAGGACATTCCTGAACCTCTTGACCCAAACGGCAATGACAGTATTTCAAATATTATTTCTCATTATTTCACTCTTAGCAATCCAGAAGGTCGACTACCTAACGGGGATAGTATCAGGTGGGAAACGAAACGTTGGCGAGATACCGTTAATATATTTTTGGATTCTACAGTAGGACCTGCACACAAGGCTGTTTTGAGCGAAATGATTGAGCTCGTTGAGCGTAATATCCAAGGAAGTGGCGTTAAATTCCTTTTTGTCAACGACACCAATGACCTTTCAATAGGCATTGTTAACGGGAGTCAAGAATACCTCTATAAGAGGTTCAATCTTGGAGAACCTCCAGAAGTACCTGATTCTTGGTGGGGAGCGTGCAATAAATCAAGCTATTGCACGAGCATATCTAAAAGTTTTATTTGGTATGAATCTGGCTCTGATGATATTTTGAGGCATGAGTTCGGCCATGCTTTAGGCCTCGGTCATGCTTCAGGATATCCAAGCCTAATGTGGCGTAACGTAGGTTCATTCCTCAGCACAAACGAGCTTTCCAAGATAGACTTAAGCGTACTTCGATTAATTTATTACGATGGGGCCCTAGGAACTGTTGCACCCGAATACCTTGACTCATGTACTGAAGACAATTTATTTATGTATCCCTCAGAAGAAGATAACTTTAAAATATTTCTTGAGGATATAATTCGTAACAACTATCAGTAAAGGAGAGTTAACAAATACAAGGAAGCTTCTTAAAAAAGGTTTCTGAGTCGCGGTGCAGGATAGTACAATGGCGGACATAAAAAAAGCCCTGATGCTGTGCATCAGGGCTTTTTCTTGTAGACATTCTGGAAAAAAGGTCGAAGCATAAATAACCCTAATGAAAATTATCCTAAGCACTTTGTCTTACTGGTTTAACCCAACCTTACAATTCCTCCCGAAGCGAAATAGACCCTCCTCAATCTAATTTGTTGACGTATCTTCAAACAAATCCACTCGAAGATCAGGATACCTATTCTAAACAAATCGGTGATGTGTGATTTTCATAAAACAATGAAATGAAAGAAAATATTAATATCGCCGTCTTAATTGATGGTGACAACATACCATCAGCGAATGTCAAGGAGATGATGGAAGAGATTGCTAAATATGGCAACCCCACTTTGAAAAGAATATATGGAGATTGGACACGGCCTGGATTAAACAAATGGAAGAATCTATTATTGGAAAATGCAATAACGCCCATTCAGCAATATGGCTATACTACGGGCAAGAATGCAACCGATTCCGCAATGATTATTGATGCCATGGACATACTCTACAGTGAGAAAGTTGATGGCTTTTGTTTGGTTTCCAGTGACAGCGATTTTACCAAACTGGCAACGAGACTGAGAGAAGCAGGCATGCTAGTACTAGGCATTGGAGAGAAGAAAACACCTAATCCATTTATCGTTGCATGTGATAAGTTTATTTACCTTGAGATTCTCAGGAAACAGTCGGAAGGAAAAACGGATATTAGAGAACCCGCTAAATCATCGGTGGACAAAATCACCAACAAAGAGATCAATTTAATTGTCTCTTCCATAAATGATTTATCCGACGAGGAAGGTTGGGCGTTTCTCGGAGATGTCGGAAGTTTGATTCAGAAAAAAAGACCCAATTTTGATGCAAGAAATTATGGGTTTGAAAAGCTCACGCCTCTTATTAAGTCAATTGGCAACTTCGAAATTGAACAACGCGAAAATTCAAAAAGCAGACACAAACTAATATTTGTAAAGAACAAAGAAAATCACTTTTCAAAGTCTAAAAATTGATAGTCTACACAGAATCTATTTATTACGAAAAAGCCCTGATGCACAGCATCAGGGCTTTTTCTTGTAGACATTCTGGAGAAAAGGTCTAAGCTAAATCGAGTGGATTAACCAAATTAGATTGAGTAAATTAGTACCAGAAAAATAAGAGCGTTCGCCGCGGGTTCGATACTCGCCAGTACCACAGTGGAGTGCTGTCTTGAACAATACAATGCACGTCAGGGGTTGACAAAATACTTAGTAGTACAAACCAGTTGTTATGACGCGTACTATTTGCATTCCCATAATCGAAATAATGAGTTACTCCACGTCTTACCTTGATTTGATGTATAGGTTGAAAACGAAAAGAGAAAATTACATTAATGAAATGGCAGCGCGAGCAGGCAATGCCCCAGAATTATATGACTGCCTAGACGACAGGGAGGTATTTATTATTTTTCACTTTTATGGATTTGGCAATCCAGAGTTCAAGACCCTTGAAGCCATTGGCAATGAGTTTGGTGTCTCAAGACAACGCATTGCATTTATCAAAAATAGAGCTGTATCTAAACTTAAAAATCAGTTTTAATAGAGTCACGAAGTTTTAATTGAATACTTAGGCACCCGCCTGAGCTGATTTTCTCATGCTAAATTCTACACATATGTATACAAATTTCCACTCAAAAATGTTGGACTACACTTTCATTTTGGATGCCTCAGGGTCCATGGAAAACAAAATACATGAAGTCCGAACTGAATTAAACCGACAGCTAAAGGAACTCAAAAAGGCACATAAAGCATTAGGTCGACCCTGCTATATCACAATCAATTCATTTGACACAATTCATAAAACTCTTCGTTTGTCTATTCCAATAGGAAAAGTCAAAATGGTCAGTGCAAATGAGTATTCTTCGGGCGGTCTAACCGCACTTTATGATGCGATTGGATCTGCTATAATTGGGGCTAAATCGCGTTCTGGCAAGGAAACAAAAAAAGGTACTAGAGAGATTCTCATTGTAATTTTTACAGATGGTATGGAGAACGCATCCCAACAATACACGGGCTCGCACATTCAGAAACTACTGGAGAAATATCAAAACAAATCTGGTTGGAGCATAGCCCTCGTTGGAACAAGTATGAGTGCTATTCAAGACATGGCTTCTAAAAGCTTCAATACTGGAGCACTCACATTTTTTGATGATGAAGACACAAACCGTGCAATGTTCAAAATCACACAAAAAGTGTGTAGCTACTATAAACATGAAGACAATGAGTTTATCATTTAGTCCGTAATTTTCAGTTGGTAAACTTTTAAATGAGATATATACAAAATTTAGGATGCATGAATTAATATTAATCATGGCCGGTGTATTTGGCATGTCCGTTCTAGTGTTTCGCATTCAAAGGCGCAATAATGTACGAACTCACCAAAACCAGTTTGTAAATACAGAACCCATCGTGGATGCTCCATTCGATGAACCTTATCAACAAATTCTTTCTAATGAATTATTAGAGGATGCATTGGCACACTATGAAGAGTTCAAAGGAAAAGACCAAGTAATCAACCCATCAATTCCTGTTCTCTATTTTGGTGACCTTCCTAAATACTCCAATGCATCATTGAAAGTTATTACTGTAGGTTTAAATCCGTCTAAGAAGGAGTTTCAAACTAATACCGGTGTTCAATCTCTTTTTAGGTTCAAGTCATATTCCGATTCCAGAATAAGTTTTGAGGAGTCTTTATCCATGTACTTTTACGAGGAGCCTTATTTAAAGTGGTTTAAGGATAGTTATGAGCCCTTATTAAATGGGATGAATTCGAGCTATTTTAATGACGAATACAATTCAAGGGCTATACACACTGACCTTGTATCTCCATTAGCAACTGATCCAACTTGGAGCGAACTAACAGACGAGATTAAAAATGAACTGAAAGAGGTTGGAATGTCTCTTTGGGCTAGAACTGTTTCAGAAATAGACCCACACGTAATTATTGTGTCAATTGGCAAAAAGCACATAGAATCATTGAATCTCAATCTTAAAGGAACATACACAATTAAAACAGGAAAGTCTAAACAAGCATTAACGGATGTTGAACACTATAAAATTGAAATTCTCGGAAAAACATACCCATTGTTCTACATTAAAGGAGGAAGACTTCCACTTGGTTTTCGAACAAGGGAAACTAAGGAACGTATTGGTCGATTAATTACAGATGTACTGACAACTCGTCAACCAGATCCAACAAATGAACCACCGGTCGACTATACAGATTATGAAATGCCCACAGATGCAGGAACTTCACAAAGAATTCAACTATCAACAAATTTCAAGTTAAATAAAGCATGGCTTGGTCAAAATCTAATTATTAAGGTTATAAATCAAGAATTCGAATATGATCATGATGCACTATTCAATGCTGTGAAATCACGGTTCATGGAAGGCGGTAGAGCTTATAATTCATGGAGTAAGTATGGGTACTATGTGAAAACAAGTGGCTGGCCAAATTGGGCTGCTGATCACATTAAAATAATAAAGTAAGCCGGACATTTACTAGGTCAATAGGAATATTACAAAGCATTCGTACACCCCTGGGGAGCGAGTTATAAGAAGTACAACGATGCTATTAACGAAGAAACCCTCTGAAGTTTCCTTCAAAGGGTTTCTGAGTAGCGGAGACCGGACTCGAACCGATGACCTTCGGGTTATGAGCCCGACGAGCTACCAACTGCTCCACTCCGCGTTATCGTGGTGCAAATGTAAGGGTTAA
>JBEAQE010000033.1:0-48520 GCA_041164065.1 Bacteroidota bacterium | reverse complement strand
AAGTCAATTGGCAACTTCGAAATTGAACAACGTGAAAATTCAAAAAGCAGACACAAACTAATATTTGTAAAGAACAAAGAAAATCACTTTTCAAAGTCTAAAAATTGATAGTCTACACAGAATCTATTTATTACGAAAAAGCCCTGATGCTGTGCATCAGGGCTTTTCCTTATATCGGACAGGTAATTAATTGATTAAATTAGACCTGTAATGAGGAAGAGTAAATTCACAGAAAGTCAGATTATCTAAGCGATCAAGGCGAACGAGAACAGCCAGCGTGTAGAAGATCTTTGTAGAGAGCTGGGTATACGTCCTGCCACTTTTTACATATGGCGTAAGAAGTATTCCGGAATGGAAGCCCGTCAACTAAAACGACTAAAAGAGCTAGAGGAAGAGAACCGCAAGCTTAAACAGTTGTATGCGGAGCAGAATGTCACTGACACTTTTGGGATTTTAGTGACACTGAACCCTTTTTTTTCTGCCGATATAGCCATTACTTTGATTCAGTATTAATCAGTACTGCTCTTTATTTATTGGCATTGCAAAGAGCTCCTTAGCGGAGTGCGAGTCAGTTCAACTCCGTTGAATAGGGGCTTCGCCCCGTTTGGTAGACTCGTAAACGAAGAAACCCTCTGAAGTTTCCTTCAAAGGGTTTCTGAGTAGCGGAGACCGGACTCGAACCGATGACCTTCGGGTTATGAGCCCGACGAGCTACCAACTGCTCCACTCCGCGTTATTGTGGTGCAAATGTAAGGGTTAATATTGGTTTAACGCAAGGAATGTCTCTAGTTTCTTTAAAATATGTGTCAAAGGCCTTTCCGGAACATTCCCCCCACTAATGATTCAAAAACTAAGTTAGATTAAAAACCCCCATTCTATCTAGAACTCCTATTTTACCAAGGTTTATACTTCCCGGTCTACTTGTTTAATGGATTTCCGGCCTACAGCGCACGAGCCGTAAAGTAAATGCTTTAAACGCAGCTGGAGATTCATTAGGCTCTAAAGAGTCCCTCAAGGTGCTCCACACCTTTTTCGATCTCTTTCCGGTCAACGCGGTATTCAATCATTCCCCGGCGCAAGAAAACGGCTTCACTACACAGCTCGACTACTTCTTGCATAATGTGGGTAGAAAAGAGTACCGTTTTATTTGAGCTGATGGAGCGCAATAAAGCGCGAACCTCGACCAATTGGGCTGGATCTAACCCCGTCGTAGGCTCATCTAAAATGAGTATTTCAGGATCAGGAATGAGTGCAGCGGCAAGCCCTACGCGTTGACGGTATCCCTTAGAAAGGGAACCAATTTTTTTATGTCGCTCTGGCCCTAATATGGTTTGTTCTATGACCTCATCAATGCGTGATTTAGGCGCTTTGTAGATCGAAGCCACATAAGCAAGGTATTCCCGTATATAGAGCTCAAGGTATTGAGGGTTGTGCTCAGGCAGGTAGCCCAAGGTGCGTTGTACTTTTAAAGGCTCCGCAACCACGTCGACACCATTTATAGTGACCGAGCCCGAAGTTGGCAAAATCGAACCGGTCAGAATTTTCATAAGGGTGCTCTTCCCGGCGCCATTTGGACCGAGGAGTCCGGTAATCTGACCGCTTTTTAAGGTTAGACTGATTCCCCCAAGCGCTTTTTGAGCGCCGTACTCTTTGATGAGATTGTCGACTATAATGCTCATGACTTAATGCCCATTAGATCTAAGAAGAATGCATATTCCATGGCCGTTTCTTTTAACGATTCAAAGCGACCTGAGGCACCGCCGTGGCCAGTCTCCATGTTACAGTACATGAGCAAGGGTTGAGAGTCGGAATTGGTTCGCATCCTTCGAAGGCGTGCAACCCATTTAGCCGGTTCCCAGTACTGCACCTGGCTGTCGTGCAAACCAGTGGTTACCAGCATTGCTGGGTAGGGCTGGGCCGAGACGTTGTCGTATGGACTGTAACTCTTCATATAATGGTAGCTGTCGGCGTTGTTCGGATTCCCCCACTCGTCGTACTCGCCGGTGGTCAGTGGTATGGTTTCGTCGAGCATTGTTGTTACCACGTCCACAAATGGTACGGCAGCAATAACACCTCGGAACAGATCTGGACGCATGTTCACAACTGCCCCCATGAGTAATCCGCCAGCACTTCCCCCCATAGCCATGAGCGTCGAAGGCTCTGCATAGCCCTCCTCCACTAAAGTCTCGGCACAGGCAATAAAGTCAGTAAAAGTGTTGCGCTTAACAAACATCTTTCCGTCCTCATACCAAGGGCGGCCGAGGTATTGTGAACCACGTATATGTGCAATGGCATAGACAAAGCCACGGTCTAAAAGGCTCAAACGAACTGAGGAGAACTGAGGATCGATAGTGATACCGTAGCTACCATAGCCGTAAAGCAAGGTAGGATTAGGTCCGTTCTCACGAAGTAAATCTTTGCGGTAAACGATGGACATTGGAATAGCCGTTCCGTCTTCTGCCTTTGCCCAAATGCGTTTGGTTTCATAGCGGCTCTTATCATAACCGCCAACAACGACTTGTTCTTTGCGAATGGTCTTCTCCCCAGTTGCAAAATCGTAGTCAATCACACTGCTCGGCGTGGTCAATGACGTATAGCTATAGCGGAGGTGCTTCTGCTCGAAACTTGGATTGGTCCCCAGATAGGCCGTGTAGCTCTCCTCTTCAAAGGGCAGGTAGAAGGACTGACCGTCCCAAGGGGTAATACGAATTTTAGTAAGCCCATTTTCGCGCTCTTCCAGCACGAGGTAGTCGGAAAACAGCTCCATTCCTTCAAGGAAAACATCCTCGCGGTGTGGGATAACATCGGACCAATTCCCCTTGCCTGGATCGTTCACAGGCGCTTTCATCAGCTTAAAATTCGTTGCGCCATCCATATTCGTGCGGATGTAGAAGTGATCGCCAAAGTGGCTTACGCCATACTCCAATCCACGCTCGCGTTGTTGAATGACTTGAAGCGGTGCGGTCGGGTCGTTAGCCGGCACAAACCAATGTTCATCGCTGAGGGTAGATGAGGACCCGACAAGGATGAATTGGCGACTCTTACTCTTGTAGACGTAACAGTTGAAGGTTTCATCATGCTCTTCGAAGATTACCTCATGTGCCCCTGTCGCGGCATTCCAACGCTTGATGCGGTTGCTGCGGAGGGTTTCCAGATCTTTAACCGTATAGAACACATAGGCCCCGTCAGCGCTCCATGTGCCACCGCCGGAACATTCAGCCTCAGAAATGACTGTGATTTCACCTGTCCGAAGATCTTTTGTGTGCAACGTATAAATGCGGCGGCTCACCGTATCCACACCGAAAACAACTTTCTGATTGTCGGGGTGAATGCTCATCCCTGAAATTTGGAAATACGAGTGTCCCTCAGCGAGTTCATTGACATCCAACAATACTTCCTCTTCAGCCTCGAGCGAACCCTGCTTGCGGCAATATATGGGATACTCACCTTCCTCCGTATAACGGGTGTAATAGAAGTACCCATCCAATTCGTACGGCACCGAACTATCGTCCTTCTTAATACGCCCAACCATCTCTTCATAAAGTCGGCCTTGCAAGTTCTCCGTTCCCGCCATGATTTTCTCACGGTAGGCATTCTCCGCATTGAGGTAGTCGATCACCTCCTGATTCTCGCGATCGCGCAACCAGTAATATTCATCCACACGCACATCACCGTGCATGCTCATTTCGTACGCAATTTCTTTCGCTTTGGGTTCCCCAGTTGGGTAATATTCAGTCATAGTCGATGTTGTACACTGCGTAAGTGCAGCCATGATACCAAGGCTTAAAAGGGCCTTTATTTGCATCGTATTTGTTTTAGATCTTAACCAATTTCGGTTACGGGAAATTACGGAATAACATCCGAACAGCCACCTACCGTCCAGCGCCTGTACTCACGCGACGGAGCCCCTGTTTAGACCCTTCGTGCGCAGGGTTGTAGCTCAACGCCTCACGGTAATCTTTTTCTGCATTCGGCAAATCACCCAACAGCTCATACGCATACCCACGACCATAGAGCGCACGGTGATTCACCGGCTGAATAGCCAACGCACTAGCAAAATAATCCCTAGCCACTCCGGGCAACTGCAACTGCAAGTGTATGTATCCGAGATTAAAAAAGCTCTCAATATCTGTCGGATCTAGTTTCGTACACTTGGTAAAATCCGCCAACGCCTCATTCCAGTTCTGCCCATTCAAATGATACATCCCGCGGTTATAGTAGGTGATTCTATTTTCCGGCGCCAATTCCAGCAACCGATCAAAGTACGCCAAAGCCAACGGATTGCCCATCGCGCTATACAAGACTCCACACATATCCAAAGCCTCCTCATATTCCGGGTCGATATCAATGGCCTTCTGGAACCACTCTAGAGCCCTTGCGGTATCGCCAATAGCGTCCCGCATCAACAACCCTTTTAAGAAATGCGCTTCCGAATTCATAGGGTCGAGCTCCAATACTTTGTCCACAAGCTCCGCGCTCTTCTCAAACTCTGTTACGACGTGGTAAAGCTCGGCCATCTTCAAACGACAGGGCACATAGCTCGGATCCACCTTCATACACTTCATCCAAGCATCACGACTTTGGCGCGTCTGGTTGGTAGTGAAGCTTATATCCCCCCACAATTCCAAAGCCTTTACACGCGAACTGTCGCGCTCCAATACTGCCGCCACATCGGCCGCGGCGTACTTCAGGTTCTGCATTCGTACATAGATACGCGCTCGAGTCTCCAACGCCCCTAAATCAAACGGGCTATCCGCTAGGAGGGCGTTGAGGCTGTCCAACGGCCCGCTCATGGAGGACGTTTGGGAATGGAATTGGTCCATAGACTCCTCCTTCGAATTCGCATCAGTAAAGTTCGAGGCCTCGGGACCGCACGCAACCAGTGCAATCGCCAAAACCATAAGGTGCAAGATGTGCTTCATGCCGTAAAAATCGGGCAAAAAAAAAGCCCCGCCAAAAGGCGGGGCTTAATATCAAGAAGGATCTTCTTAGAAGTTGTAACGGAATGTTGCATTCCAAGTACGACCGAAGCCCATCCATACGTAGTTAGCAGTGTTAACACCGTTCCAAGTTGCATCACCATCAGCAGCGTGGATGTTAGTGTTAGACTCAGCGATGTACATTGTGTTCAATACGTTGTTCACATTCAAACGCAATGACGCTGGCTTACCTGCCAAATCGAAACGAGTAGTAACACCCATATCAACCAAGCTGTATGCTGGCAATTTCAATGCACCCAAGTTATCTGGGCTCAAGAAGTCTGAGCTGTTGATAGAGTAATCAGCGTACAAACCATCAACGTAACGCAAGCCTAGGTCTAGAGCAACTGCTTTAGCAACGCTGTAGTCCAAGCCCAAGAACGCAGTGGTTTGAGCAGCATCACCCACTTTAGCACCTTCAGTGTAAAGTACTGATGAACCGATCTCGTTGTTTTGATCGTCAAATACTTTAGCCTCGAAGTTGTTCAAGTACTTCCAGTCACCCAAAGAAGCCATTGCGTTTACGCGCAATTTATCAGTCGCTTTGTACTTAGCTTCCAATTCCAAACCGCGGTGGTTAACATTTACACCAGCGAATTGAGCAGTACCATCAACACCGTCCAACTGAACACCACGAGAAATGAAACGGTTACCCCAGTTTGTGTTGTACAAGTTTACGTTCACCTGCAAGTCGCGAGTGATGTATGCGTAACCCAATTCCATTGACTGGATGATTTCGTTTTCCAAATTTGGGTTCACCACGTTTGCAAAGTTCGGGAATACGGCATCAAACAATGGCTGACGAGAGATCAAACCAGCGTTGAAGAATACGTTCATTTCTTCGTTCAAGTTGTAGTTCGCACCACCTTTAACGTATCCACCTGGAAGCATAGCCCAATCAGAAACTGGGTTAGTTGGTTGGTCGAAGAAATCGATACGACGGTAGTTCTGTGTAGACCATCCAGCCTGAAGAACTGCAGTCAAATTCTCCTCGTTGTTGTACTCAACCATACCGTTCACACCAGCCCATTGTACACGACCGATGTTGTAGTAGTCCATTTTAGGACCAGCCAAACCAGTGTTTGCAAATGGATTTGCAGCTACTGTTGTTTCAATGATCTGACCAGCAGAGTTGCGGTTACCAGTTGAGTAGTATCCGTCTAGACCCATAAGATCGTTCAACACACGGTAGTGGTAACCAGTGTAATCACGCAAGTCAATACCTACAGAGAATTTCAAATCGTTCACCTCGTACTCAAGGTTAGAGATCACACCGTACCAGTTGTGTGAGTTCATAGAAGAACGACGCACGATTACCGCACGGTTTACGTTGCTATCACGGAATCCGTTAGAACCGATTAACAAACCGTTGAAGTTGCTGATGGTACCGGTGTAAGGAGAAGTTGAAGCTTGGTTTTCAGCAACCAAAGCATCGAAATCGATGAATCCGTCCGCATCACGTGCACCACGAGCAGAAGCACCGCCGTTAGCAACGTCCAAATGCTGGTACAAATCAATGTTGTAAGGATGGATGTCCAAAGTCGAGTTACGGAAGTTGTTACCGCGTGGACCTGTACCACCACCACGACCAGCAGAGCCGTAAACAGAAGTAGCGAGTTTCAACTTATCGTTGATATCCCAATCCCAGTTCAATGTTGCCAATGGCTTGTTGTAGAAGTTGCGACGCATAGAGTACTCTTCTTTCTCGCCGTTTGCGTTAGTGATGGTACCACCGTTAGAGTTCCAACGTGGATCTACTACACCGTCGCCCAATTCACCACCTTGACCAAAGTAGTCAAAGTCACGCAAGCTCACCCACGCATCGCGTTGGTGGTGCCATTGACCAGCTCCCAAGAAAGAGAAGTTGATGCTGTGGCTAGAACCCTTAGGGTCGTAAGCGATAGCAGCGAAGTAAGTGTAACCTTCACCTTGTGTGTTGTACACATAACCGTTACCCATCCACTTGCTCAACAAGAATGAAGAAGCCCATCCTTTGTCGTTACGGCCAGTGTTGTAAGAAGCACCGTACTTCATGTAACCGTCGTTACCTACACCCAAGGTTACGTTACCGCCTTGTTTGTTTTCAGCAACTTTAGTGAAGATGCTTACAGTACCACCTACAGAAGGTACAGCCAAACGTGAAGCACCAAGACCGCGCTGAATCTGGATACCAGAAGCAACATCAGTCAAACCTTGCCAGTTCGACCAGTATACCCAACCGTTCTCCATATCGTTTACCGGCTGACCGTTGATCAAGAAAGAGGTGTTGCGTTGGTCAAAACCACGTAGAGAGATACGTGAATCACCATAACCACCACCTTGCTTAGTAGCGTACACACCAGGAGTGGTGTTCATGATTTCAGGAAATTCCTGGTTACCTACCTTCAAAGAGATATCCGAAGGGGTAATGGTCGATACTGCAACCGGAGTCTCACGTGTACGAGCGATATCGATGACGTCAGAGGTCACAGTAATTTCTTCCAGCATCTGGAACATTGAGTCTGCCGCAGCAGTTGCATCCTGCGCAGAAGCGGTAAAACCGCCTACCAACGCACCAGCAAGTAATAGAGCCTTTTTCATTTTCTTCTTTAAGAAATGGTTATTCGGCCACAAAAATACACTTTAAGAACTCGTTAACAACTGTTCAATGTTAAACGTGTTTAAAGTTTTTACACTATTTATAAACAAAACGCCCTGATTATCAGGGCGTTTTCAATATCGATAAGTGTTTAACCTTAACCAAGGGCTTCAATCGCAGCCTTGATTTTCGCTTCTACTTCTTCTGCAAGCTCTGGATTGTCCACAAAAAGTTGCTTCACGGTATCACGGCCCTGACCCAATCGAGTCTCTCCATAGCTGAACCAAGATCCTGATTTTGTGAGAATATCGTGTTCAACACCGAGATCGATGAGTTCACCCGCCTTGCTCACCCCTTCACCGTACATGATATCAAACTCTGCAGTACGGAATGGAGGCGCGACTTTATTCTTTACAATCTTCACCTTCGTTCGGTTACCGATTACACGTTCACCGTCTTTGATTTGTGTACTCCGACGGATATCTATACGAACAGAACTGTAAAACTTCAATGCGTTACCACCAGTCGTAGTTTCAGGGTTTCCGAACATCACACCAATCTTTTCACGAAGCTGGTTGATGAAAATAACCGTACAGTTGGTCTTGCTGATCGTACCCGTGAGCTTACGCAAGGCCTGAGACATTAAACGGGCCTGAAGACCAACTCGAGCATCCCCCATCTCACCTTCGATTTCAGCCTTCGGGGTCAATGCTGCCACGGAGTCAATAATAAGAATATCAATAGCACCCGAGCGAACGAGATTATCAGCAATCTCCAAAGCTTGTTCGCCATTATCAGGCTGCGATACTATGAGCTCATCAGTATTTACCCCTAGTTTCTCCGCATAGAAACGGTCAAACGCATGCTCCGCATCGATGAACGCGGCAATACCGCCTTGCTTCTGTGCTTCAGCAATAGCATGAAGGGTTAATGTCGTTTTACCCGAGCTCTCTGGACCGTAGATTTCCACAACGCGACCTTTAGGGTAACCCCCTACTCCCAAGGCTACGTCCATAGTGATGGATCCTGTTGGAATGGAATCTACCTCTTCAACAGGCGCATCACCCATTTTCATTACGGTTCCTTTTCCATATGCTTTGTCCATGCGATCCATGGTCAACTTGAGTGCCTTGAGTTTGGCTTCTTTATCTGCGCTCATAATTTTAGAATGCTAAAAATATTAGAATTATACAAATGTAGGACTTCCTTCGAATTGGCAAAGCCCTTTCTAATAATTTATAGCTAATTTTTGAATTTTAATACAGCGCAAGGATTTGTTCGGCCGCTTCTTTGGTCTTCACTTTTTCGATCACATGCGCTATAACACCCTCTTCATCGATAACGTAAGTGTGACGATAAATGCCATCGAATTCACGTCCCATAAACTTTTTTGGCCCCCATGCCTGGTAGGCAGTTATAATGGTTTTTTCTTCATCCGCGATGAGGTTGTAATTCAACTCTTGCTTTGCAGCGAAATTGAGCTGACGCTTTACAGAGTCTGCGCTCACGCCGATTACCTCGAAACCTTTTTCTGCAAGTTCCGTATAGTGATCGCGGAAACTACAAGCCTCCATAGTACAACCAGGAGTGCTAGCTTTTGGGTAGAAAAACAAGATGACTTTCTTGCCTTTGAATTGGGTCAATTTAATGTTTTCGCCATGTTGATTGGTGCCCTCAAAAACGGGGGCTGGGGTTCCTATTGATAATGCCATTGTTAAAAGGTTTTATTTCTCAACAACTCGAAGTTAGCTTTGTTTAACGGAATTGGAAACCCATAATAACACCTCAAAGGAACGAGATGACAAAAGTAGAGAAGGCGGCTTATGTCGTGGCAGAATTGGAAAAACTGTATCCGGAGACGCCTGT
This sequence comes from Bacteroidota bacterium, assembly GCA_041164065.1. Classification (GTDB taxonomy): domain Bacteria; phylum Bacteroidota; class Bacteroidia; order Flavobacteriales; family Schleiferiaceae; genus UBA10364. The sequence goes on along the minus strand of JBEAQE010000033.1, from coordinate 39,097 downwards.
GCCGTTGGACCACAAGGATCCATTCACGTTATTGGTGGCGGTCGTGCTCAGTGCGCAGTGTACGGACGAACGCGTGAACCAGATTACGCCGAAACTTTTTGCGGTGGCCGACAACCCCTACGATATGGCGAAGTTGAGCGTGGAAGAAATCGCTTCCATTATACGCCCCGCAGGCTTGGTGCCCATGAAGAGCAATGGTATTCATTCCTTTAGCAAGACCATTGTCGAAGAATACGGCGGTAAGGTCCCCCAAAGTTTTGAAGCCTTGGAGGCCATGCCGAGTGTGGGGCACAAGACGGCGAGTGTGGTCATGAGCCAGGCCTTTGGCGTGCCAGCTTTCCCTGTGGACACGCATATTCATCGTCTGATGTACCGCTGGGGCTTGACTAAAGGAAAAAGCGTGGAGCAAACAGAAAGAGATGCGAAACGGTTGTTTCCTGAGCACTTGTGGAATAAGCTTCATCTTCAGATCATTTTCTACGGCCGGGAGTATAGCCCTGCACGTGGATGGGATCTGGAGAAGGATTTTATTAGTAGAACCATTGGACGCAAAAGTGAGCTGCAAAAGTGGGCGCGAGAGCAGGAAGCGAAATTGAAGAAACAAGCGAAGAAAGCTAAGCGCTAATTGCTATTTTTGGGGCCAATTCGGAATTGGCTCCGAGTAAAACAAAAACCTACATATGGGACGCGCATTTGAATTTAGAAAAGAACGCAAGTTTAAACGCTGGGCAGGGATGGCGAAAACCTTCTCGCGCATCAGCAAGGACATCATCATGGCCGTAAAGGAAGGTGGTGATAACCCAGATTCCAACTACCGCCTGCGCATGTTGTTGCAAAACGCTAAGGCAGCCAACATGCCTAAAGACAACGTCGAGCGCGCGATCAAAAAGGCAATGTCGAAAGACCAAGGCGACTACAAAACTATTATTTACGAAGGATACGGCCCACACGGTATTGCCGTATTGGTAGAGACCGCCACAGACAACAATACCCGTACGGTTGCTAATGTGCGCTCGTACTTCAATAAATGTGATGGATCGCTCGGTACATCGGGTTCTGTAGAGTTCATGTTCGAACATAAGTGCCATGTGAAAATTGCCGCTGGCGATATCGATGTGGAAGAACTCGAGCTTGAAATGATCGATTTCGGTGCGGAAGATGTGTTTAAAGACACTGAAGAAAAAGACGGCGTTGAAACTGAAGTTATCATGGTCTATGGCCAATTCGCTGATTTCGGTAACATCACCAAAGGCTTGGAGGAATTGGGCCATGAAATCGTAGAATCAGGATTCGAATACATCCCAACCACCACCAAAGAATGCAACGAAGAACAAACGAAAGACCTCGAGAAGCTCATCGAAAAGCTTGAGGAGGACGACGACGTTCAAAACGTGTACACGACCATGCGTTAAGCTACGCGAGTGTCCGCATTTTTGCAGTGCACAACAAAAAAGCCCCCGCGATGCGGGGGCTTTTTTGTTCGTGTCGGCCTACTAAAAGGCTCTAACTTGCTTTTTTCATCTTGCGCAGGCTAGAACGCTCCACCTGACCTTGGGCATATTCCTTGGTAATCAGAATCTCTGATTCATCCGATCCGGGTGCATCAAACATATGGTCTGTCAATATCGCTTCACATACGCTGCGCAATCCACGTGCACCCAGACTGTAATCCAAAGCCACTTCGACGATATAATCATACACGTCTTCATCAAAGCTCAAGTCTATTCCATCCTGTGCAAATAAATGTACATACTGACGAATGAGCGAGTTTTTAGGCTCTGTAAGGATCGCACGCAAAGTCACCTTATCCAGTGAATTCATGTAGGTCACCACTGGCATACGACCGATCAATTCTGGAATCAACCCAAAACTCTTCAAATCCTGCGGGGTGATGTAGCTCAACAACTCATGATCCTCAACGTGGTCACGGGCATCATTACTGTAGCCGAGGGTTGCACTGTTCAAACGGTTCGCAATCTTCTTTTCTATTCCCACAAAAGCTCCACCGGCCACAAAAAGGATATCCTTCGTATCGACCTGAATGTACTTTTGATCCGGATGCTTACGCCCACCTTTTGGCGGTACATTCACTATGGATCCTTCGAGCAGTTTCAACAAACCTTGCTGAACCCCCTCCCCACTCACATCGCGAGTAATGGAAGGATTATCCCCTTTGCGAGCAATCTTATCGATCTCGTCAATAAAGACAATACCGCGCTGCGCCTTGTCTAGATCATAGTCGGCAGCTTGCAGCAAACGTGCAAGAATGCTCTCCACATCCTCACCAACGTACCCGGCTTCGGTCAACACCGTTGCATCGACAATGGTAAAAGGAACATTCAGCAATTTCGCGATAGTACGAGCCATCAAGGTCTTCCCGGTCCCGGTTTCACCGACCATGATGATGTTCGCCTTATCAATCTCAGGGGCACCTTCGCTGGCATCCTGACCAATTCTCTTATAATGGTTATACACCGCAACCGCCAACGTACGCTTCGCCTCCTCTTGCCCGATCACGTACTGATCTAAGTGCATTTTAATATCACGAGGCGTGTGGTTAAACTCTGGTGCTCCAGTGCCCGACCAAGAACCGCCTTCTTCCTCCATTTCAGCATTAGCAATGGTAAAGGCTTGACTAATACAACGATCACAGATATGGGCGTCCACCCCTGCAATCATGATCTCAGTCTCTTGCTTGCTGCGTCCGCAGAAGGAGCAGTGAATATTATTATCCTCGCTCATTATTTTGCTTGGTTCTTCCCGAGTAGAATTTCGTCAATCATACCGTATGCTTTTGCTTCTTCCGAAGTCATCCAGTAATCACGATCGCTATCAGATTCCACTTTTTCAAACGACTGTCCACTGTGGTGTGAAATAATCGCGTAAAGCTCTTTCTTTAGCTTCAGGATCTCTTGCAATGTGATCTCCATATCGGATGCCTGACCCTGTGCACCACCCATAGGCTGGTGAATCATAATGCGGCTATGCTTCAATGCAGAACGTTTTCCTGCAGCACCTGCGGTCATCAACACTGCTCCCATAGATGCGGCCATACCAGTACAAATAGTTGCAACATCCGGGCTAACGACCTGCATAGTATCGTAAATACCTAGCCCTGCGTATACAGAACCACCAGGCGAGTTGATATAGATCTGGATGTCTTTCTTCGCATCAGCGCTCTCAAGGAAAAGCAACTGTGCCTGTACAATATTCGCTACCTGATCGTTGATGCCTGTCCCTAAGAAGATAATGCGGTCCATCATCAAACGCGAGAACACATCCATCTGAGCCACATTGAGTTGACGCTCCTCAATAATATAAGGGGTCATTGACGCTTCTACATACTGATCAACGTACATGCTGTTGATTCCTACGTGTTTGGTGGCGTACTTTTTAAATTCTTTTCCGAAGTCCATAATATGGTTATAAGGTGTGGTTAGTACTGGTCAATAAATATGCCGATGCCAGCATCCCGGGTGGAATGCTGGCATTATGACATCAATTTGTACTCTAAAGTTAGAGGTTTACCTCGGTATTGGCAGTGACCAATTTGATAAATTCGTCGTAGGTCACTTCTTTTTCTTCAACCTTGAAATTCTCTTTGTAGTACGCAAGCAATTTCGCGTTGTATACCTGATCGTTGATCTTGCGAGCTTCGTCTTGGTTTTTCAACGCATTTTCTGCGATTCCTTTGAGCATTTCGTCATCCATTACTTGCTGACCATATTGTTGGAATTGGGCTTTTACCAAACCTACGGTGTGCTCCAACAATTCTTCCTGGCTCACTTTAATCTCTGCAGCTTCAATCACCGCGTTTTCGATTAACTGCCAACGCAAACCTTTTGCAGTTTTGTCCCAATCCGCTTCAACTTCTTCAGCAGTCATAGGCTTCTCACCAGCGGTAAGCATCCATTTCTTCAAGAATGTTTCAGGAAGGTCAAAGCTTGTTTTCTCGATCAAGTATTCCGCAACGTTGTTCAAGAGGTATTGATCAGCCTCGTTTTGGTACATCGCTTCAGCTTCCTCTTTCATCTTCGCACGCATTTCAGCTTCGCTGCTTACCACACCTTCACCGTAGATCTTATCGAAGAACTCCTGGTTTAGGTCTGCAGGCTCCATGCGAGAAATGTTTTTTACCTCGAAATGGAAGTTGCCTGTTGAGGCTTCCAACTGTGCGTCAGTCACACCTAACAAACCTGCAACGTTGTAGTCTTTGCCGAATGTCTTATCCGCTTCAACCGCGTAAGACTCACCGATAGATACCTTACACAATTCACCCTGTGCTTTCTTGGTGCGAAGGTTAGAGGCTAGGAACTGAGCGTTTTCTTTAACGATACCACCTTCTACAGCATTGCCGTCAGCATCAACTTCTGTGAATGTTCCATGGAACATATCAGTTGGCTCTGGCTTTTCAGGAGAAGACATTTTTCCATAACGCATACGGATGTCCTCCATGTAGCTGTCCAATACTTTGTCATCTGCGGTGATTTTAACACCGTCGATTTTATTTTTCTTTGAGATTTTAACATCCACCACTGGACTCAAACCAATCTCGAACTGGAAGCTGTACGTTCCAGGATTATCGAAATCTATTTGTTCTTGCTCAACAGGTAGTGGGTTACCCAAGATGTTCAATTTCTCGTCACTAATGTAATTGTAGATTGAATCTTGCAAGAGCTTGTTAATCTCCTCAATAAGAACAGCTTTACCGTACTGTTTTTTGATCAAACCCATTGGCACTTTTCCTGGACGGAAGCCTGGGATAGAGGCACGCTTACGGTAATCCGCTAGGACACCATCCACTTTTCCTTGGTAATCTTCTGGAGTAATTTCCAACGTCACCAAAAGATTCAATGCATCTACTTCGTTCTTGCTAATGTTCATTTCTATAATTTTTTAAAATAGCGGGTCCCTGTTCTTAAGGGTGCGCAAAGGTACATAAGATTTTCCCTTTAACGTTCTTTTACAGAAACACTTCAATGGAAGGTTGTACCTTGGCTTTCAAGTATGACTCTTCAAGACATTATGCAGCGTAAAAACATCAAATATCTTATCCCAATCGTCGGGATCGCAGCCGTATTGCTTTCATTTAGATACTTCGGCCCACAAGAGGATAAGGAAGCCGTGATTTTCTCATTGATTCGCGATGCCCTGACTAACGTGCATTTACAACCGCGTGAGATGGACGATGCGTTAAGCATGGAGGTTTTTAACAGCTATCTTGAAGCATTAGACTACAATAAGCTCTTTCTTACTCAAGGTGAAGTTGATCAACTTTCCACGTACGAAACGTTGTTGGACGACGCATTCAAAGCAACAAACACGGCCTTTTTCGAGATGAGCTACGGTATGATTATCGCCGGAATCGATCGTTCGAAAGGCATCTACACCAAGCTCCTAGCTTCTCCGATGGACTTTGATAAGGACGAGACGGTATGGAACACGCCGGAGCGTGAAGGGTTTGCGCGCGACGAAGCAGCATTGGTGGATCAATGGCGCAAGCACTTGAAATGGCGTCTGATCAATCGCATTTACGAGAAAGACCGCGCGCAGCAGGAAGATGCTGAAACGGACCCGACGGTGGAATTGAAAGATTTCGCAACGCTGGAAAAGGAGGCACGCGAGAAGGAATTGGAGTTGCAAAATGATTGGTACGACGATCTGAAAGATTTGACCCGCACGGAATGGTTCGGGATTTACATGAATGCGTATTGCGAAACCTACGACCCGCATACGTCTTATCTAGCACCGCGTCAGAATGAAAATTTTGAAGTGAGCATGACGGGCCAATTCGAAGGCATCGGTGCCGCACTGAAAAAAGAAGGCGACTACATCACCATTGACCGCATCATTGCCGGCTCAGCATGCTGGCGCCAGGGCGATTTGGAAGCTGGCGATAAAATTCTTGCCGTCGCACAAGGTGCAGAGGAGCCGGTAGACGTCGTGGGCTGGAAAGTACACGAGGCCATCGATTTGATTCGTGGCGAAAAAGGGAGTGAGGTTCGACTGACTGTTAAGAAAAAAGACGGTTCACGTCAGATCATTCCTATCATTCGTGACGTGGTCGAACTTGAAAGCACTTTTGCCCGAAGCGCCGTTTTGGACGGATCACTATACCGTGATAAAGACGGAGCGTGGAGCGAGCAATGGGACATTGACGAAAAAGTGGGGTACATCCGCTTGCCTAAATTCTATGTCAACTTCTACAAAGAGAGTAACCGCAATGCGGCCGAGGATGTCAAAAACGAAATTCTTAAGCTCAAAGAAGAAGGCGTGGAAGGTATAATTCTCGACCTCCGCGGCAATGGTGGAGGCTCCCTAGCCGCCGCAACAGAGATTGCCGGTCTCTTTACCGAACGCGGTCCACAGGTTCAGGTAAAAAGTTTCCAAAACGGCACACGCTCGAAGAGCAACAAAGACGCTAAAGTGTATTGGGACGGTCCTTTGGTCGTTCTCGTTAACCACGGAAGTGCATCTGCATCGGAGATTGTGAGCGCTGCCTTGCAAGACCGTAAACGCGCCCTTATTGTTGGTGCAGCGACCTCAACATTTGGAAAAGGTACGGTTCAAAACATGTTCGAACTCGATCGTGCAGTAAGCGGCCCGCTGAATGAACTTAAGCCGTTGGGTGCGGTAAAAATAACCACCGAGAAATTCTACCGCATCAATGGCGGCACAACCCAATTACAAGGTGTTGTACCGGATGTGATTTTGCCCGGCCCCTATGATAAGATTGCCTACGGAGAAAAAGAATACCCGAACGCACTTCCGGTAGACTACATCGATAGGGCTACCTATAATGAGGATGCGAGTTGGGTTCATAATTTCTCAACGGCTATCGCAAATAGTAAAAAACGCGTATCGGGCAATGATAATTTCGGCTTGTATGAAGATTACGCGAATTGGATCGCACAAAGTGAAAAGGATACGCAGATTCCACTGAATTATGCGAAATACACCGCGTTGCAGGACGATATCAAGGAAAATACTAAGCGCTTCAAAGAAATCGGGCGCATGACCGACAGCTTGGGGATTCAGGCCTTGCCTCACCACCTCAACTTGTTCGAAACGGATAGCGCACAGGCGGATATTTACCAGAAGTGGTTCAAAGGGCTTTCGAAGGATTTGATCCTATCGGAAAGTGTTCAGATCATGATGGATTTGTAATTTAAAATCCCAAAGCAACCATGCTTGGTGTATTGAACATTCAAGGCGCAAGGGGCGTCACTCTCTCCGCTTTGTTCATCATGTTCTTGGTGTTGACTGCGGTCTTTGCCCCATTATTAGTCTTGGATACTACCCCGCATGCTAACGCCATGGACCTGGATCGTGCCCTACTCGCACCAGGAAGCCAAAGCACCATGGGAACCCACTGGTTCGGGACAGATAAATTTGGTCGGGATCACTTTTCACGCGTACTTCTAGGAAGTCGAATTTCACTGACCGTAGGGCTGATCTCAGTCAGCATCAGTCTATTGATCGGTATTCCAATCGGAGCAATCGCAGGGTATTATGGCGGAAAGATAGACGCCGCGCTGGTATGGCTCATGAGTGTGTTGTGGTCCATCCCAACATTGCTCTTGGTGATCGCTCTGACATTCGTGCTCGGCAAGGGAATGGTGCAAGTATTTATCGCTGTAGGACTGACCATGTGGGTGGAAGTTGCCCGTGTAATCCGTGGCCAATTCCTCGTCGAAAAAAACAAGGAATACGTCCAAGCAGCCAAGGTGCTCGGCTACAGCACACGACAAATCATCTTTCGCGAAATCCTCCCCAACACCCTAAGCCCTTTATTGGTGATCAGTGCGACAAATTTTGCCAGTGCTCTGTTGATAGAAAGTGGGTTGAGCTTCTTGGGAATTGGTGCACAACCTCCCCTCCCTTCTTGGGGAAGCATGATTCGCGACTACTACCCATACATCATTACCGGTAAAGCCTACCTCAGCCTAATCCCCGGTGCGCTCATAGCGCTCAGTGTTCTAAGCTTCAACGCTCTGAGCAACATTTTCAACAATAGGTAAGGCCCTGGTTTCTAATCTTAACTAGCTGTAGTCTTCGTCTTTTTAGTTAATTTCAAAAATGAGAATCAACTGAGACATGCCACTTACCCTGCTTTACTTTTACATCTCAATTGTTGCACTATTACACCCGCTGCACTCGGATACCTCAGCTACCGGAATCCCTTTCTGAATGTTCTTTGTAGCGCCAATTCTAATTTTTATTAAGGGGACATTGCGATTATTTGAACCCCCTAATAATTGGCACTTGATCCCCAACAATATCATTGTTACATGGATCAGGTGCACAGTAACTCATTAATCATTGTGCGGAAGACGGTATTTCATTTGCGATAGAAAATGGAGGAACCCGCGTAAATATCGAGAAGATTAAGAAGGATCTATTGAAGGAACTAAAGATAGTGTAGAGCGAAGTCCTCCTCTCTGGACCATCGAGGAGGCTTCATTGATGCCTGTTTTTCAATGTACTTAAGGTAATCCTCACGATCCCAATTCTCTGCTCCGAGTGAATCGAGATGAGCAGTGGGCAGTTGATTGTCGACCAATTCAACTCCTTGTTTGAAAAGGTATTGGCACATACCTATGTAAGCGTATTTCGAGGCATTCTTTTCCGAATGAAACATGCTTTCGCCAACGAAAACATTCCCAGTCTGGACTCCAAAAGTTCCGCCTATCAAGCGTTCCCCCTCCCAAACCTCGAAGCTATGCGCCATCCCGAGGGCATGCATTAAGCTGAAGTTTCGGTAAAATTCATCAGAGATCCACGTTCCTGATTGTCCAGGTCGGGGTGCCACAGAACATTGTCGTACAACCTCATGAAAGGCGGAGTTTACTTTAAATTTCCACCGTCCGCTGTTAATATAGGGACGCATACTTTTTGCAATACGTACATGCGCCGTACGGGTCACGCTTCGAACAGGTGGGGAAAACCAAAAAATCACCCCCTCCTGCTCGAACCATGGAAAAATACCCACCGGATACAACCTCTCGTACATTTCGGGACCTAACTCCCACGAAAGGGCAATCAATCCATCATCATTCGCCGCATCCTCAGGATCGGGAACCTCCCATTGGCCTTGACCAATAAAATACAATGGATTATTGACCGGTGACATTACTCGAAGATTAGCTTAGAACGGAAGATCGTCATCCAAAACATTGCTATCTACACCGGAAGGTGTAAATGGTGTGCCCTGCGGTGGTAAATCGTGACCCAAGCTACCATGAGTAGGCGCTGGCGCACCTTGCTGTTGAACACCATTCATACGCCAAGCCTGAAGCGTTGTGTAGTAGCGCGTTTCTCCACCTTGTGGAGGCGTCCACTCACGGCCCTTAATATTGAACTCCACATTCACCTCTTGACCTACAGTGAAGTTATCCAATACATTGGTCTTATCCTGTGTAAACTCAAAACATAGTGTTTGAGGGTATTGCTCTTTGGTTTGTACCACAAACTCACGTTTGCGGAATCGGTCAGAGATGACCTGCTCGTCCATGATTTTCTGGATGATTGCTTCAATCTGCATGCTACAATGCCCTTCTAACGGGCCGATTTATCTATTAATAATACTTTCCAAGCTTCTTCTACCTGGCCTTGTTCTAAAAGTTCTTTTGCCATTTCGTGCAACGCTTCGCGACGCTCGAAACCTTCCGCAAAGTTTTGAAGGATTCGCTTCACATCGAAGTCCATCATCTTGCGCTCAATATCCTCTTCGGTAGGCAACATAAGGACATTTCCTAGTTGACCGAGATTGTTCCCCGTCAATACCGTTGAATTTCTAATTATCTCAGGAATTGCATTCACTCCAATCCCAATATTTGGTCCATCCACCTCAAAAAGTGCATCGCCCGAAGCGCGACACCACCATTTCTTGCCGAGTCGACCTACAAGATCGATGGCGTTTTGATCGATTCCTCCGTCTTCCGCCAAAACGTGATCTGCAACGTGTACCTTTTTAATGAGACACATAATGAGGTTCCCTGCACCGCCTTCCTCTCCCAGATGAAGAATATCACGGACTTCACACTCCATACTTACAGGGCTTTCTTTTACACGCTTAGGGGCTATCAATTCCGAATCGATTGGAGTCAATCCACTCTTCACGAACTCGTCCACGTGCGAATCATATTCCGCACTAGCCAAATTCACCTGCTGGACTAAATCAAAATTCACTACATTAATAACACATTCCTTTTGCGACATCACGTTGTGAAGCGTATCCTTCGTTGTGTTATCACGGACGCGGCGATTTGAAGAAAAAATAGCCACAGGAGGATTGGAGCTGAAGATGTTAAAAAAACTATACGGGCTCAAATTATTATTCCCATATTCATCCACCGTGCTCACCAACGCAATAGGTCGTGGGGCAATTGCCCCCAATAGCAGCTGGTGTGCCTCACGGGTAGAGATCTCGCTCAAATCAAATGTTGCCATCTATATCAAGGTTTTGAGCAAAGTTAACTTTTCTATTTCGCCCACCCCTTTGTACTCGCGATCGAAATTTTATTTTTTTATCCTCTACTTTCAGAACCTTTACTATATTTGCCCACCATTTCGGCGGATGTGGTGAAATTGGTAGACACGCTAGTTTTAGGCACTAGTGCCGTGAGGTGTGAAGGTTCGAGTCCTTTCATCCGCACCGACAAAATCCCGATCACAAAACTGTGATCGGGATTTTTCATTTACAGGGCATACAAAGCGAAGCCTTTATGGTGGCTTGAAAATGAACTAAAGCATATCAAACTAAATGTTGATACAGATAAAAACACAACACTTGACCATACTATAATCAAGGCATGTCTAGTTTCATATTTGCCGCGAATGTTTTGGAGATAGCTGATCGTACAACTCGTATTGAAGAAGGTTCAAATACGGTGCAAAAACGAGTACGGCGAGGCCGAAAGTCAGTACAACGAGGAAAGTTCCAATGATGATTGCCGCGAGGTAGGTGAATAGAATAGGCAACAAATTTCCTAAAACGGATTTTGCGCTCCACTTCAAAGAGTACGCCAGCCCCTCGCCTGTGAAAGAGCTGTGATAGGGAGCAAACATCACAAAAAGGCTGAAAAGCATCAACAGCACGACCGAAATCAAAATCTGAGGCACGTATGGCATAATGGTCTCACTGTAGTCTTCTAAGGCCATGAGCATTTCTTCGAAATCACCCGTCTCTTCGCCCATTTCGAAAACAGGAACGTCAGAGGTTAGCCCGAGTTGAATAAACTGAGACACTAAGGTGACTACCAACGCTACTGCTATCACAGTTTTCGTATGTGATTTAAAGCCGTCAAAGAAATTGTTAAAGACGGGCTGTAGACCTTGTTCGTCTTGTCGGGCGAAATGGGCATAACCCAAAGTGATGAAGGTGCTCACTACCCCCACCAGTAGCGCTGCCACCATACTGCCCAAAGTGGTGTTAAGGAAGGTAAGTGCCCCTCCGATCGCCAATGCGAAAGAGCTGGCGGCAAAACTGACAAACAGACCTACGATGAAAAACACCGTATACATGCCTCCCTTATTCTTGTAGCGTACCCAGGCGGCCTGAAGTGCATATAAAGGTGATATTTTGCCCATGTTGCTCAAATCCTTTTGATTAATTTGCGGGAAAATTACAACGAACGTTGAAAGTTTACCGATCCTTAGACGAATTTATCACGTTGGATAATGCCGTGGCCACCACGGGCACCTTTGACGGCGTGCACCTAGGGCATCAAAAAATCCTACAGCTTCTGAGCCGAAAGGCAGCGAAGGTAAATGGTGAAAGTGTTTTATTAACGTTCGATCCTCATCCGAGGCATGTCCTTCAACCTGATACTGAACTCAAGCTACTTTCGAGTATTGACGAGAAGATTGCCTTGTTGGAAAAAACTGGCCTAGACCACCTCATTATACACCCCTTTACACGAGAATTTAGCCGAACCCCGTCTCTAGATTTTGTTCGAGAGATCTTAGTCAACACCATTGGTGTGAAGCATCTGGTTATTGGGTACGACCATCACTTTGGACGCAACCGCGAAGGGAGCTTCGAGCATTTGAAGGAATTTGGACCTATTTATGGCTTTGATGTGGAGGAAATCGAAGCTTTGGACATCGATGAGGTCAATGTGAGCAGTACGAAGATTCGTGCGGCGCTGGAGGAAGGTAAAGTGGAATTGGCCCAGCATTACTTAGGCACCTCCTATAGTCTCGAAGGCACAGTAGTCAAGGGCGATGAGCTCGGCCGTACCATTGGGTTTCCTACAGCAAACATCGAGCTATCATTCAAGCATAAACTCGTGCCGACCGATGGTGTGTATGCGGGTATGGCGACCGTGGAAGGTCAGCGCTATAGAGCAATGGCTAATATTGGTGCACGCCCAACAGTTGACAGCACTCATAAAAAGGTAGAGGTTAATCTCTTTGAATTTGAAGGAGACCTCTACGGCAAGAAGGTGAAGTTTGAATTGCTCCATAGACTCCGAAGCATCGAGCGTTTTGAATCTTTGGATGCACTCAAAAATCAATTGGTAGAGGACAAAGCACAGTCCCTCAATCTTTTGGTATAAAAATTGCCTACTTTAGGGCACCTAATAATTGAACATGAAAAAAATCGCATTTTTGGCTGCAGGACTCGCTGTTCTGACCGCTTGTACCAAATGGGAAAACCTTCCTACAGAGAAGAAAATCGAAGGGCTTTGGAACGGTAAAAACTTTACCACGACAATTCAAGCTATTCCATTTCTAGACTCCACCTTCACTCAAAGCACAACTGATCAAGTGGCTAACTTTATGGAAAACGGTGGTTTAACGATTGATTCAGCAGGTACACGTTTGGATTCTCTAGGATGGAGCATTGAAAACGACACTATGCTTGTATTAACCGGTATGGACAACTCAAACCTTGGCGGTATGGGTGGAGCACCAACATCAACCATGCGTTTTGACATTCAGTTGTTGACTGAATTAGATCTTGTGTTCATTTACGACACTACTATGTCCGTAGAAATCGATCCAAGTTTCCCTCCAATCAACATCGATCTAGGCCTCACACAACGTTGGACTAGATAACGCTCCGTAGAGCATTTGATACCATCCCCGCGCCCTCCGGTCGCGGGGATTTTTTTATCCCCCTTTTTCGCGGAGCGCCGCCGCCAAGTGTTCGATTTTCGTGCGGTCAAGTTCCCACCTTCCCGCAAAGCCTAGGGCGAGATTTCTAGCGTCGGCATCCGTTTCTATGACCCCTTCCGCAAATTTCCTAGCCGTCATGTGAAAGGCACGAATGCCCGCTTCCCACAAAGCCCGCACCTGCGCAGCACTGACCCCAGAACCCGCTTGAATAGTGATACGGTCTCCGAAGTTCCTCTGCCAAGTTGCGAGCTGATCCATGCCCTGCGCTACGGTCGCCGCACCACCACTGGTAAGCACGCGCTCCACCCCAATGGCAATGAGCTGCTCAAAGGCCTCATCTGATCTGGTACAGGCATCCATCGCACGGTGAAACGTCGTCCCAAGCCCATAACCCTGGGCCTTCTCGACCAATTCCGCCACAAACTCCCGGTCCAACGCCCCAACTGGATCCAGTGCGCCAAAGACCACACCCGCCACGCCCGAACGGGCCAGCTGATCCACCTCATGAAGCATCCAATATTTCTCAATATCCGAGTACACAAAACCCCCAGCCCGCGGACGAATCATCGCATAAACAGGTATTCCCGAACCTTCACAAACCAAACGGGCCTGGGCCACTGTGGGGGTCAACCCCCCTTCGTTCAGGTTGCTGCACAGCTCGATCCGATCGACCGGGAAATCGGCCAATTCCATCGCATGCCCAGGCTCTTCCAGCGCAATCTCAATCTCGATACGGGTGTCCATAAATCTGTACTTCATCCAAGAAATGCCACACCGGCTGTCCCGCAGAGGGATGGTCGTCGGGCAATCGCTCGGTATTAGGAATCTTAAAGGCCATTTCTCTAGTAGGACTGAACCCACCTTTCGGTGCAAGCACCATCGTCTCGATAAACGTACCCTCCTCTGATGTTGAACTCGTCCGTCGCCATTCGTAGCGCTCTATGACATCATCTTCGATATACACATCGGCATAAACGAGTTCCGGTACGAGAATCCAGCTCAATCGGCTCTGTAGAAAATTAATCTTCACAGAATCGACCACATAAGGCTCGTTCCAATCAAAATGGCCGCTGAAATAATCCGGTCCGAAGTACCCTACCCAATTGCCGTCGCGGTAATTCGTCGAACCCAGTACGCCATTGGCCAATGGAATATCCTTCGTACCTTCATAAGGCGGGGTCGGCGGACTGGTCAAACAACTATGCGTAAGCAACGCTTCATGAACGGCATATTGATAGACCAATTCCTTCCCCATCACATGCTCACCCCGCATAGGCTGCACCTTCATCTCGTGTATCCCACGCTTATCAAAAGTCACCGCAGCACCTTCCTGCACGCCCGTCGGCGCCACCAACTCAACATCCATATCCCAAACCGTCGGCGCCACCAACTCAACATCCATATCCCAAACCGCCGGCTCCACCGTGGTCACCAGCTTCGGCGTTCTTGACCGAGACAAATTCTCCGTAGCGACCTTCACCGGGACCTGCTCCACATCATAGGAATATCCCAATGCGGTCAGTAGTGGATAATGCCCCTGCAATCGGCGCCAAAACACATCGTAATATCTGTCTGCAGGATGCGACCACAACACCTCCGCCATCGCAATACCGCGCGGCAAGAATCGACGATCTAAAGTCTCCGTATCCGGAATATGCTCCGACCATAAATTGCACTCGCCGCCCAAAATTCTTCCGGCCTTCAACGGGTCCAATTCCGCCGGCACCGGACTGTACGAATACACCTTCGGCACATCTATACTGCTCACAGGATAGTCAAAATAGGCATGGGATGTCGGACTCATGATCGCATCATGCCCCTGCTCCACGGCCTCAATACCTCCTTCAAAACCACGCCAGCTTTGCACCGTAGCGTTTTGGCTCAATCCACCTTCGAGAATTTCATCCCAACCGATAATCTGCTTGCCCTTCGTCGCCAAATAGTTCTCTATCCGCGTATTAAACCAGCCTTGCAAGGCCTCCTCGTCATCGAGCCCTTCTTCCTTCATGCGCTGCTGGCATTTCGAACAATGCTCCCAGCGGTATTTGGGTGCTTCGTCCCCACCAATATGTATGTACTTCGAAGGGAAAATTTCACAGACATAATCCAACACATCTTCCATGAAGTCAAACGTCTGCTCATTTCCGGCACAATAAATCTCTTTGAAAACACCCCACTCAGTAGCCACTTCAACGGGCTCACCCGTACAACCTAGCTCCGGATAAGCTGCCAAAGCCGCCTGGCTGTGCCCCGGCAATTCAATCTCTGGAATAACCTCAATACCATAACCGGCCGCATAGGCCACCACTTGCTCCAAATCCTCACGGCTGTACGAACCGCCATAGGCACTATCACCATGCATACGGTAGGCCGCCACCTCAGCCAACTTCGGGTACTGATCCATCGCAATACGCCAGCCCTGATCTTCCGTCAAATGCCAATGCAGAACGTTGAATTTGTACAGCGCCATCACATCCAGATGACGCTTCACCTCGTCCACCGTAAAAAAGTGCCGACACACATCGAGAAGCACTCCGCGGTGCCCAAAGACGGGCTGATCCTCAATCACACTATAGGGCAATTTCACACCCTCCGTCGACAACCGCGTCATCTGTGTTAAGGTGGCCCGAGCGCGGTGATCGCCCTCAGCGCCGTGTACGATGCGTAAGCCGTCCTCATCTGAAACGATGCGGTATTGCTCCTCGCCCATCGACGAATCAAACACCATCTCCCAGTCGGATGCCGCCGGGGAAAGAAAATTCCAACCCTCCTCTTCAGAAAGCGTGAAGCTCGATACCGCCGGAATCACACCTTCTACATTTGCCGGCAGCAAACTTTCGTAGTGCGGTGCACGCGATTGCAACCAAAAGCGCGTCAAGAAAAATCCGGCAAATCCAACGACTACAGCCCAAAAAATTGTCTTTTTATCTAACCCCATGTCTTCATGTATTTAGCATCCACCATCTCGTTACGGTCGTTCGTGCGCAGGGCATAATTGAACCCATTGTACACGCTGTATCCACCGTATTCGCCTTGCGTATTCATCGCTAAAAAGCCGACCTGCATGCCCTTCACACCCGGGTGTTTTTTCAGGATTCGCTGTATGATTTCATAGCAGGCCTCCTCCGGTGAGGCGCCGCGGCGCATCGTTTCCACCACCGAGGCACAACCCGCCGTCCGGATCATCGCTTCACCTACACCTGTAGCTGTGGCGCCACCGACATCACCGTCAATAAAGAGTCCAGCACCGATGATGGGACTGTCCCCCACACGACCTCTGATCTTGTAGGCCATGCCCGAAGTGGTACACGCACCCGCCATTCTTCCGTTCCCATCTAAGGCCAACATGCCGATGGTGTCGTGGTTTTCGACGTTTACGCCGGTTTTATATTCGGATTTAATGAGCCAATTCTCGTAATCCTTCTGCACCTCCGGGATGGGCACCTGGTAATCCACTTTCGAGAACCCATTTTCCAGTGCCCATTTTTGAGCACCCTCACCGACCAACATGACGTGAGGGGTCTTGTCCATGATGGCCCGTGCCACATCGATGGGGTGCTGGATATCTTCCAAAAACGCCACCGAACCACAGCGGCTGTCGTGGTCCATAATACAGGCATCTAGGGTCACATGGCCATCCCGATCTGGGCGCCCAGCGAGACCCACACTGCGATTATTCATATCGCTTTCTGTCACCGCGACACCCTTCTGAACGGCGTCCAGAGCATTGCCCCCTTTACTGAGCACCTCCCAGGCACCTGCATTGGCTTCCATACCATGAATCCAAGTACTGATCACTAATGGTTGGTCCTTTAGTGGGGGCTGCGGTTCAGGACTAAAAGGCTGCGTTGGGTTGGCTTTTAGGGGATTAAGAGCGAGACCGGCACCGGCCAGCCCCAGATGTTTTAGGAATCGTCTTCTCGACATGGTTCAATGTGTTTCTCTAAAGCTAGGGCTTATTTGCTAAATTGGGGACATGCGAAACCTATTACCCATGCTCGCCCTTTTCATAGGGCTTCAGCTCTCCGCTCAAGATGCCGAGTGGACCTCTGTAAAAGATATCAATCCCTTCATCGGAACCGGCGGCCACGGCCACACCCACCCGAGCGCTCAAGCGCCTTTTGGGATGATCCAATTAGGTCCTAATACCCGCTACGACGGATGGGACGGTTGCTCGGGATACCACTACACCGACAGCGCGATGTACGGGTTTACCTGCACGCACCTCAGCGGCACCGGAGTAAGCGATTATGGAGATCTGTTGATGCTACCCTATTCTTCTCCGACCAAGGAAGGGGATCATATCCCTTTTGATAAGGCCGGTGAGGTAGCCGAAGCGGGGTATTACCGCGCAAGTTTAAATGACGGAACAGTCATAGAGGCTACAGCTGGAGATCGGACAGGGATATTGCAGATTAGGTTTGGTGAAGGAGAGGCGCCCGGTCTTATGATCGATTTGAATTTCCGTGATAGAGTATTAGAAAAAGACCTGCAATACCGTGGCGACGGGCTTTGGGTGGGCCGGAGAATTTCGGAAGGCTGGGCACGTGAACAGCACTTTTATTTCGCTCTGGATTTGAGCGATTTTAAAGATACCCCTCAGCAACTCAGCGATGGTGTGTGGTGGTTTCCTCTTCAAGAAGGAAAGACTGATGCTACCATTCGTGTGGCCATGAGCGGCACGAGTGAAGACGGCGCAGTCCTGAATTTCAAGCACGAACTAGAGACCATGCGTTTCGATGAAATCAGATTAGCTACCGTAGCAAAATGGGAAAAGGAATTGGCCAAAAGCAAGGTGAAAAGTGCCCTGCCGGATCAGCGTGCCATCTTTGCCACTGCTCTTTACCATGCCTACTCGGTGCCGAATTTGTGGAGCGATGTCAACGGGAGCTACCGCGGGCAGGATAATGTGATTTACCACGATACAGTGAACCGCCATTACACGGTCTTCAGTCTTTGGGATACTTACAGAACGGCGCACCCGCTATATACCATCACGCAGCCAGAGCGGACACAGGAGTTTGTGTACGGGATGCTGGACATGTACGAGCAGCGCGGTCGATTGCCCATCTGGGAATTGGCCGGGAATGAGACGGATTGTATGATCGGCTACCACAGCGTAAGTGTGCTGGCGGATGCCATTGCGAAAGGCTACCACACTGATACGGCACTGACTATGGAGGCCATGCGTGCCACCGCCGAGATGGATGTTTTCGGACTGGGGGCCTATCAAGATTATGGTTTTTTGAGCATTGAGGACGAAAGCGAATCGGTCAGTAAGACCCTGGAATATGCCTATGACGATGCGTGTATTGCGTGGACGGCAGAGCGGTTTGAGCAGGATCAGGTGATGCTGCAGTACTTGCAACGGGCTTCCGCCTACCGGTCATTGATCGATCCGGAGAGCGGGTATGCACGACCACGGACCAATGGAGATTTTTACAGCCCTTATAACCCGCGCGAGGTCAACAACCATTTCACCGAAGCCAATGCGTACCAGTACAGCTTTTCCCCCGTTCATGATCTTGAGGGGTGGATGGAAATCCTGACCAATTTCAGATCGAGCCGCGAGAATTGGAACCATCTCAACCGCAAAAAACAAAAGCTGCTGGTGAAATCCCGTCACGATGTGCTCGAAGATTTGCTCGATGGGCTGTTTTACGCGAGCTCCCACACCACCGGCCGAGACCAAGCCGACATCACGGGCCTTATCGGGCAGTATGCACACGGGAACGAACCTTCACACCACATCGCCTACCTCTACAACGCCACCAACAACCCACGCCGCACGAGCTACTGGGTGCATCGGATCCTGGGGTCACAGTACCAGAATGCGCCGGATGGGCTGAGCGGCAATGAAGATTGTGGGCAGATGAGTGCGTGGTATGTGATGGCCTCCATGGGCATGTACCCTCTTGTGCCGGGTAAGCCGGAATACCAAATTTCAACGCCGTGGTGGGACGCCATTCATTTGGAGTTGCCGAATGGCAAAACATTAGATATCAACTGCGAGGATGTGGGAACCTACATCATGGAATACGACCGTGGGTTGGACCGAACGCTGGCGAACCAGCCGCGGTTTTTTACCCACGAGGAGTTGCTCGAAGGCGGACATTGGACGGTGAAGCGTGGCGATGAAGATTCGGATTGGGCTAAGGGATTTAGATACGCGACGAGAATTCGGAATTGGACCCCGCCCGCACCTATTGTACGCGTTCCGAGGACTTTTTCGAAGGAAGCCAAGGTGGAAATCATTCCGACCGGGAGCTATGATCTTTGGAAGCCATACCGCTACGAAAATGTGCAATGGAAAAAGGATCGTAAAGGCCGTGAGCGCATTGGAACGGCCTACGACGACGGGTTTGTGAGTGCCATTACCCCCCACTTTGGCTACGGCAACCATGTGGCCCGCGCCGTGTTCAGCAAACGAGACGATAACCTTACCGCGCAGTGGATCAAAGGGCATCCTTCCCCTCAATACACAGCTAGCGGCCCAACGGCCTTAGTCGACGGCATCACGGGTGATACGGATTGGCGCAAAGGACACTGGGTCGGGGTTCAGGGCCACGATGCAACGCTGGAAATCACCTTAAACAAATCGAAACCCGTGCAAACCGTGCACATCGGAGTACTCAAAGACATCCGTGCTTGGATTGCCGCTCCTGAAAAAGTGGAGGTACAGGTCTTGTATGAAGGTGAAGAACAGTGGCACTTCTTCGGGGCTATGGAGATGGACAACCCCCTAGGTCAGGAAGAAGCCATCCGCCACGATGTAGTGGTGAGCAATCTTCGAACCGATGCGGTAAGGGCCCTTCGAATTACCTACACCAACCCGGGACGATTGCAAGATTGGCACCCCGGTGCAGGCGGGCAGAGCTACTTCTTTACGGATGAGGTGAGGTTGGAATAATTTCTAACTATTTGATTTTGAACTGAGACAAATATCACAATAGATATAACCGATTGGATTTCAATCATGATAGGCGGACCTTTGAAGTGTTGAATTATTAATAAATAATCCCTATATCATGGAAGAATCAACCCAAGTTTACAGCATGCCAAGAATTGGCGATGTAGCACCAGATTTTGAGGCGGTAACGACTACCGGTAAAATCAAGTTTTCAGACTATGCTCCAGGAAAATGGAAAATCTTATTTAGTCACCCTGCAGATTTCACACCAGTTTGTACAACTGAGATGAGCGGATTCGCAGAGCGTCAAGCAGAGTTTGACTCAATGAACACAGCTTTGATCGGCTTGTCTATAGACTCTATCCACAGCCATTTGGCATGGGTAAACAACGTACGCGATAATACTGGTGTTTATTTTCAGTTCCCAATTATTGCAGACCTCGACATGAAGGTTAGTAAACTCTACGGAATGCTTCAGCCAAACGAAAGTGAGACTGCTGCAGTTCGAGCAGTATTCTTCATCGATCCTGAGAACAAGATCCGTTTAATCATGTACTACCCACTAAACGTAGGTCGTAACATGGACGAAATTATTCGCGCCTTGCAAGCCTTGCAGTTTAGCGACGCACACAAAGTGGCAATGCCATTGAATTGGAAACACGGAGATAAGGTAATCGTACCTCCACCTAAAACTCTCGAAGAAATGGACTTGCGCTTAGCTGATGATAGCATTGAGCGTATCGACTTCTATCTAGCGAAGAAAGAAATCAACGCCTAACCACCTTTAGAAACCCTGCCCACTCGGCGGGGTTTTTTCTTAAATACTCACTGAAAAGGGGAACTAACGGTAATGTGCCTTCATCGATTTCGTAAACGAGTCGATGTTTTCGATTGATTCTTCTAGAATACTTTCCTGAAAAATGTCGACAAACTTTAGCTTGTCAACATTACTTCAAGGCTGCAGGAATCTCACACACCGGAATGGGGATCATCTTGTGCTTATTCGCCGTATTGAATCGGGTGTAGATAGCCATGACTTCGGCTTCTCGACCAATGAAATCAGCAGCCGTTTTGCCCTGCTCCTGCTGAGCCATCGCCCATTCGAGCTCGGGATAGGTGGCACCCAACTGGTCTTCGTCCGTACGGTCGTCGCCCCATAGCCCGTCGGTCGGTTGTGCCTCTAAAATGCTATTGACCACACCGAGATGGCGCGCCAAAGCGAATACTTCAGTTTTCACTAGGTCGGCAATGGGACTAAGATCAACCCCTCCGTCGCCGTATTTGGTGTAGAAGCCGACGCCGAAATCTTCGACCTTATTGCCGGTTCCTGCGACAAGAAGGCCGTTGGCCTGGCCGTGGTAATACAGGGTGGACATGCGCAGGCGAGCGCGCGAGTTGGCCAATGAGAGTTCGTGGGTGGCACCCCCGGGTTGCATTGCTGCTACGAAGTGGTCGTAGACGGGCGTGAGATCGACTCGGCGGTGGCGGGTGTTGGGGAAATTGGAGGCCAGCCAAGCTTGGTGCTCCTGGCCACGTGAGGCTTGGTCTGGGTGCTGGTGGATGGGCATTTCAAGGGTCAGTACTTTCAGGCCGGTGCGGGCACAGAGCGTCGAGGTTAACGCGGAATCTATTCCGCCGCTCACACCGACAACAAAACCCTTCGCGCCAGCGTTTTCTGCATAGCTTTTCAACCAATTCGTAATATGATCTGCCGTTTCCTGTAATTTCATCGCTTTCCCATTAATTTTGACCTCGTGAAAGGAATTCATCAAATATACCTCTTCATCGCGACGCTCGCGGTAGCGGCCGGCTTCTTTATCAAAAGGGCTTTGGGCGGCAACGACGTGTTGTTCGAGGTTGGGGATGTGAACGCTGCGGCGTGGGAGGTACGGCATTTTGACGAGGCACTACTGGGCGGCGATTCATTGAATTGGGCCCAATTCCAAAACGAGTTTACCCCCTTTATCCAAAGCAACCCCAATCGTGCTTTTTGGGAACTCGAGCGCCGCAACCCACAACTTCGCGATCATTTCACCAACGTGCAGAACCTCATGGACAAGGACGCCATTGCGCGCGACCTCGGCACCGTGAGTGCCCATGCAGAAGCGCTGCTTGGCCTACCCCAACCCACCACGTTGTACTTCTACATCAGCGGCATTGATCTCGAGTCGCCCTGCCTCTACTACCCCGGATCTGGACCGAACACCACGGACCAATTCGCCTTTGTTGGCCTCGACAATTTCCTCGGCGCCGGCTACCCCGGATATAGCGGTATCCCCGAATACCAGAGGGCCCTTTTGCGCCAAAGTCAACTCCCCGTTGCCTACGCAAAGGCCATCTTAGCCACGCTGAATTTCCAGAACCTCAACGACCTCACCCTCTTGTCCGAAATGGTGTACCAAGGCAAGATTGCCGTAGCTGCCGAGGCCCTTTGTGGCTATGAGGTGAGCACAGCTGAGGTGTTGGGTTACAGCCAGGAGGAATTTGCTTTTTTGACAGAAAATGAACGCAATATCTGGGAGGTAATGGTGCGTGAAAAATTGTTGTTTTCCACAGACATGATGGTGCGTCAGCGCCTGAGTGAACCTGCGCCATTCTCGAAATTAGGAACGGCAATGGACGGTGAAATTCCGGGGCGGGTGGCACGATTCATTGGATATGAATTGGTCAAAAGCTATGCCCAGAAGCACCCAGAAACGACTTTGAAAGAACTCTTACAAAACCGCGACGCCAAGAAATTTTTGCGCGACGCACAATACAAACCCTAATGGCGGTACAAAAACACAGCGAAATCAAGATTACAGTCGGATTGGACGAAAACAAAATCCCAGAGGAATTGCGTTGGGACGCCTCTGATGGTGGCGTAAGCGATGAGCCCGCAAAAGCGCTGATGATGGGCGTGTGGGACGACCGCAACAAAGAATGTTTGCGCATCGACTTGTGGACCAAAGACATGCTCATGGACGACATGAAGCGCATGTACCACCAGACCTTCATTTCGATGGCGGACGGATACGAGCGCGCTACGGACGACCACGCTTTGGCGGCGGACATGCGCGATTTCGCTCGCTACTTTGGTGAAAAATGCGGCTTGATCGAGCCACAGAAATAAACCACGGTGAGCACAAAAAAGAACTACACCCTCAAAACCTACTTGGTCTCCGGGTTGGTTTGGGGTGCGTTTATGCTCGTATTTACCACGGTATTTGAAAAAGGCTGGGGGGCGTTTGCAGAATTTGATAGTGGACTCCTCATCCGAATCATCACCTGGACCCTATCCGGTCTGAGCTTTGGTGCCTTTAATCACTGGATGGCAAAGCGGAAATCTTAACGCTTCGGACGCACGTTGAAATAGTAGGCAGAACCTATACCTGATCCCAATCCCACACCTATAGGCATTTGCCCCAAGGCAATCCCAATGGCCATTCCCGCCCCGAAAATCAACAGGGCCACTAATAACTTTTTATTCTGCATAGAGCTGCGGATCGATTGAATCATTCAAAGAGTCGATGTAGCGCAACACCTCTTCACGGCCGCTTTTTCCCTCTGCTGAGGTCATAAACACTGGCGGCAGTGCTTCCCACTGCAACAACAGCTTCTTTTTGTAACGGGCAATCTGCTTCATGAGCGCCGACGAACCTAGCTTGTCAATCTTTGTAAAGACGATACTGAAGGGAACTCCCTCCATGCCACACCACTCCATAAACTCCAAATCGATCTTCTGTGGATCGTGGCGACTATCAACCAACACAAAAGTGTTGATCAGGTTTTCGCGGTGCTTGATGTAGTTGGTAATCATCGTCTGAAACTCTGCACGCTTGGTCTTTGAGGTCTTCGCATACCCGTAACCAGGTAAATCCACCAAATACCACTTCTCATTAACCTCGAAGTGGTTTATCAGCTGTGTCTTTCCAGGACGGCCAGAAGTCTTCGCCAGGTCTTTACGCTCCATGAGCATATTGATGAGCGAGCTCTTACCGACGTTCGAACGCCCAATAAAGGCATACTCGTTCTTAATCGGGGCAGGACACTCACTAATCTTCGAGGAAGACTTCAAAAATTCGGCACTCTTGATTTTCATAGAACTAATCTTAGGACAAAGGTAGGCCAATTTCATTCGCCACAATCCGACAGGTTATTCACACCTATTTAAACATCCTTTCCCACTTCTTCCCACCCCGTCAAATAAGGCTTAGGGTACTTTTTTAAGCCGAAAGCGTCAAAAGTTATTCACAATGTGTATGTTTGTGGGAAATCGTGGGACTATAATTCTACTTTTGTAATAGAGCAATCTACACCTATGTTAAACCTCATTGGAGTTCATGAATGTAAGATGGATGCGAAAGGTCGCATCAGTCTGCCGGCAGCGCTGAAGAAGCAGTTAGCGCCGGGGATTCATGATGCTTTTGTGCTCAAGCGCAGTGTGTTTAGCAAGTGTTTGGAATTGTATCCGTTGCAGGAGTGGAACGCTGTGATGGCGAAGGTGAACAAGCTGAACCGTTTCGTCAAAAAGCACAACGATTTCATTCGCTTGTTTACTGCGGGGGTAAAACTGTTGGAACTCGACGGTGCCTCCAGAATTGGGATCAGCCCAGACCTTAAAAATTTCGCCGGACTCAAAGGCGAAGTGGTGCTTAGCGCGCATAGCGGCATCATAGAGATCTGGGACAAGAAGGCCTATGAAGATGCAGTAAACGTGGATAACGATGACTTTGGATTGCTCGCTGAAGAAGTAATGGGCGGCATAAATCCAAGTCACGATGAACTATCATGAACCGGTACTTTTAGCGGAATGCCTTGAGGGGCTCCAAATCGATCCGACCGGGTCGTACGTTGACGTGACCTTTGGTGGCGGCGGCCATAGCAAGGCTATTCTGGACCAATTAACCACTGGCAAACTTTACGCCTTTGACCAGGATCCCGATGCCAAGCGCAACCTGCCAGACCATCCTAACCTGGTCTTTATCGCGGCTAACTTCCGCTACATCAAGAACCACCTCCGCCTGCATGGCGCCAAACAAGTCGACGGCATCCTTGCCGACCTAGGCGTGAGCTCTCACCAATTCGACGAGGGCGACCGCGGTTTTAGCATCCGCTTCGACGGACCGCTGGACATGCGCATGAACCCCGCCGCCGGCATGACCGCCGCGGAAATCATCGCGACCTACGAGGAACAACAGCTGTATGATTTGTTCCGAAAGCACACCGACCTCAAATCGCTGCGACCACTGGTCAATGCGCTTTTACTGCGCCGCGAGACTGCACCCATCACTGGGACGGCCGAACTGCGCGAATTGTGTGAGGAATTGGCCCCAAGAAACGGATGGCACAAATACACTGCGCAAGTGTTCCAGGGGCTTCGCATGGAGGTCAACAAGGAACTGGAGGCGTTGGAGGAAATGCTCTACGGCGCCATCGATGTTCTGAAGCCGGGCGGCCGTTTGGTCGTGATGAGCTACCACAGTCTCGAGGACCGCATGGTCAAGAATTTTATGCGTGAAGGCCGCCCCACAGGGGTGACAGAGAGTGACTTTTTTGGTGTGAAACGCGTGCCGCTAAAGGCCGTGAATCGCAAGCCTATCGTGGCAGACGAGGCAGAAAATGCCCGCAACAGCCGTGCGACCAGCGCAAAGTTACGCATAGCTGAACGTACAGAAGAAGCTTGGAAGAAAGATGAGTAAGGCAAGTCGGTCGTTGAAGAATGCGCTGGGCGCTCTTAAAGTCACGGATGAAGCCGTACTGAAGCTGTTGCCTTTCGCGGCGTGGGCATGCCTTCTTGGACTGATCAGCATAAGCATAAGCCACCGCGCAGATACGAAAGTGCACCGCATTGATGAATTGGGCAAAAAGCGCCAAACGCTCGAAGCCGAATTCACGGAGACCAAAGAACGTCTTACCAAACTGAGCCTAGAGAGCACCTTAGTGGATCGGGCAAAAAAAATAGGATTAGAGACGCCTGAAAACAGGCCTAAAAAAGTCGTCGTCAAAGATGAGTAATGATGAACTAAAAACCATGAAAGGACGCATCACGTGGATTTCCGCGGGGATGTATTTGGTGTTTTTGATCATCGCCATTAAGCTCTTCTATGTCAGCTTGGCTGAAGGGCCAGAGCTCCGTGCGAGCAGCAAGGAACGCGTGTTGGAACGTCGCGAAATCCCAGCAAAGCGCGGTGACATCTACAGTGCCGACGGAAAAACACTGGCTACAACAAAACCGGTTTACGACCTGCGTTTTGATGCGGTAACGATCAAGGAGGAGGTGTTCGAGCAGGAAGTTGCGGGTTTGGCGGCGGAATTGGCCAAAATAAACCCCATTCGCAACGCTCGCTCTTGGGAGCAATACCTTCGCAACGCCCGTGAGCAGCGCAACCGCTATCTCCTCATCGCTCAAGACGTGAATTTTAGCGAGCTACAGAAAGCCCGCCAATTCCCCATTTTCAACCGCGGCATGTTCCAAGGCGGCCTAATCGTCGAGGAAACCCACGAGCGCATCCAGATGGCCACCAACATGCAACTCCGCACCATCGGCTACGACAAGGAAGGCGCTAGTGCAGGACTCGAAGGCTATTACAGCGAATACCTTCAAGGAAAGCCTGGGAACCGTTTGATGCAAAAAATTGCAGGTGGTGATTGGAAACCCCTAGAGGATCCCGAGTACGTAGAGCCCGTGGACGGCTTCGATCTGATTACCACCATCAACACCCGCATCCAAGACGTAGCCCAACAGAGCCTACTCGCCCAATTAAAAAAATACGAAGCCGACCATGGATCAGTCATTGTCATGGAGGTTGCTACTGGTAAAATAGTCGCTATGGCGAACTTAGGACGCGATAAAGACAGCATCTACCGCGAACTACGCAACTACGCGGTATGGGAAACCACCGAGCCAGGATCGACCTTCAAGCTTATCAGCGCCATGGCCCTACTCGAAACAGGGGTCGCTGATACGAACAGCACGGTAGATACAGAAGGTGGTGTATTCAAAATCTATGACGCCTATGTGCGGGATTCGAACAAAAAAGGATACGGTAAAAACACCTCATTAAGCAAAGCTTTCGAAGTAAGCTCGAATACAGGTATCGTGAAATTTGTCTATGAAAACTTCAAAGACGATCCGGAGAAATTCATCGACTTCCTCTACCGCCTCGGCGTGAATGAAAAAACAGGCGTAAGTATCAAAGGAGAATCAGCACCGGTAATCCCAAAACCGGGAGATGCGAATTGGAGCGGGCTTACCCTTCCTTGGATGGCTTACGGTTACAGCCTGAGTATGACGCCTTTGCAAATGCTGACCATCTATAACGCCGTAGCAAATAACGGCACCATGGTTCGTCCGCAAGTCGTAGAGCGCATTATGGATCATGGACGTGTCGCCCAAGATTTCGAGGTGGACATCATGAAAAGCGGAATCTGCAGCAAGGAAACCATCGAGAAGCTTCAAGCCATGCTCAAAGGCGTAGTAAAGCAAGGAACCGCTACTAACATCTTCGACGAAAAAAACCCAGTAGCCGGAAAAACCGGCACGTGTCAAATGAATTACTGGCGTAAAGGTGGCGGCAAGGATTACCAGAGTTCCTTCGCTGGGTATTTCCCTGCAGACAATCCGAAATACAGCTGCATCGTCGTGATCAATAAGCCAAACCCACAGATTGGCTTTTATGGAAACACTGTTGCCGGTCCTGTGTTCAAAACCATTGCAGACGAGGTGCACAGTCAAATGCCTCAGACAGCAGTGGAGGTGCGCGAGACGGAATTGGCCCTCCTAGATCCACAATCGACACAAACAAGTAAAATAACGCGTGCCTTAGAGCAGAACTACCTCCCTAGCCTGAGCGGCTTGAACGCCCGTACAGCAACCTTGCTAATGGAAGAAGCAGGTAAAAAAGTAAGCATAAACGGTGTCGGTCGAGTGGTTGCTCAAGAACCAGCGGTCGGAACCGCGCTAAACCAATGTTCTACCATCAAACTAGTCCTTCGATGAAACTATTGAAAGACCTTTTATACGGCGTTCGCATCAAGGACATTCACGGCACCACAAATGTGGCTGTCGAGAGCGTTTGTTACGACAGCCGTCAAGCTTGTAAAAACGCGCTATTCGTAGCCGTTCCAGGAACACAAGTAGACGGTCACGACTTTATTACCAAGGCAGTAGCACAACAAAGCATTGCTGTGGTTTGTGAACGCATGCCAGAGCAGCTTGACGACAACACCACGTACGTCATGGTGAACAATAGTGCCTATGCTTTAAGCGCCATCGCTGCAAACTGGTACGACCACCCCAGCGAGACTATGAAAGTAATCGGGGTGACAGGAACAAACGGAAAAACCACCGTGAGCAGCCTACTATTTGCGCTTTTTAGCCAATTAGAAGGTGAGAAATGCGGCCTACTCAGCACCATAGCAGTGAAAATTGGTCGGGAAGAAATTCCTGCGACCCACACGACCCCGGATGCCATTGCGGTGCAGAAACATATGCGTGCTATGGCTGACGCAGGGGTCAAATACTGCTTTATGGAAGTCAGCTCCCACGCCTTGGTGCAACACCGCACCGCTCATGTGGATTTTGATATCGCCATCTTCACCAATATCACACGGGATCACCTCGACTATCATGGGGACATGAACAGCTACATCGCTGCAAAGAAAATCTTGTTTGATGGACTGAAAGAAGATGCTGTAGCGCTCTACAATGAAGACAGCAAACATGGGGAAACCATGGTTCAAAATACAAAAGCAAAGGTTCGCAGTTATGCCCTAAGACACCCGGCCGATTACAAGGTGAAGCTGTTGGAGCGTCAGCTGGACGGTATGTTGTTGACACTGAATGATCAAGAATGTTGGACGCGTATTATGGGTGATTTCAACGCATATAATTTATGTGCGGTTTACGCGACCGGAGTGGAATTGGGCAAAGACCCTATGCAACTCCTTACCGCGATGAGCATGCTTCAGCCCGTTGAAGGACGTTTCCAAACCACCCGTGGCAAGGGAATTACGGCGGTGGTCGACTACGCCCACACACCAGACGCTCTCGAAAATGTGCTTAAAACCATCGACAACATCAACCAAAATGCGCACCGCATCATCACCGTGGTTGGGGCTGGAGGAAACCGCGACAAGGGCAAGAGACCGCAAATGGCAGAAATCGCAGCGAGATGGAGCCAAAAGGTGGTTTTGACAAGCGACAACCCACGCAATGAGCGCCCGGAGGACATTCTCGCGGATATGGAAGCCGGATTATCGCCTGATCAGAAATCACGCACCCTAAACATTGTTGACCGCGCCCAAGCCATCAAGACCGCACTCATGCTCGCGGAGGCCGGGGATATCGTACTCATCGCTGGAAAAGGACACGAAAAATACCAGGAAATCAACGGTGTTCGCCACCATTTCGACGACGCCGAACACGTAAATGAATTTTTAAACAGCTAACCATGCTTTATTACCTCTTTGATTACCTCAACCAAACCTATGACCTCCCTGGAGCTGGTGTATTCCAATACATCACATTCCGAGCTGCGGGTGCGGTAATCACCTCGCTCATCATTTCGATGCTGTTTGGGAAGCGCTTGATCGACCGTCTGCGCACGTTGCAGATCGGCGAGACTGTACGTGACCTCGGACTGGAAGGTCAAAACCAAAAAGCAGGTACACCAACCATGGGCGGCTTGATCATTTTGCTTGGCATTGTAGTGCCTACTTTGCTCTGGGCGAAATTGGACAACATCTACATCATTTTGATGCTCATCAGCACACTTTGGATGGGCACTATCGGGTTTTTGGACGACTACATCAAGGTCTTTAAAAAAGACAAGAAAGGCCTTCGCGGGATTTTCAAAGTCATTGGTCAAATAGTCTTAGGAGCCATCGTTGGTTTGACCTTGTACTTCCATCCTGATGTTGTTATTAAAGAGCAGCTACCCGTGGTGCAAACTGCGCAGTGGGAAGAGGCGCCGGCTACAGCCTATGGCGATGCAGTAAAGAGCACAAAAACCACCCTGCCCTTCATTAAAAACAATGAGTTTGATTACGACGTGTTCACAAGTTGGATGGGCGAAGCCGGAGAAAATTGGACCTGGTTAATCTATGTGTTGGCTGTAATTTTCATCATCACAGCGGTGAGTAACGGTGCCAATCTAACCGATGGACTCGATGGACTCGCTACTGGAACGACTGCCATCGCAGGATCCGCATTGCTCGTGCTGGCCTATGTAAGCGGTTCTATCGTATTCTCTTCCTACCTGAACATCATGTACATCCCAAATTCCGGGGAATTGGTGATATTCTCAGCCGCCTTTATCGGTGCAGCCATTGGTTTCCTATGGTATAACAGCTTCCCAGCGCAAGTCTTTATGGGTGATACCGGATCCTTAGCCATTGGCGCAATCATCGCTGTACTCGCGCTGGCTGTCCGTAAAGAATTCCTATTACCAATTATCGCAGGCATCTTTCTAGCTGAAAACCTCAGCGTCATCATTCAGGTGAGCTACTTCAAATACACAAAGAAGAAATTCGGCGAAGGACGTCGCATCTTCTTGATGAGCCCGCTTCACCACCACTACCAGAAAAAGGGCTACCCCGAAACCAAAATCGTAACGCGTTTCTGGATCGTCGGTATCATGCTCGCAGTCCTCGCCATTGCTACCCTAAAACTTCGCTAAAACGTGAATCATCCTTTCGCACATATTGCCATTCTAGGTGCCGGTGAAAGCGGTATGGGCGCAGCTATGCTCGCTGCCCAAATCGGTGTGCGCGCGTTCTTAAGCGAGTACGGCACATTAAGCGATAAGGACAAACGTGACCTGGAAGCCTGGGGTGTCGAGTATGAGGAAGGTGGCCATACCATGGAACGCATTTTAGAAGCCGACGCGGTAATCAAAAGCCCAGGGATCAAGCGAACCGCTCCGCCTGTAAAGGCTGTATTAGAGGCTGGAAAACCCCTGATGGGAGAGCTTGACTTTGCAGCCCATTATACCGAAGCCAAAATCGTAGCCGTGACTGGAAGCAACGGAAAAACTACCGTGGCGAGTCTATGCCACCACATTATTGCGGCCGAGCGTGATTGTGTACTCGCTGGTAATATTGGAACCAGCCTGGGACGTGCTTTGGCCACGCGAATAAAAGAAGGACAGACCGATCCTGAGGTAGTGGTTTTGGAGGTAAGCAGCTTCCAATTGGACGACGCCCTCACCCTTCGCGTAGATGTAGGCATCCTCACAAATATTACACCCGATCACCTGGATCGCTACGACTACAAACTCCACAACTACGCGGAAAGCAAGCTACAGATGCTCACCATCACAAAAACCGATGGCTACTTCTTATTCTGCGACGACGATGCGACGAGCGCAACGTATGTGGAGAACCATGCCTGCACCAGAGCGCAAAGCCCCCAAATTCTAGCCTACGGGTTTGAGCATGATGCCGGACCATACCGCATCACCAAGAGAGAAAACGAAATCATAACAATAGAATTAAACAACGAAGCAATGACTATTGAAGAATTGGCCCTACAGGGCAAACACAACGTGTACAACAGCATGGCCGCCGGTATTTCTGGCCGCCTAATGAACATCCGCAAAGAAACTGTGCGCAAACAGCTCACTTCATTCGACAGCCTCGAGCACCGTCTCGAAAGCGTACTTAACATCAGCGGTGTAGAGTACATCAACGACAGCAAGGCCACGAATGTCAACGCTACCTACTACGCCCTAGAGTGTCAGAGCAAGCCTGTGGTTTGGATCGTTGGCGGTGTGGACAAGGGTAATGACTATAACGAGCTTATGTCCCTCGTTCAGGATAAGGTCAAGCATATCGTAGCCCTAGGTGCCGACAACAGCAAGATTGTTGAGGCTTTTCAAGGCGTTGTCGACATCACTGAAACTGAAAGTATGGTCAGCGCGGTGAAGAAAGCCGCACGTCTCTCAGAAAAGGGTGATGTCGTGCTCCTAAGCCCATGTTGTGCCTCTTTCGATCTATTCGAAAACTATGAGGACCGCGGCCGCCAATTCAAGAACGCCGTACGCAACCTATAACCCTGAAAGCATACCATCGTGAATACCCTTGAACGCTATTTAAAAGGTGACCGTTTCATGTGGGGGCTCCTGCTCCTGCTGATGGTTCTGAGCTTCTTGCCTGTGTACAGCGCCAGCAGTACACTCGCATTCAAGTTTAGTGGCGGCAATACCTTCTATTGGCTCTCTAAGCACATGTTCCAATTAGGCTTGGGAGCAGTGCTGCTCTATGGTGTTCACCGACTTAATTTCAGGCTTATTGGGAAATTGGCGCAATTAGCTCTTCCTGTAGCCATAATCCTACTGGCCATCACCTTATTCCAAGGTACCGAAATGGGCGGAGCCAACGCTTCGCGATGGGTCCGCATCCCCATCATCAACATGAGCTTTCAGACCTCTGCATTTGCTTCGTTAGCGCTATTGGTCTGGCTTGCACGTTGGTTTGCGGTGCCGCGCGAATTGAACACATTAAAGGATTTACTTCCAGCCCTCATCGCCATCGCGGCAACATGTGGACTGGTACTCCCTGCGGATTTCTCTACAACCTTTGTGATCTTCTTCATGAGTATGATCGTGGCAATTGTCGGAGGAACCCCATGGCACCTCATCGGCAAGACCGTAGGTATTGCTGTGGCAGCCCTAGCAGTATTTATTTTGGTGGTACTGGCATTCCCCGGACTGTCCAACCGTGTCTCAACGTGGAAGGCTCGTATCGTGAATTTCGCAGGAAACGAAGAAGACACCGATGCTCAGTACCAAACCACGATGGCGAAAATGGCGATCGCCGAGGGCCAATTCTTTGGTAAAGGACCAGGAAAGAGTGTCCAGAAAAACTTCCTCCCACAGAGCAACTCCGACTTTGTATACGCCATCATCACGGAAGAATACGGCTTGGTGGGCGCTACAACTTTGATGCTCATCTATATCGGACTTTATCGAAGGTTTATTCGAATAGCGAAAAGGGCGCATACGAAGTTTGGCACTCTTCTGGTCATTGCGGCAGCGAGTGGCATGATCCTACAAACACTGATCAACATGGCCGTGGCCACCAACCTCATCCCCGTTACCGGGCAAACGCTACCACTGGTCAGCGCCGGTGGATCGTCCATCTGGATGACTTGTATCGCTTTGGGTATCATCCTGAGTGTGAGTCACACGGACGTAAAGAAAATAATTGGCAACAGCGAACAAGAATTGGAGGAAGCAGGCATTGACGAATCCACTAACGATTGGGCAAATGAGTAAGCGTAACTTCATCATTAGCGGCGGCGGAACAGGCGGACACATCTTCCCGGCATTAAGCATCGCGGACGAGCTTCAGAGCCGTTATCCCGATGCGCATATCCAATTCGTTGGCGCTCGAGGAAAGATGGAAATGACTCGCGTACCCCAAGCTGGATACCCAATTGTTGGCGTGCCCATCGGCGGGATCAATCGCAAAGCGCCATGGAAAAGCTGGAGCGTGCCCTTCAAACTAATTTGGGCGCTTTGGCTTAGTCGAAAAATTATTCGAAGAACAAAACCCCAAGTAGTAATCGGTACCGGAGGCTACGCCAGCGGACCAGCCCTTTACATGGCACAGCGCATGGGAATCCCAACGGTTGTTCAGGAGCAAAACTCCTATGCCGGGGTAACCAACGTGCGCCTAGGCGCGAAGGCCCAATTCATTTGTACCGCATACCGAAATGCCGAGCGCTTCTTCCCAGCCGGGAAAGTGCGAATGACCGGTAATCCGGTCCGTGCATCCTTAAGCAAACCCCTACCCGCCCAAGGAGAATGCAAAGAAAAACTTGGCTTTGACAGCCAGAAACCTCTCCTGCTCGTCTTGGGAGGAAGTTTGGGCGCGCGCACAATCAACCAACAGATGGCCACCACCTTAGACATTCTCCAAGGCCAAGGATGGAACATCATGTGGCAATGTGGCAAACTCTACGAGGACGAATACAGTCCGATGAGCCGCGAAGGCGTCAAGGTCCAAGCATTCATTGAGGACATGACCACCGCGTACGCTGCAGCCGATGCTATTGTGAGCCGTGCTGGTGCCGGCACCATTAGTGAGCTGTGCTTGATCGGCAAGGCAGCAGTGCTAATCCCTAGCCCGAATGTGGCCGAGGACCACCAGACCCACAACGCTCGAGCGTTGAGCAGCCGCGGAGCGGCGGTTTTGATTGCTGAGGAGGAGTTGAACATGAGATTTGAAGCGGAATTGGCCGCACTTGCTAATAATGAGGCCCGCCGTGCACGATTGGGAGAAAACATTCAAGCGCTGGCACTGCCCAACGCAACCCGGGATATTGTTGATTTAATCGAAAAGCTCATTCGTGAATAAAGAGGTCAGACATACGGTCTTTATAGGTATTGGAGGCATTGGCATGAGCGCCATCGCCCGCCACTACCTGCGCCGTGACGTTCCCGTTTTTGGGTACGACAAGGTCGCTAGTGATCTGACCCGTGCCCTCGAAGCCGAGGGAGCCATTATCACCTACAGCGAGGACACCAGCACTTACCCGGGCTGGCCGGAAGAATACACGGAAGTAATCTACACTCCCGCCATCCCCGAACGATCCGTTTGGCGCCAATTCTTTGCCGATTACCGCCCCATCAAGCGCGCACGTGCATTGGCCAACCTCGCAAATGATGGCCGTTGTCTAGCCGTTGCAGGAACACACGGAAAGACCTCGACATCCGCCATGCTCGTCCACATTTTAGAGCGCTGTGGCATGGACCCCACAGCATTCATTGGTGGCATCATGACCGAAACCGGCACCAATTACCGTCTAGGCGCAAGCGATCTGTTTATCGTCGAAGCGGATGAGTTTGACCGCAGCTTCCTGCAACTTCAACCATGGGCTGCAGCCATTACCACCACGGATGAAGACCACCTCGATATTTACAGTGATGGCAATGACCTTCTGAACACCTTTGAAGCTTTCGTAGCTCAAGTGAGCGGTCCAACCTTCACGGCCAAAAACGTATTAGGCACAGAGGCAGTCGGCATCCCAGGGAGTACTGCCTGGACCTCCGATGTTCGCGTGCAAGACGGCGCCTTTACCTTCACGCTGCACCTAGGAAATGAACTGCACGCCACCGCACTCCACATGCCGGGCGAGCACAACGTGTATAACGCAACGCTCGCAGCAGCCCTGGCTCATCACGCAGGCGCTCAACCTCAAGACATTGCCGAGGCACTAAAAAGCTTCAAAGGCATCAAGAGGCGTTTTGAATACCATTTGAACACACCAGATCGAGTTCTCATTGAGGACTACGCTCACCACCCTACGGAAATTGCTGCCCTGATCGACAGTATTGAGGCGCTTTATCCTGAAGAGCCCGTTTGTTTATGCTTCCAGCCGCACCTGTTTAGCCGTACGCGTGACTTCATGGAAGGTTTTATAGACCAATTATCCCGCGTGGATCAATGCATCTTGCTCCCCATTTACGCCGCCCGTGAACAACCCATTGAAGGCATCAGCTCCGAGATACTCGCTCGTGGGATCAAATGTGCAATAGTGGTCCAACCTAATGACCTTCCCGAGGCTGTTCGCAACATCAACAACCGCATCAATCTAGTCGTCGGCGCCGGTGATATAGGCCTTTGCGTAGAACCACTAAAAGCTGTACTCTCATGAAACTAAGACGCATATTATTAGCAGTATTAGGCGTTCTCCTTGTGAGCGCGGTGGTGGCTAGCCGTATTGCAAGCGGACTATACTGGGATCAGCACGCCATATCAACGACCCTGATTGATGTTCAATACCCTGATAATCAAGCTCTTGTATTTAAAAGTGATATAGAACCCTTAGTCAACACCTTCTTGAAGGAGTCGAAAGACTCCAACATGCTGAAAGCCAATGTGTTTTTGTTAGAAACCTCTATCGAAGCCTTGCCGTACGTGGACGAAGCTCAAGTATATTGGAATTTGAATGAGGCTTTGGTTGTAAAAGTTCGATCAAAGCAAGCTAAGGCAAAGGTCTTAATAGGCAAGGACATGCATCTAATGACCACAGGAAATGAAATTCTACTGCCGCCAACGAGCGTGGCCCTGAACCTGCCCATAATCACAGGAGCAAGCGACAGCGCTTCGGCTGCTGCCATTGGACTGGTTCTGGACGAGGTTTACGCGAGCACCGTTTTTGACGAGACAAATGTCGCGCAACTCGCTGTGGAAGGTGACCGTGTCAAATTGGTCCCAGAGGCGTACGAACACACTATTACCGCAAATGCAGGACCACTCCTTGGGCGGGACCTGGAAAAATTGGCTGCCTTTTATGCCGCCACTGAAAAAGAAGAATTGGAACAAATTTCGCGCATTGACTTGCGCTTTAGCAATCAAGTAGTAACGGAACTATGACACAGCAAGCACCACTAGCCGTAGGATTAGACATCGGTACAACTAAAATCGTCGCCGTTGTGGGTCGTTTGAACGAACACCGCAAAATCGAGGTTTTAGGTATCGGAAAGAGTAAAAGTTTGGGCGTCCAAAGAGGCGTCGTGGCAAACATTACCCTCACCATCGAGAGCATCCAAGCCGCCATCAAGATGGCCGAGGAAGCCTCTGGCCTCAAAATTAAGGAGGTTATGGTAGGTATCGCAGGGCAACACATCCGCTCGATGCAACACAGCGACTATATCATGCGCGAAGATGCAGAGGCCATCATTGATGTGAACGACCTAAATAAACTCAAAGAAAACGTTCACAACCTCGTTATGATGCCGGGTGAGCAGATCCTTCATGCCCTGCCACAAGAATATCGCGTCGATGGTGATAACAACATTGTAAATCCCCAAGGGATGTACGGTTCACGATTGGAAGCAAACTTCCACATCGTACTCGGACAAATCGCCTCCATTAAAAATATCGCGCGCTGTGTCAATCAAAGCGATTTGGTGGTTGGTGATATCACCCTTGAACCCCTTGCTTCTTCTTCCGCTGTACTGGCTGAAGAAGAGAAAGATGCCGGCGTGGTGCTCGTCGATATCGGTGGAGGTACAACGGATATTGCGATATTCAAGGACAACATCATTCGCCACACGGCTGTGATTCCATTCGGTGGAAAAATCATTACCGACGACATCAAAGAAGGCTGTGAAATCATCGAGAAGCAGGCGGAAACCTTGAAGGTTAAGTTCGGATCAGCATGGCCTGGTGAAAACAAGGAGAATGAGATTGTGAGCATCCCAGGATTGCGCGGTCGTCCTCCAAAAGAGATCAGCTTAAAAACCTTATCGAAAATCATCAATGCCCGCGTCCGTGAGATCATGGAGGCAGTAATTGCTGAGATTCGAAACTACCAGCAAAACGATCCTCGCAAACGTCTCATCGGAGGTATTGTGCTCACGGGCGGTGGCTCGCAGCTCAAACACATGAGCCAATTGGTGGAATACCTCACCGGTATGCCTACGCGCATCGGCTACCCGAATGAGCATTTGGCAAGCGGGTACCAAAAGGAATTGGCCAGCCCTGTTTACGCAACCTCAATCGGTCTACTGAACATGGCGCTTGAGACCTATACCCACCCGATGGCCTTTGACCCTAGCGCTACAGAGGCACCCGTTGTGGAAGCATTGCCGCAAGAAGAGCCGGAGGTTGAAGAAATCGAAAAGGAGGGCGCGCCGGAACAAACGGGCAGCACCCAGGCAGCACCTAGAAAAGATCCAATCTGGAAAGGCTTCATGAAAGGCTTCCGCGAGTGGTTGGAAGATGATGATATAGAATAAATCCTACGCCAATTATGAACATGGAAGAAGGACTCCAATTTAACCTCCCAAAAAACCGCAGCTCGGTGATCAAAGTCATCGGTGTCGGCGGTGGCGGGAGCAATGCTGTAAACTACATGGCCAACGTGGGCGTGCATGGTGTAGACTTTGTGGTCTGCAACACGGACGCTCAAGCGCTTGAACACAGCCCTGTGAAAAATAAAATCCAGCTCGGCGCTTCGCTGACCGAGGGGCTCGGTGCTGGTGCTGATCCAGAAATTGGTCGTCAAGCGGCCGAGGAAAGCATCGCTCAGATTCAAAAGATCCTAGAGACGGGAACTAAGATGTGCTTCGTTACCGCCGGAATGGGCGGAGGTACCGGAACCGGGGCAGCACCAATCATCGCCAAAGCGAGCCGCGATATGGGTATCCTTACGGTCGGTATCGTCACAGCACCATTCTCTTTCGAAGGCAAGAACAGAGCGGAGCAGGCTGAAAATGGGATTCGCGCGATGCGCGAGGCGGTGGACAGCCTGATCGTGATTAACAACGACAAACTTCGCCAGGTGTACGGAGACCTTGGTTTCCGCAACGCGTTCTCGAAGGCCGATGAGGTTTTGGCCGGAGCGGCAAAGGGTATCGCTGAAGTCATCACCAACCACTACACTGCCAACATCGATTTGCGCGATGCGAAGACCGTATTGGAAAATTCGGGGAGCGCGCTCTTCGGAACAGGTAAGGGTGAAGGTGCTCAACGTGCCATGAATGCCGTTCAGGAAGCCTTGGATTCGCCGTTGTTGAACGACAACCACATCAAGGGGGCTAAGAACGTGTTGTTATTGGTGACTAGTGGTGCAGGTGAAAACGAGGTGACCATTGACGAAATTGGCGAAATCACCGATCACATCCAGCGTGAAGCGGGCGGAAATGCCAACATTATCATGGGTATCGGTGGCGAAGAAGAGGAAGGCACCAACATCACATGTACCATCATCGCCACGGGATTCCCAACGGGGACGCGCGTTTTGCCGACGGATAAGCCCGAGATGGTCGTACATGAACTCACAGTCGATAATAGCACAGAGGTAGTGATGCCTACTGAACCAGAAAAAATCATCATGACACTCGAGGATGAAGACGAGGACGAGATGCCTATCGCGGAAGCGCAGCAGGCACCGATCATCGAGGACATCATGGAAGAGGATGTGGTTGAGGAAGCGGTTGAGGAAGTGATCGCTGAGAGTGTTGACCCTGAAGTTCTTTACATGGAAGAAGAGGAATTTTTAGGCTTCCCAAAATTAGCCAGTGATGAGGACTTTGAAGCGGCCATGGAAACTTCTATGAACGACCT
>JBEAQE010000032.1:0-24148 GCA_041164065.1 Bacteroidota bacterium | reverse complement strand
GGTGGGCCCGCAGCACTGTTCTGGATGTTGGTGACAGCGGCACTAGGTATGACTACAAAGTTCGTGGAGGTAACCTTGAGTCATAAATACCGTGAGTTTGCTGAGGACGGTACCGCTTCAGGTGGGCCGATGTACTACATGAAAAACAAGCTGAACATGAAGTGGATGGCAGCACTTTTTGCCGTTGCAGCCATTATAAGCTCGTTTGGAACAGGGAACATGCCGCAGGTCAATAGTATTGCCAGCTCTTTGAAAGCCACTTTCGGCATTGAAGAGATCGTAACTGGGGCCGTACTTTCCGTATTCCTTGGTTTGATCATCCTCGGTGGAATCAAGCGCATCGCGAAGGTGACCGAAAAGCTCGTGCCACTGATGGCAATCATTTACATGGTTGGGGCGTTGTCGGTGATTATCATGAACTATGATAATATTATTCCTTCGTTCATTAGCATTTTTGCTGATGTGTTCACCGGTTCAGCAGCCACAGGAGGTTTCCTAGGTGCGACTATTGCTTATGCTTTTAACAGAGGTGTGAACCGTGGATTGTTCTCTAACGAGGCCGGTCAAGGTTCTGCGCCTATTGCTCATGCTGCAGCCAAAGCGGAACATCCTGTTAGTGAAGGTATGGTAGCCATTTTGGAGCCATTTATTGATACAATTGTAATCTGTTCTATCACTGGTTTGACCTTGTTGAGCTCAGGGGTGTGGAATGAGAAGCATACGAATGATTTCAGCTTTTCAGACATGGTCATGTTGGACGGAGAGTTCACAGAGGAGAATAATGCCAACGAGTTGTTTGCGTATTTCAATCAAGGTGCTGAATTGCCCGAATACACCGGTGCAGTGGACGTAAACAATGGGGTGATCACCTCACCGATTACCGTGTTGCATGCCCGCAGCGTAGCCGAAGATGTTGTAGTTTACCAAGACGATCACTTGTACACGGGACTCTTGGAGGTTCAAAAGGGAAGATTGGCCGAGGCGAAAGGAATGGTCTTTAATGGAAAATCATTGGTGCATAGCGCGCCCTTGACGGCATTGGCATTCAACAAGGGACTTTTTGGCGATTATGGCCAATTCATTGTCGCCATTGGACTTCTACTCTTCGCATTCTCAACAGCTATCTCCTGGAGCTACTACGGTGGTCGCAGCGTAACCTACCTTTTCGGTGTGAAATATGTACCGTACTACCGCATCATCTACGTGGTCGGATTCTTCTTGGCTGCGATCATTGATACCACCATCGTATGGACCTTCTCGGGAATTGCTATTGCATTGATGACACTGCCCAACCTGATCGGTATCTTCTTACTCCGTAAGGATATGAAAAACTCTATCGCCGAATACCACAATCACGTGGAGCAGACTTTTGGGAAAAAGATCTAATTCTTACCACCGGGGCGTGGCCTCGGATTAGGGTACAACAAAAAAGCCGCCCCATCGGGGCGGCTTTTTTGTTTATTGCTTGAAAAAATTTGGCTTACGCCTTCTTTACGAACTCGCTCTTGAGCATCATTGCGCCGAATCCATCGACCTTACAGCTGATATTGTGGTCGCCTTCGACGAGTTTGATGCGGCTCACCTTTGTGCCGGGCTTGATCGGTTTTGGGGCTCCCTTCACTGGTAGGGATTTGATCACCGTTACGCTGTCGCCGTCTTGGAGGCGATTGCCGTTCGAGTCCAGTACTACGAGACCGGCGGGCTCGTCTTTAGGATTCCATTCATGGCCACATTCTGGACATACCATTAAGGCGTCCATAGGGTAGGCGTACGGGGATTTACATTCTGGGCAGGTCGTGTTCTCAGACATGTTCTTTGCGATTTAGGAAGTTGTTTATAAATGGTAAACCGGCGACGGCAGTGAGGACACCGATGATGGTAAAGGACTGCCAGGGGTCGGAATTTGTTCGAACTGCAAGGTAGCCCAAAAAAGCGCCAATCACATAACCCATATCGCGCCAGAATCGGTAGGCGCTCAATGCACGCGGGCGCCAGCTCGGATGGCTGTGGTTGCTGATGCCTACCAGGAATGTTGGGTAGACGAGTGCAGTTCCTGCACCCAGCAGGGCGTAGGGAAGGAATTGCTCAGGGAAAAAAGGGATGGAAATGAGACTTACGGCTTGTGTTGCCATGCCCCAAACTATAAGGGTAGAGGTCCTACCAGAGTTTGAGAGCGGTCCGGTTATCAGTTGGCCTAGCCCCCAGACAGCGGCATGGGTGCCGATCAGCAGCCCCACTTTTGCAAGCGGAACTCCGGCGGCCAGCAAGGTACTAGGCAGTACGGCCCAAAGCACACCGTCATTGGCATTGTTTACGATGCCGGCCCAGGTGATACGGCGAAGTTCCGGGTCACCCCAGGTAGTGCGGTGAAAAATGCCTTTTTCTTCACTGGGTGTTACCGGCGGATGTTCCTTCGCTTCCAATTCCACCCATGGCTTCGTTTCTGGCAAATAAAACACGGCAATGAGTAGGGCACCAATAACCACTGCCTCAGCCCCATAGAGCACGTTTTGAATATTACCTGTACGGTCCACATAAGCGGCTGCCAGCGCGCTAATTATCCCCACGGCGAGGTAGCCTGCACTTTCATTTAGTCCCATGGCAGTCCCGCGTTTGGCGCTTCCTACGATATCTATTTTCATGATCACCGTTGTCGACCAAGTCACCCCTTGGCTTAACCCCAAGGCGACA
The DNA here is from genome assembly GCA_041164065.1 of Bacteroidota bacterium. Taxonomy (GTDB): domain Bacteria; phylum Bacteroidota; class Bacteroidia; order Flavobacteriales; family Schleiferiaceae; genus UBA10364. Next base: position 21,457 of record JBEAQE010000032.1, on the reverse strand, counting down.
TTTGCCAACAGGATTCCCACGCCGCCAGAAGCGTTGCTTAGAATGAGCGGTACCTGCAACGCCAAGATCCATCCTATTATGAGGGCACGTTTACGGCCAGATTCTGCAATGAGTTTACCGGTGTACAGGTTTGCGATGGCTTTACTCAACCCGAATACCGCCACCATAAATAGCGAGGCCTCCATCTCTGTAAGTCCCCAGTCTTTGGTCAATTCCGGCAACAGCGAACGCTCAAAGCCCACCATAGAACCTACAAAGGCACTCATAAGGACGAGCACGCTAAAGAGCCCCGCGTTCTCCCGCAGCCCGAGCTGCACGGTTTTATTTTTCATCGTTTTCTAATCCTTTGATCTTGATGCCGAACCAGGCGTAAACTAAGGTCATCAAAGGTGAGAGTAGGTTAAAGAAGGCGTACATGAAATAATCGCCGGTTGCCACACCTAAAACCGAACTTTGGTAGGCACCACACGTATTCCACGGCACGAGCACGGAGGTCACCGTACCACTATCCTCCAGCGTTCTGCTGAGGTTTTCCGGAGCCAACCCGCGTTCGCGATACACATCCTTGAACATACGTCCGGGAACGACAATGGCGAGGTACTGATCAGAAGCGGTCACATTAAGGACACCACAAGCGACCAGAGTGCTGGTGATCAACGAAGCGGTTCCACGGGCCAGCTTCACGATGCCCATAGTGATGGTTGCTAGGAATCCAGCGGCCTCCATCGCCCCGCCAAAGGCCATCGCACTGAGGATGAGCCACACGGTACCCATCATCCCCGACATCCCTGAGCTGCTGAGCAGATCGGCCAGAATTGCGTTGTTGCTCTCGATGCTGATGCTTCCATAAACACTGCGCATGGCAGCCTCGTACATGGGGAATTGGCCACTGCCCAATTCCGTCAAAAGGTCCTGCTGAAACACCAAAGCCATCATCAATCCCCCCATAATCCCAAGGGCGATCGCGACCAATGCATCCACTTTCTGTGAAATCAACACGATCACACCCACCGGAACCAAAAACAACCATGGGGTGATGGTATAGCGCTCCGCCAGCAACTGCTGCACCTCTGCAATCTCCGCAGCGTCCATGGCACCGTCCTTGTACCCTAAACCGATCACGGTAAAAAGGATTAATGAAAGCAACATACTCGGTACCGTGGTATAGAGCATGTATCGGATGTGTGTAAAGAGGTCCGTTCCAGCCATGGCTGGTGCCAAATTCGTCGTATCACTGAGTGGACTCAATTTATCCCCGAAATACGCTCCGGAAATGACAGCCCCGGCCACAATGGGGGCAGGGATACCGATGGTCTGTCCGATCCCCATCAGAGCAATACCAACCGTCGCGGTCGTACTCCACGAGGATCCCGTACTCAAGCTCACCAAAGCCGAAATAATCACGGCCGTGGGAAGAAAGAAACTTACGTTAATCAGATCTAGCCCGTAAGAAATCATCGCAGGAACAATCCCGCCAAGAAGCCACGTACCTGCCAAACCGCCGATCAAAATCAGTATGTAGATGGCTTGCGCGGTATCGTGTACGTTGTTTTTTATCTTCTCAAAAATGGTATCCACCTTGGTGCCATTGGCCACGCCCAAGCCGGCCGCCACCAGGGCACTCAGCATCAAAATAACCTGGTTTGATCCCGATAAGGCATCATCGCCGAACACACTGCCGACATTAAACCAAAGGAGTATCATTAAAAATACGAGGGGGAGAAGGGCCACGATAAACTGGCTAGTGGATTGTTTTTGCGTCATACCTGCAATTTAGTAAAGTCGAGCTTATGTTTTTCTATCTTCTATTCTCCTATATTTGTTGTATGAGACTTTTTGCCACAATCGCCATTTTCACCCTGTTTAATATTGGTCTTCACGCTTTTAACGCTACCGATTCACTTCAAGTCGATACGGTGTTAAAGCCATGGAGCAGCCGCCACACCATCAACCTTACGAATAACGGGGTCAGCATAGTGCCCGCCTTTTCCTTGGGGCAGCCCGCCATTATTTACACGGGAAGTATGGGCAATTCAAAGTTTCTCTGGCAGCCTGAAGTACGAATGCGTTACGATGGGGAGCCATGGTCGGCCTTGCTTTGGGGCCGGTACATCGTTCCAACAAAATCTAAGTGGACGGTGACCACAGCTGCGCATTATGCCTTGCTCTTTGCGCCCGAAGAAAACAATATAGACGGTACAATTGTGCGCTCTTATGACGCCAAACGTTACCTGGGCTGGCAGCTTACAGGTTCACGACCGATCAACGACGCTTTGACCGTTAAATACTTCAGCTTACTAGCCCGCGGTTGGTTCAAAGGCGCGCCTAACTCGCTGGTTCAGCTTCATTCTTTGGGGATGGGTGTTCCTTCGGTGGAATTGGGCCGAAGTACCATCACCATTGCTCCCCAGATCTATTATTTAAACCTGAATGGCCCTCAAGGGCTCTTCTACGCGGCGAATTACCGACTATCATTAGGCAAATCGGATTGGAGCATAGATGGCATGATCAGCCAGCCTCTTGTGCGTGAGGCTGCACTCGAAGTCAATCCAATCGTTTGGAATATTGGCCTGAGCTACAACATAGCCCAGGACCATCAAAAAGTCATCGTGCCGAGCCTCTAGCTCATCGCCATGATCACATCCTGCTTCGTGATGATGTGCTGTCCTTCAGTGCGTTTCACAAGTACAGCAGGATGTCCAGCGGCAATCATTTTTGCGATATCCTCCAACGGAGTGGTTAAATCCACTTCAGGGAAAGGGGCACCCATGATTTCTTTGACGAGCGTACTGCTGCTCGGATTGTCCAGCATGCTAGAAAGCAAGGTGTGGTCGTCTACAGAACCGACGATTTTACCTTGTTCCATCACTGGAATCTGGGTGATGTCATAGGTTTTCATCAATCGTGCTGCATTGCTCAGCGGTTCCGTTGCACCGACAGTCACAAGCGGCAAATGGCTGTGTCCATCGATAAGGTCCTTTGCAACTTTGTTGGCAGGCGTTAGAAAGCCACGGTCGCGCATCCAGTCGTCGTTGTACACCTTACCGACATAGCGTGAACCATGGTCGTGGAACAGGATAACCACCACATCATCTTTGGTAAGCTTGTCCTTGAGTTGACGTAGCCCTTGGAAGGCCGAACCACAGCTGTAGCCGAGGAAAAGTCCTTCTTTTTTGGCCAATTCCCTTGTGGCCAGCGCCCCATCTTTATCCGTCACCTTCTCAAAGAAATCGATCACATCGAAATCCACATTCTTGGGTAAAATATCCTCACCAATTCCTTCAGTGATGTAGCTGTAAATCTCCTTTTCGTCAAATTCACCCGTCTCATGGTACTTCTTAAATACCGAACCGTAGGTATCAATCCCCCAAATTTTAATGTCCGGGTTCTGCTCCTTCAAATACTGACCTACCCCAGAAATGGTACCTCCGGTGCCTACACCTACCACAAAATGGGTCACCTTACCTTCAGTTTGTTCCCAGATTTCGGGGCCGGTACTTTCGTAATGCGCCAGACGGTTGCTGAGGTTGTCGTACTGGTAAGGGTAGAAGGAGTTGGGGATTTCCTTATTTAAGCGCGAGGCCACACTGTAGTAACTATCGGGGTGCTCCGGCGCCACGTTTGTAGGACACACATAAACCTCCGCACCCATCGCACGGAGAATGTCCATCTTTTCCTTGCTCTGCTTATCGCTAAGGGTACAGATGAGTTTGTAGCCTTTGACGATGGCTGCCAATGCCAATCCCATACCCGTGTTTCCCGAGGTACATTCGATAATGGTCCCGCCGGGTTTGAGATCACCACGCGCCTCCGCATCTTCAATCATCTTCAGGGCCATGCGGTCTTTGACGCTGTGGCCTGGGTTGAAATACTCCACCTTCGCGTAAACCGGGCAAGGAAAATCTTCAACGATTTTATTGAGCTTAATCATCGGCGTATCACCGATCGTCTGCAAGATGTTGTCGTAAATAGGACGCATGTTGTCTTCGTTTGTATTTGGTTCGTAAATATAACGAAGTGCGGATGCCTCTACGACCAATTCCGTTCTTATTTCCCCTCAATCAACACCCGCTACGCGAAACGAATGCTTTTGATCGGCTGCAAACGAGCGATCCAACGGACGGGGAGGAGCAGCACGAGGTAGGCAAAGACCAGGAACCCGGCATTGGCCCCGAGAATCCAAACCCAATCGAAGGCAATGGGTGCGGTGGCGATGTAATAGGTTGCGGGATCGAGCTGGACGGGACCGAATTGGAATTGGACCCAGCTTAAAAACAGGCCTATTCCGTTGCCCCAAAGCAGGCCGCGTCCCAAGATTTTCAAGCTCATCCATTGGAAAACTCGCAAGATCATACGGTCGCTGCCGCCCAATGCCTTCAATGTGCCAATCATCTGCGTACGGTCGATAATCAACACCAACAACGCCGTCACAAGGTTCGCCAATGCTACAATCAACACAATGCTCAACACCAACGCAATGTTCGTATCAAAAAGTTTCAACCAACCAAAAATAGCCGGATGGCGTTCGTCCACACTGCGTACCTGCACATCATAAGGTACTAGTGCATTCCAGTACGCGGCTAAAATTTCACGCTCCTCGGGATTCTTGACCTCCACCACATAGGCGCTGACGCTATCCCCACGAATGCCTGCCATACGACGCACATCTGCTATGTTCATCAGTAAATTGCCTTGGTCAAACTCATCCAACGAAGTTTGAAAAATCCCTTCCACTGGGGCTTTGCGAAGTCGGGGGAGGCCATGCTGGCCGCGCATCACCGTCAAAACGGCCGTATCACCTACCACGAGGTTGAGTTCCTTAGCCATCAAGGCACTGATATAGGCTCCATAACGGTTTTTAGGAGCTCCTAAGGCAGTACCATCTGCCGACAACATGCGGTGCTGTTCAGTGAATCGGGCAAACCGCGCACTATCATATCCTGTTACCTGAATTCCGTCAAAAACGTCCGCCTCGGGATTGACCAGTAGGGCCATCTTGTGTGCAACAGGGTAGGAGTGGAGGGTATAGGGTTCGCTCTTTAGGACTTGTAGAAGGCTATCAGCCAGTTGAATAGGAGCGAGCTCTTCTGTTCGAGTGGGACTGTACGCGCTTATGGTGAAATCGCCCTCGAGAGAGCGGAATTGGTGCATAATGGCCTGCTGTAAACCCTTTCCAGAGGTTATGGATAAAATCACGAGGGCCATGCCCAAAGCTGTCGCCACAATGCTTAATTTCAGCAATGGACCCACCACACTCGCACTGCGGGTGTTTCGAAGTTTTTGAGCTATGAAAAATGCCGTTTTCATCCGATTGCAATTTAGAACAACTCTTGCTTTAATCGGGACACTCTTGTTCTGCTTTTCTTCGGATGCTCAAGAGGCCTATGTACCCGGAATTGCACAGACTGGGGAGTACTACATGAAGCTCACCGAAAAATCTGTGGCGGTGGTGGCCAATGCGACTTCGTTGCTCCCCAACGGTACCCATACAGTGGACCATTTGATTTCGCTGAGTGTGGATGTACAGCAGGTCTGGGCGCCGGAACACGGCTTCAGAGGTGAAGCTGATGCCGGAGAGCATGTGGAGGACGGCCGCGATCCCAAAACAGGCATACCTATTCGTAGTTTGTATGGTAAAACTAAGCGTCCACCCACGGATTGGCTGGAAGGCTTGGATTGGGTTATCTTTGATATTCAAGACGTAGGGGTCCGATTCTACACCTATAGCACGACTTTGAGCTATGTGATAGATGCATGTGTGGAAGCCGGTGTCCCGCTCATGATCATGGACCGGGGCAATCCAAACGGTCATTACATCGACGGTCCCATCTTAAAACCAGGCTTCGAGAGTATGGTAGGTTTGCACCCCATACCGGTAGTACACGGCCTAACCATGGGGGAATATGCTTCTATGGTCTATGGCGAGCATTGGATGCCTTCGACCGAGAATGAGGAGTGGCGCACGGCCTTTGAGAAAAAAGGCGGTATAGAAGTTATTCGATGCAAAGGGTATTCTCATCGTGAGGTTTTCAAGAAATTCCAAGTCCCTCCGTCGCCCAATTTGCGGTCCATAGCCGCCATCTGGCATTACCCGAGCTTGTGTTATTTCGAGGGTACACCCATTTCCTGTGGGCGGGGTACCGATGCCCCATTCACCCGTTTTGGTGCACCGTGGCTTGATGGAGAAGGGTACGAGCATAGATTCACACCTGCAACAGATCACGGATCGAAGTATCCAAAGTTTCAAGGGAAGCAGTGCGGTGGGGTCCAATTGTCCCAGGATCTAACGACGGCACCTACGGAAATCGATTGGACCTATTTGTTTGAAGCCTATACGTATTGGAAAGAAAATGCTACATCCGAGGCACCAGAATTTTTCAATGCGTTCTTCAAAAAATTGGCCGGTTCAAATGAACTACAACAAGCCTTGGAATCTGGCATGAGCGTCGAGGAGTGGGTGAAGTCTTATCAAAAGAAAATGTGGTTTGAATACATCGATTTGTTTTCCGAATACCAGTTTTACCCCAGTTTGAGAGTTAAAACCAGTCCAGGCTATTTGGTAGAATAAAAAACCCCGCTCGAAGCGGGGTTCTTTATAAAGTGGAAATACCGATTACTTCCAGCCCGCTAAATCCTTTTCTAGTCCAGCTCTATAGGTAAAGGCCATTCCACGACCGTCGTAGAATTCCTGTCCCATATCGATAGCTTTCTTGCCTTGAGCTTTGGCCTCTTTAGTCTTGCCAGCTGCCTGAAGAATTTCGGCCATTACCCATTGAGTGTACCAATTATTCGGGTCTAGTTTCACTGCAAATTCAATAGTTTCCAATGCTTTCACGTGATCACCTTTTCCACTGTAGAACGATGCCGCGTTGCGATAGCTGTTGTTTGCTTCGGCAATCGCGCGAGCTACATTTTTTGCACTTTGACTCTCAGAATCCACTGTGATAGGTACATGCACTTCAACATCCGCCCATTCGATGTCTAGTTGTGCACCGCTAATGCTCAGATTGCTGAAGCCCATAAAAAAGCTTTCGTCGAAATCACCTGTTGAAACAGGCACCTCTACGCGCAGTACATCGCCGTCCTCGCTATAACCGCTGTTTCCCCATAGATTTGTTTGTGTTGAGAAAATGATGGTCCAATTCTCTTCTCCAGGAATCGTAAATAAGGCGTAGTCACCTGCACTAAGGTCCTTACCCGCTACCTTGATGTCTGAGGATGTGTTGAACTTCGTGCAGGCATTGGCACCCGTTCTCCATACTTCATTCATAGGAACGAGATCACCGAAGATCTCACGACCCTTCACCGATGGACGAGAATAAACAATCTCCAGGTCGGTCAAACCTACGCGCTGCTCTACCGTTGATGTAGGCGAGGGTTGAGGCAATTCTTGACCATAGGCCATTGTGCACAGCAATGCCATGGCTGCCAATGTCATTTTTTTCATGTGTTGTTGAATTTTAGGGTTTCCCCTAAAATAAGGCAGAAAGCTTCTACTTAGATGTCGAGAGTCATCATTTTTAGCGCGGCCACAGCGGCCTCAGTGCCTTTGTTTCCGTGAATTCCACCGCTACGGGCACGGCTTTGCTCGATGGTGTTGTCCGTAAGGACGCAGAAGATCGTCGGAGCTTCGAACGAGAGGTTGAGTTCTGTGATGCCGTAGGTTACGCTCTGGCACACATAATCAAAGTGTTTAGTTTCACCTTGAATAACACAGCCGATCACGATTACAGCGTCTGGCTCGTGCTCCTCATGAAGTTTTTTTGCAGCGTAGGTGAGTTCCACTGCACCAGGAACATCGATAGCAATGATGTGCTCTGGGTCAACACCATGTTGAAGGAGCGTATTTCTCGCTCCTTCAAACAAGTTGCTGGTAATTTCATCGTTCCATTCAGCGCGCACAATGGCAACCACCTTTCCTTCGCCACTAGGGACGTTTTCGTTGTTGGTGCTGTCCAAATTTTGGTGAACTGTAGCCATTTGATGTGCGGTGATAGAGGATTATTTCAATGCTTCGATTACAGTTTCGATACCTGCAGCTTGACGGCTTTCAGGGTAATCGTTCTGAATACGAGTGTAGAGCTTTACAGCCTTACCGTTCTCTCCCAATCCTTCGTAGGCCAAACCGGCTTTCCATAGGTTTAATGGAGTAGTGAAGTTGTTGTCGGTAACGTTCGCGCCTTTTTCGTAGAAATCAGCTGCATCATCGAGTTGACCTAATTCAACAAAAGCATCGCCCATGACACCGTAAGCCATTGCAGCGGTAGCTACATCAGTCTTTGGGTAAGCATCGAGCATCTCAATTGCTTTTTCGTAGTTGCCTTGTGAATAGTAGGCTACACCGGCGTAGTAATGAGCGGCATCTCCGGAAGGTGTGCTACCGTATTCTTCGATAATGTCAAGCATACCGTAGTCCTGACCGTTTCCTTGTAGTACAAGTTCCATCTGCTCTGCCTCGAACCATTTCACGGCTTGAGCCATCTCAGTCGCAGCTTCTTTGTTTTTAGGTTCAACGACTTGCGTTTTGTACAACCAAGCGGCTACTACGACAACCACAACGGCTGCAACAGCTATACCTACCTGACGTGCGTTCTTTTCCAAGAACTGCTCAGTCTTTGTCAATGTTTGTTCTACGTTCTCTAAACCTAAGTTATCTACTTGTGCGGTCGCTTTTTTCTTAGCCATAGCTATAAATCATATTGAATGACGCCAAAAATAGTATAAATTTTGACGCTCTCAAGCCTATTTTTGTCCCTATGGATAACCTCGTCGTACACGAATTGGAATTGACTCATTTTAAGAACCATCGCGCCACGCATTGGTCCTTTAATCCGAAGGTGAATATGATCACCGGCAATAACGGAAATGGCAAGACCAATGTGCTGGATGCCCTGCATTACTTGAGTCAGACGAAGAGTTATCTGAATTTGAGCGATGCTCAAAACATCACCCACGGGGAATCCATGACCTTGATTAAAGCGCATGTGGATCGAAAGGATCGACGCTGCTCGGTGGATGTTGGTCTACAGAAAGGTCAGAAGAAAAAGGTGCGGGTAGATGGCAAAGAGGTCGAACGATTGGCTGATCACATTGGATTTTTGCCTGTAGTTATGATCACGCCGATGGATCGTGATTTGATTATAGATGCTGCAGAAACGCGACGTCGATTGATGGACGCTACTATTAGTCAAAATAATCGGGGCTACCTCAATGCCCTGATGGCTTACAATCGTGCCTTAGCTCAGCGCAATACCACATTGAAGTACTTTGCTTCGAACCGAACCTTTGATGCGGAGATGCTGCAGTTGTACGATGATCAGTTGGTGGAACACGCAAGTGCGGTGTATGAAGGTCGGAAGGAATTTGCCGAGGAGTTGTTGCCGCTGTTGCAACATTATTACGAGGTACTAAGTGGAGGAAAGGAATTGGTAGGTATTCGTTATAAGAGTGCGCTTCACGATACGGATATTGCGGATTTACTCCAGGAGAATTTGGATAAAGACCGCGTTTTACAATACACTTCTGTGGGGGTGCATCGGGACGATTTGGTGTTCCGTCTAGGGGACCATCCGATTAAGCGCGTGGGTTCGCAGGGACAGCAGAAAAGCTTTTTGATCGCCCTGAAATTGGCCCAATTCGAAGTCACCAAGCGGCACCTTGGCATGCCTCCATTACTCTTGCTGGATGATATCTTTGATAAGCTCGACGAGGGACGTGTCGCGAATCTTCTTCAACTGGTGAATACCGAGGGTTTTGGTCAGATTTTTATTACCGATACACACCCAGAGCGTATGCTAGCCTTAAGCGAGCAGCTCGAACTGAACCATAGCACCTTTGAAATAGACGATCATGGCGAAATTCAAACCCTCTAACGAGCAAAGTATGGGCGAGGCCCTGGACCGTTGGTTAGATCAGTATCGCCTGCGCCATGGTTTTAATGAGGCGAGTGTGCTTCTTGCCTGGGATGCTGTTCTGGGGCCATCGATAGCCCGTCAAACTATCCGAAAGAAAATGCAAAACGGCACCCTCATTGTCGAATTAGAGAGTGCCGTAGTGCGAAAGGAATTGCTCTCGGTAAAGAGCAAGATTATTGCGGCTTTGAACGAACATCTCGGCAGAGAAGCCGTTCGCGAATTACACTTGTTTTAGTGTTGCGGGCGCGAGCGACGTTTATCGCCACCGCCTCCCGGACGTTTACTCTTGCCATTTCGGACACCGCCCCCCGGACGTTTATCCTCATTATTACTACTTCCGCTATTTCTTGCGGGTCTACGACCGCCACCGCCGCCTTGTTTCGGGGCAACTCGGTTTTCTGGATTGCTCCATTCTTCAGCCGCACCTTCAGCAAACGGATGGTCCTCGATCACCGGAATGGTTTGTTTGATGAGTTTTTCAATATCACGCAAGTAGGCGCGCTCTTCGGCACTACAGAACGAAATGCTTTCCCCGGCAGCGTCGGCACGACCGGTGCGACCGATGCGGTGTACATAGGTCTCGCTGATATTCGGTAGGTCATAGTTTAAAACCCACTCTAGACCGCTAATGTCAATCCCGCGGGCCGCAATGTCCGTGGCTACAAGAATGCGCATCTCACCGGCCTTAAAAGCGTTGAGTGCTTTTTGTCGAGCGTTCTGACTTTTGTTCCCGTGGATCGCAGCAGCTTTGATACCCTTTTTGGTCAAGATGCGAACGACCTTATCACAACCGTGTTTCGTACGGCCGAAGACAATGGCTTGGTCTTGATGCTCATTGAGAAGCTCAATCAAGAGGTTCGGCTTGTCGTTTTTCGCAACGTAGTAGGCGCACTGGCTCACACGGTCTGCAGTTGGTTTCTCCGGTCGGATGGTCACACGTTCGTATTCGCCGAGGATTTCAGTGCTCAATTCTACGATGGGCATCGGCATGGTTGCTGAAAAGAACAGGCTCTGACGCTTGGCAGGGATGACGCGGAGTAGCTTGCGAATATCATGGATAAAACCCATGTCGAGCATTTGGTCTGCTTCGTCTAGCACGAAGAATTTCAAGTGCCGTAAGTCGATGAACCCTTGGCCATGAAGATCTAGAAGTCGTCCTGGTGTGGCCACGAGCAGATGCACCCCTTTTTTAATGCGGTCAACTTGAGGGTTTTGTCCTACACCACCGAAAATAACGGCACTTTTAATGCCTGTACCAGCACTGTAGTCGCGAATGCTGTCACCGATTTGGATGGCGAGCTCGCGGGTAGGTGTTACAATGAGGCCGGCAATTTTAATCGGTCCATTCTTCTGACGTACCTCCGGAAGAAGTTTTTGAATGATAGGAATGGTAAAGGCGGCGGTTTTCCCTGTACCCGTCTGAGCACAACCTAGTAAATCATGCCCTTTGAGCAGGATAGGAATACTTTGTGCTTGAATGGGGGTAGGAGTCGTATATCCCTTCTTTTCAAGGGCTTCGAGTATGGTGGGGTCAAGCCCCAATTCTTTAAATGTCATGAAAAAGCGCTGGCTTTAGCGCGTAAGTGAAATACAAAGGTACGATTATTCTCCCAACAGGTCCGGTCTACGTTCTTTCGTACGTTTATAGGCTTGTTCTTCGCGCCAAACCTCGATGGCTTTGGTGTTTCCGCTCAACAAAATATCTGGTACTCGATGACCTCGGAATTCCTCGGGACGCGTATATACTGGTGGTGCAAGTAAATCGTCTTGGAAGCTGTCGGTCAAGGCAGAGGTTTCGTCGTTCAAAACACCGGGTAGGAGACGGATGACGGCATCCGTAATGACGGCCGCCGCCAATTCCCCTCCACTGAGCACAAAATCACCTATACTGTATTCGTGCGTTACCCAATGGTCGCGAACACGCTGATCAATGCCTTTGTAATGACCACAGATGATCATCATGTTGCCCATCAGACTCAATCGATTTGCATCACTCTGGTTGAAGCGCTTTCCATCCGGGGTCATGTAAAGAATAGCCTCGTATTCGTGCTGACTTTGCAGGTCCTCAATGCAGGCCACGAGCGGTTCACATTGCATCACCATGCCTGCGCCACCACCGTACTGATAGTCGTCCACCTGCTGATGCTTACCGACGCCATAGTGGCGTAGTTGGTGCAAGTGAACTTCTGCGAGCCCTTTTTGGGCAGCACGTTTAAGGATGCTGTGCTGGAACGGGCCGTCGAGCAGCTCGGGCATTACAGTGATGATGTCGATGCGCACAGGCTTATTTTTTTAATCCAATTTCGGCTAGACGTTCGTCCAAATAGTCTCCGGCCGTAATATCATCAAAGGCTTTAGGGCGCTCCGCACTGATACATTCCGCCAATGCGTTCAACGGCATCTTGCCTACGGGGTGGAGGAAGAACGGGATGCTGTAGCGAGGCTCCGACCATTTTTCTTTCGGCGGATTTACTACGCGGTGGGTCGTCGATTTTAAACAGCCATTGGTCAAACGCTGAAGCATGTCGCCTACATTAACCACCAAAGAGCCTGGGATGGCCGTGATGCCGACCCATTCATTTTGCTTGTTTAAGACTTCGAGTCCTTCCGCGCTTGCTCCCATGAGTAGGGTGATCAGATTTATGTCCTCATGCTGACCGGCACGAACGCTGTTGCCTGGATCTTGGGTGATCGGAGGGTAGTGGATGGCTCGCAAGATGCTGTTGCCACCTTTTACCCACTCTTCAAAGTAGTTGGACGGTAATTCGAGGTAGGTTGCGATGGCGCTCAACATCTCCAAACCGATGGCTTCGAGGCGTTGGTACGCATCGACAAAGGTGGGGGCAAAGTTGGGGCGCTCGGAAACGCTCACGTTATCGTGGTATTCTGGACCGTTGTAGGCAGGGGTGGGCTGTCCCACTTGCCAGAACTCTTTGAGGTCATGGGCGGGAATGCCTTTCGCGTGCTCGCGGCCGAAACTCACGTAACCGCGCTGTCCAGCTAATCCTGGAATCTCGTATTTTGCCTTGGTCTCTACGTCGAGCGCGAAGAAGTTTTCGACCTCGCTATACAGGTTGGCCTGTGTAGCGTCGTCAAAACCGTGGTTCTTGATGGTCACGAAACCGATGTCGGCATAGGCAGCGCCGAGGGCTTGCGCGAAAGCTTGTTTATCAGCAGCGGAGCCATTTTTCCACTGGTTGAAGTCGAGATTTGGGATGGTTGCCATAATAGTGGGTATTACTGTTTAGGTCTCTGACAAAAATAAGTACCTTTTTGGACGAAATTGGCTTCGGCCGATACAACCTATGCAAGTTATGAACCACCGCAGCCATCACAAGGCTTTACATGATTTTTTGCGCACTCGCGCCATTGAAGAAAAGATGCTTATTTACCTGCGTCAGGGTAAGATTAGTAAATGGTTTAGCTCCTTCGGGCAGGAAGCGTTGAGCGTTGCTGCGACGGTTGCCATGCAGCCTGAGGAATACATCTGCACCATGCACCGAAATTTGGGCACATTTGTATCCCGTGATGTCCCTTTAGCAAAGCTTTTTGCCCAATTCCAGGGAAAGGCCAGCGGATTCACCAAGGGCCGCGACCGCAGTTTCCACTTTGGCTCCACTGAGCACCACATCATCGGCATGATCTCTCACCTTGGAGCCCAGCTGGGGCTGGCTTGTGGATTGGCGCTACGCGAAAAACTCAGCGGTTCGGGAAAATGTGTGTTGGCGTTTACTGGTGATGGATCCACCTCGCAAGGGGATTTTCATGAGGCACTCAACGTCGCAGCGGTGTGGCAGTTACCTGTGGTATTTGTCGTGGAACGCAATTATTGGGGATTGAGCACACCGGAGCACGAACAATTCATTTTCGATAGTTTCCTACAAAAAGGGCCGGCGTACGGAATGGAGGCCCGGAGTTTTGATGCCAATGATATGTATAGTGCCTTGGATCACTTCCACGATGCGGCCCAATACGCCCGAAGCGATGGCAAGCCGATTATTCTTGAGGCGCGGACCTTTAGGGTTCGCGGTCATGAGGAAGCCAGTGGTACGAAGTATTACCCCGAGGGGATGGTGGAAGAGGCGATGAAGGGTGAGCCATTGGCGCGTATTCGAGAGAATGTGGGGCTGTGGGGCATTGACGAGGCGGAATTGGACGAACTCCTAGAGCAGTATAAAGGTGTTGTGGATCAGGCTTTTCATGAGGCGCTGACCTGGGACGACCCTCAGTATGATTTGGAGGAGAGTTTGGCGGATTTGTACCCGCCGTCTGAGCCGCTGCCGGAGAAATTGCACGCCGTGGTGGCTGAGGAAAGTAAGGTTGAAATGCGACTGATCGATGCCATACATCATGGCTTGGATCAGGCTTTAAACATTTGGCCAGACCTGGTTTATATGGGGCAGGACATCGGTGCTTACGGTGGTGTTTTTAAGGCTACGGAAGGATTGATGGAGAAGTATGGAGCGGATCGTGTACGTAATACGCCGCTGTGTGAGAGTGCCATTGTGGGAGCCGCCCTGGGAATGAGTCTCGGGGGTGGTAAGGCTATGATGGAGATGCAGTTCTCTGATTTTGTCAGTACTGGGTTTAATCAAATCGTGAATAATCTCGCGAAAGTGCATTGGCGCTGGGGCGGTAAGGCTGATGTCGTGGTGCGTATGCCCACGGGAGCAGGCGTGGCTGCCGGGCCTTTTCACAGTCAAAGTACCGAGGCGTGGTTTACGCACGTACCGGGTTTGAAGGTGGTTTATCCCGCATTTCCGAATGAAGCTAAGGCGCTTTTGTTGAGCAGTTTTCAGGATGCTGGGCCGGTGTTGTTCTTTGAGCACAAGGCCTTGTACCGTACGGTAAAGGAGCCGGTTGAAGAGGCGGCACTGATGATGCCTTTGGGGCAGGCAAAAATGGAGTGCGAGGGAACGGAATTGGTCATTGTAACTTACGGAATGGGGGTGCATTGGGCGCTCGACGTTGCTCAGCAAGAAGGTTTGAGCGGACGGGTTGCGGTGTTGAATTTGCGGACCTTGGTACCTTTGGATTGGGAGGCTGTTCGCACGGCAACGGCGGCCATTGGAAAGGTTTTGGTTCTGCAAGAGGATGTAGCCATCGGCGGGTTCGGGGAGCATATCGTCGCTCGTATTGCTGGCGAGTGCTTTGAGCATTTAGATGCCCCCGTAAGGTTGGTGAGCAGTGATCCGACGCCGGTGCCGTTCCAGAAGGAATTGGAGGCAGGATTTCTTGCCAGTGCGAAGCTGGAAGAGGCGGTTAATGAGCTGCTGAACTACTAGAGGGAATCTGTCAGTTCTCGGTATGCATCCCGAGCGCGAAAGCGCCGATATAAAAAAAACACCCCCCGCGAGGCAGCGCCTCGCGGGGGGTGTTTTTTTGGGCCGGGCTCGCGCTTGAGAGCGCTCGCTGGCTTATTCTACGATGAGCTTCTTAGTGATCTGGTGACCGTTAGCGCTAACGGTGTAGAAGTAGATACCTGAAGCGTAGTTAGCAACATTGATGTCGATACTGTGTGTACCGGCATCGAGGATACCAAGGTCACGCATTTCCATCACACGACCGGTAAGGTCGATGATGCGCATGCTGTAATCAGCAGGTAAAGTGCTTTCGATTGCTACGCGCGTCATGTCCGAAGCAGGGTTCGGGAAGTTTTGGCTGATGCCGAAAGCAGCAACTTTTTCTTCCAAACCGATGTTGTTCGGGTAAGGTTGACCGAGGTAGTAGAAGTCGATTGGGCTCGCAACACTGAAAGTAGTGATGTCCGCGATCGGGGCATAAGTCATGTGCAACTGGTAGGTTCCGTCGCCGTTGTCGAATGCCCAGTCAGCTACGTTACCCCATGTTGCATCACCGATGGTCCCCATTACAGTAACATTGCCTTCCAAAGAATCTCCAAGGACATCGTAACCACGGGTACGCCAATCAGGGAATTGGTTCTCTAGTGCAGCCAAAGCAAAGGCAGTATCCGTTTCGAACCAAGAGTAGAAGAGCTTCGTACGGTCGGTGCTCATTGAGATGTGCGGACGGTTAGCTTCGGTTACCGGACCGTTCAATGGATCAAAGTCGAAATCCCATGTGAAGATTTGCGTGATCACTTGTGTCTTCCAAGTCAATCCGCCATCCGTAGTGTAGATATCTACCATGAGGTTTACACCAGGGAAGAAGGTAAAGTTACCTGCAGTCGTTCCACCGTCTGGTGTGGTTCCTTGACCAGGGAAGATGTTCCCCATGATGTGTGGGTTACCGTTGGCGTCGACCGCAAGGTCGAAGCTTCCTGAAGAAGTCATACCGATGTTACCGAGGTCCCAAGTTCCACCGGTTATGGCATCGAAGTAAGACATGATGCTATCACCAGTCGCCGCATCAACGAGGTCGTTGAGTTTTGGACCGAAAGGATCGCTCCATGAAGCACCACCATCATTCGTCTTAATGAGGTATGGGTGGAATACAAAACCTTCGCCGATAGTGGTATCGTGTCCCATCAAAGCGATGTAGCCATTCAAACCGTCATCCGCCATGAAGATGCGTGCATCACCGATCAATTTTGTGGTGTCCCAACCGGTGGAGAATTCTACTGGAGCAGCGTTGATTGGCATGTAAACTTTAGAGATGGTAGTCTCCAATGAATCTGTAGACCAATTCATTACACCCTTGAAGAGCACCAAACTATCGTTGTAGATGTCGTTCGCCAAATCACGTGCCAAGCTGATGCCCCACATGGTTCCACCGTCTGCGTAGATATTGTCAGCAATCACGTGCAAGTTTGACGTATCCACTTTGATATCGGTGTGGGTATTGTCCATTTTGTGGTTACCGAAGGCAGCACCACCCCAGCTCGCATCATTAGTACCCGCAAGAGTTGAGGCGAAAACCCCAAGGTGTGCCTTCAACGGGTTTGCGTTACCGCTTTGGTTCAAGATAGCCGCATTAGGGTAACGGCCAGGACCTGGGTATGTGTAACTGTTGGTTGGGTTGTATACAGGACCATTATTATTGATCCAGGTCGCACCGCCGTCAGTACTGTAGTCGAAACGCAAAGAACCCGATCCGTTATCGCCGTTTGATCCAGCATCAGAGCGGTGGATAAAAGCGATAGTATTTAGGTCTTCATTAGCCCAAACGTTGGTTCGTGGTCCGAAACCTGCACCGTAAACGTTCGGAGCAGTCCCGATCATAATTGCCGATTGGCTTTTGTTCGCTGAATTTGCATAAGGGATAGCTGGGTTGTTGCTTCCGAGCATTTGGGCAGCATTACGACCGAAGTCGGTACGTGCTTCGGTACTTACCGATTGTGCTACCGCTGCTGTAGAAAGACCCAAACCTAGTGCGAGGAGTAGTCCTTTTTTCATAAAAGTGCAGTGTTTAGTGTTGAGGGACCAATATAACTAAGAATTGGCCTTAATTCAAACTCTCATAGAGCTCATTCAAGCGATTACCGATACTTTCACTCGATAATTCCTCAAAAGCGGCGGGTCCGGGCAAAGGCATGGCCATTGCTTTTTCCATTTGCTCGACCAATTCCACCTCGTTATTGGCCATCAAACACCCTTCGTCCGCATAATCTGCAGCACCGAAAGTTGGCTTCATGATGGCCCACAATCCTGCTTTCCGAGCCTCGAGCGGCGTAATCCCAAAAGTTTCATAGTTACTGAACAGAATCAGTGCATGGTGTTGGGGGAGCGCCTCTAGTATCTCAGCATTTGTTTTACGTCCATGCACGTAGACATTCAGCATGGGAGATGCTAATTTTTTTAGACGTTCGAGGTCGGGTCCGCCGCCATAGAAATGCATTTCGAATTTTACTCGATCTAACATCTTAAACACCTCTAACAGAAGGTCTTGTTTTTTATTCGAAAAGTGGATGTCTGCGACCACACAAAAGCTTTTCACGGGACGCTTTTCTATGGTTGCATCAAGCTTACCGTCTACGATGTTTGGTAGCACGGTGATTTTCGCTTTTGGAGAAATACTTTTGATGCCCTTTGCGAGGATGGAGCTTACAGGAAGCACGCGCTCGGCGCTACGGAAGTACCAAGAGGCTAGTGAACGTTTGTGAAGGCTAAATTTATCCAAGTTATCAGGGAGAAAGCCTGACCAGTGCTCGCTGTGAATATAGGGCGTTCCATCCTTTTTACACCACCATGCCATCGGTACAATGTCGGGTGTAAAGCAGTGGAAATGAACCAAATCAGGTTTTAACTGATTGAATTTTGCCACGAAAACGGCAAATTTTGCAGTCGCGCTCATGACGCGGGCACCATAGATCGTGCCATTTTTCCGCTCAATAGGAGGTCCGGCAAAATCCACAAAGGCAATGTAGTGAGGGTCCTCCGCAGTTGAATTAATGTGTTTTTCAACGAAAACACCATTTTGCGGGTCCTCGGGGTTCGGAAACCATTTGGCAACGTGTAAAATAGTCTTAGGCATGCTCCCTCTAAGGTACGTTAGATTATTGACCCAATTGATTTAAAAAGGAGGTCAATTGATCAATCTCTCCCTCGCTTAGCGCCAGTCCGTGCCAAAAGTTGTAGCTGCGAACCACGGAGTCGAGGGTCGCGTATGATCCATCGTGCATGTAGGGTGCTGTTGCTGCTACGCCGCGGAGGGCTGGAACTTTGAACTTGCCGCTGTCGGCAGGGTTGAGGGTGATGAGGGTTCGGCCGTAGTCGGAATTGGTCGGTAAACCATTGGATTCAAAACTAAAATCGCTGAGGTGTCCGCCGCTATGACATCCGCTGCA
Source organism: Bacteroidota bacterium (assembly GCA_041164065.1). Taxonomy (GTDB): domain Bacteria; phylum Bacteroidota; class Bacteroidia; order Flavobacteriales; family Schleiferiaceae; genus UBA10364. The sequence goes on along the minus strand of JBEAQE010000032.1, from coordinate 2,797 downwards.
ATGCTCCTGGAACAGCGCCATTCCTGCCATGGCATCGGTCTCCAGGGTCCCTTCGCCACGCAGGTACAGGTCGTAAGGACTATCGGCGTAAACGAGCGTCGCCATGTAATGTGCAAGAGCGGTAATGAGTTGTCCATCAGACATTTGCTTCTCGTTGAAAGCCTTCTCAAAGGCTTCCGCATAGGTGGGATCTTTCGAAAGTGCGGTGGTCAATTCCGTCAATTCCCGACCGATCTCATTCGGGTGCGTAATCGGCACGATACTGCTCAGCTCCAGCGTTCGTACACCGCCCTCACGAAAAAAGCTCGTGTGCCAAGCAAGGTTGATGAGTGAGGGGCTGTTGCGGACGGTCAAGCTGTCGTTCATGCCGGTGCTCAGTGCTTTGCCCGGATCGGAAAAATAAGCGGTTTGATTGTGGCACGAGCTACAGCTCACGGTTGAATCCACACTCAAGGTCGGATCGAAAAACAGGCGATTACCTAGGGCCACCGTTCGGTCGGTCATGGGCCAGCGATCACCTCCGGTATAGACTGGCTCACCGAAATAGGACGGCCCATCCACAACCACCTCGACAGCGCGTGGCTGGCGGTTGCAGGAGAGCATTATGCCCAAGAGCAGGAGCGTGTATGTGATCGGTTTTACCATGAGTATTTGAGTTGAACCCTCAAATTTGGGGCCAATTCCGAAGTTCCTCGTCCCAAATCTTGAACCACAGGTACCCCGGCGATCACATTCACACTCGCGTTTTCCAAATATAGACCGATGCCCACATTCGCGCTGGTCATCACGCCGCCGCTGTAGGTGTTGGTGATGCCGGTTCGGACGTCTTCAATGTCGGGGTGCTGGAGGAATTGGGCTAGGCTGCTTTGGAGTTGGACTTTGTAGCGGTTTCGTTCGCGGACGGTTTTCGCTGCGAGCACTTCGGTGTTCCATGAGCTGCCCATTTGGAGGATGCCGCGGGTGGTGTGCATGCGGTAGGTGGTGCTGGCGGCGAACTGCCACGAGCGGTGACGCATGAGCCAAGCGCCGGAGAGGTTGCTCCCAAACGGGGTGGAGGCAAGGTTGAGCGGGTCGCCAAACTCGGAATTTGGCAGTGGTGCAAAGAACCGCCCTTCACCGACCAAGAAATGTTCGTGTTCGCGAATGATGGTGCGGTGGGTGTATCGGGCACCAATGTTGAGGTTACCCCAACCTTCCAGTGCGGTTTGGGTGGTGGGGTATTGCAATATCGTGTTTGAGTAGCTGATGCCGCCCAGGAGGGTCCAGTGGGTGTTGAGGCGGAATTGGCCCTGAAAGGTGCTGAGGTGTAAATCCTGATACTCAATGCTGTCGTTCATCGCATATCCATCGATGTAGAAGCGGTACCATTGCTGCTGAAGTCCGATGGCGTTTCGCATGTTGGTGAGCTCGGACCAATTACTCAAATTCGCTGCCGAACAACTGCACGCGTCGCAGGCTTGAGCCGGATTGCTGCCGCCAAAAACAATGAGAAGGGAGAGGAGTAGATTGCGCATAAGCGCAAGGTAGTTGCTGCCGCTGGAAGGGGATATGACCTAACTCACATTTGGTGGAATTGGGCACAAAAAAGCCCCCTCGAAAACGAGGAGGCTTCATGCCCTGAAGGCACTATAACTTAGAAATTACTTGAGGTCGAAGCGGTCAAGCATCATAACCTTAGTCCAAGCCGCTACGAAATCTTTCACCAATTTCTCTTTGGCGTCGTTCGCAGCATATACCTCGGCGAGGGCACGCAACTCAGAGTTTGACCCGAAGATCAAATCGGCGCGTGTAGCCGACCATTTGATGTCGCCACTCACGCGGTCAGTTGCTACAAAACGGTCTTTGTACTCGTCTGTTGCGGTCCATTTGTTGTCCATATCCAACAAGTTCACGAAAAAGTCGTTGGTCAATGCACCGCTGTTGCCAGTGAAGTAGCCGTGTTTTGAGTCGTTGTAGTTTGCACCGATTGCGCGCATACCGCCGACTAACACAGTCATTTCAGGAGCAGTCAACGTCAACAATTGAGCTTTATCCACCAACAACTCTTCTGTGCTGAGCATGTAGTGCTTTTTCTCGTAGTTACGGAAACCATCCGCCATCGGCTCCAACAAGCCCATGCTTTCCACATCAGTCATTTCCTGGGTAGCATCAGTGCGTCCTGGTGTGAACGGTACCTCTACGGGGTAGCCCGCTGCAGCAGCAGCACGCTCCACACCTAGGTTACCACCTAGTACGATGAGGTCTGCAATACTTATTTGCTTCTTCTTGTTCTTTTTGTTGAATTTCGCTGCGATGTCTTCATAAACAGGCAATACTTTATTCAACATCTCTGGGTTGTTAACTTCCCAGCTGCGCATAGGCTCTAGACGAATGCGGGCACCGTTGGCACCACCGCGACGGTCAGAATCACGGTACGTTGAAGCTGAAGCCCAAGCCACCGTTACGAGCTCACGTGTGCTCAATCCAGAGGCTTCGATAGATGCTTTCAAACCTTCAATGTCCTGACTATCAATCATTTCGTAGTCGGCAACCGGTACGGGGTCTTGCCAGATCAATTGCTCCTTAGGAACCTCTGGGCCAATGTAAGTGGTTGATGGTCCCATATCGCGGTGCGTCAGCTTAAACCACGCCTTCGCGAACGCCTTGTCAAATTCAGCCGGGTTTTTGTAGAAACGCTCTGAAATCTCACGATACACAGGGTCTTTTACCATGCTCAAATCCGTAGTCAACATCGTCGGCTTGTGCTTTTTATTCGGATCGAATGCATCAGGTACTACTGCAGGCGCGTTTACTGCAA
>JBEAQE010000031.1:0-3374 GCA_041164065.1 Bacteroidota bacterium | reverse complement strand
CTGAAGCGGTACCGTCCTCAGCAAACTCACGGTATTTATGACTCAAGGTTACCTCCACGAACTTTGTAGTCATACCTAGTGCCGCTGTCACCAACATCCAGAACAGTGCTGCGGGCCCACCGAGGTGAATGGCAAAGGCAACCCCGGCGATATTCCCAGTACCTACTGTTCCTGATAAGGCGGTTGCCAAGCTCTGAAAGTGGGACGTATCCCCTTTCGCGCCTTCTTCATCGAACTTCCCACGCACCACATCGATGGCGTGGCGGAAGTAGCGAATTTGTGGAAATTTCAGGTAGATGGTAAAAAATACCCCTGATCCTAGAAGGGCAAAAACGAACCAGCTTGATCCGCCGATATAGCCATCAATGGTGGCTAAGATGTCGTTAAGACGAACTAAATCCATAGAGTCGAACGCATATTTGTGTTAAGCGAGGCAGCAAGATAACAAAAAGCCCCCGCACCGAATGGTGCGGGGGCTTTTGAATATCGGACACTCCCGAGAGGCTTACTTCACCTCTTCGAAGTCAACGTCGGTTACGTCATCGGTCGATCCTGCGCTAGGTCCGGCACCTGGATCTTGAGGACCCTGACCACCCTGATCTTGCATAGCCGCCTGAATATCAGCCGCCGCGGCTTGAAGAGCCTCGTTGAGTTTGTTTTGAGCAGGTTCTAGGGCTTCGATGTTTTTCGCCGCGTGCGCCGCTTTAAGCTCAGCCAAAGCTGCATCGATTGGCGCTTTTTTATCCTCAGCCAATTTTCCTTCGAGGTCTTTCAACTGCTTCTCTACTTGGAAGGCCATACTGTCCGCCGCGTTGAGCTTGTCGATTTCCTCTTTAGCTTTCTTATCTGCATCAGCATTCGCCTCAGCTTCCTGCTTCATACGCTCGATTTCCTCTTGTGAAAGACCTGAAGACGCCTCGATGCGGATACTCTGCTCCTTACCGGTGTTCTTGTCTTTAGCACTTACGTGAAGGATACCGTTTGAATCGATATCGAAAGTTACTTCAATCTGAGGCACACCACGTGGGGCTGGTGGAATACCGTCGAGGTGGAAGCGACCGATGGTCTTATTATCTCCCGCCATTGGACGCTCACCTTGCAACACGTGAATCTCAACTGACGGTTGGTTATCTGCCGCCGTAGAGAAGGTCTCTGACTTTTTCGTAGGAATGGTTGTGTTCGCTTCGATCAATTTTGTCATCACGCTACCCATGGTCTCAATACCCAATGAAAGCGGTGTAACATCCAAAAGCAATACATCTTTCACATCACCTGCGAGAACACCACCCTGGATTGATGCACCGATAGCAACAACCTCATCAGGGTTTACACCTTTGCTAGGCTCCTTACCGAAGAACGACTTCACAGCTTCCTGGATTGCAGGAATACGTGTCGTACCCCCTACCAAGATCACCTCATCAATCTCAGATGTGCTGTAGCCTGCATTTTGCAAAGCGCTGCGCGCTGGAGCGATCGTACGCTCAATCAAATCAGCCGCCAATTGCTCAAACTTCGCACGAGTCAAATTGCGTACCAAGTGCTTAGGCCCTGAAGCCGTAGCAGTGATGTATGGCAAGTTGATTTCAGTTGCAGTCGTTGAAGACAATTCAATCTTCGCTTTCTCTGCAGCCTCTTTCAAACGTTGCAACGCCATGTTATCGTCACGAAGGTCCATTGACTCTTCAGCCTTGAACTCTTCAGCCAACCAATCGATGATGACTTGGTCAAAATCATCACCACCTAAGTGTGTATCACCGTCTGTTGATTTCACTTCAAAAACGCCATCACCGAGCTCCAATACACTCACATCGTGCGTACCACCACCACAGTCAAAGACTACGATTTTCTGGTCCAAACCTTTCTTGTCCAAACCATACGCCAATGCCGCAGCAGTTGGCTCGTTGATAATACGACGTACCTTCAAACCTGCGATTTCACCCGCTTCTTTGGTCGCTTGACGCTGTGCATCATCGAAGTATGCTGGAACCGTAATCACCGCCTCATCAACGCTTGTTCCGAGGTAATCCTCAGCAGTTTTCTTCATCTTCTGAAGAATCATTGCGCTTATTTCTTGTGGGGTGTACTGACGACCGTCAATATTCACACGCGGAGTGTCGTTATCACCTGCCTCTACTGTGTAAGGCACGCGCTTAGATTCCACTTGAACGTTAGAGAATTTCTCACCCATGAAACGCTTTACAGAGAAAACCGTTTTCAAAGGGTTAGTAATGGCTTGACGCTTTGCAGGATCACCCACTTTACGTTCGCCACCATCAACGAAGCCAACAATCGACGGAGTCGTGCGTTTTCCTTCGCTGTTTGGAATCACTACAGGCTCGTTACCTTCCATTACGGCAACACAAGAGTTCGTGGTTCCTAAGTCAATACCAATGATCTTACCCATGTTATTGTTATTTAGATTGCGTATTTCAAATTATTTACGCCACCCATAGAACAAGCCTTGTGCCAAGCAATTTTTCTTTTGTTTTGGGGCCAATTTTGTCAGCCAACCCCCTCTTTCGCTGTCAAAACCTCAGAAATCACCGCTGCCAAGGTGACACAATGTCGCCTAAGCCACCTCTCTTACACCAGCGCGCTCGGGAACACGAACGGACCAGAAGCCCGATCTAGAAACAAACCTTTTGACCATCGACACAGATACAGCTGTCGATGCCCTGGAAATCCACCCACCCCATGCCGCAGGTGTAGATACCACGCCACAAACTGTCCAATGACGAGGTACTCAAAGCAACATTTTCTTTGAAGCCCAATCCGCGAGAAGAGAACAAACCTATTCCCCCATCGACGTTGGTGAACAATGGCTTCTCTTGGACAATACCTTGTGATGGCTGATTAACATTGATATAAGTGGCATAATCATCGGCTGCCGCCCAGACCTCGACATCGATACCTTTGAACACGCGAACGACCTCGGTGCTCGGGCCGATGTTGTTGTACAGAAAGTTATAGAAGGCCTCGTAGCTGAGCTCCGAGATAAAATTTCCATTTCCCGTCAAATTGCTGCCCGTCTTAGTAGGCAAAGCATAAGTGAGGGTCTTTACGATGGAGTCTGATGGGTTTCTCCGCGGTGCCTCTTTGTATTTGAAATGTACGTAGCCCTGGTACAAGCGTGCATTTTTTGCTGCATTCCAACCAAATTCCGCATTGCGAATTCCGAAACTGATCTTTTGGAAACCCAATGGCTTCGTGATCTCGACGTTACCAACAATGGGCGTCATAGCTTCGAAATTATTGTTTCCCGGGATAAAACCTTTGATGCGGTACTCGTGCGACGGGTTCAATTCTGCAGTGGTGTAGTAGAGTCTATAATTCTCTGTGGTAAAAACTCCGGGCTCCAAAAGATTGGTATCCTT
>JBEAQE010000030.1:0-58536 GCA_041164065.1 Bacteroidota bacterium | reverse complement strand
GATGCCATGGAAGGTGGAAGGAGTTTTTCCCAATGGGGGTTCTTGCTGTTAAAGTAGGCCCAGCACAAGCAAAGGCTCTTGTACGCCGCAAAGGCTAAGGCCTGAGTATTGAGCAGCGGCGCACTATATAACTGGTACAGTAGGTGCCGGTTCAAATCGGTCACCGCATCCAACTCTTCAGGCCATAAGGGGGTTGGCCGCTCATGAATCTTAGCCACCATCACCTCCGCCCAATGCACCAGCAACGGATCGGGGCCCTCTAAAAAGAGCTTCGCAAACCCCAAAAAGGTGGCCGCTACCTCCGTGTCCCCAACGGGGTCTCCATCCAACGCGTTTTCCGACAGCGCATCGCTCAACCACAAAGAGCATATGGCATAAATGTTTAAATCCAACACCTCGGGAGTGGCATTCAAGGCCATAGGGTTGGACACTCGTATAAAGCGCGAAGAATACTGGCTTTGGAGTGTGGAGGTAATCGACTCCAATAATTCCTCCAGAGATTCCATTTGATAAGAAATGAGCATAAATTGAAATTTTGCGTTCAAGTAACCGCAAACTACACGCAATTCAAAACCTCATTCCTGTACTGAGACATAATGGTACGAAAAGGGACGATAAATAACGAAAAGCACCTATAGCGCCTTTTTTGGTTCGAAAAACTTCGAACCCACCTTGCATAACCGCCAGAGGGATATAACATTCCCGTTCTCTAAAGACATGCGTTACTCGAATAGTACGTTTCCAACAAAGTTACTAGCTGACAATACTACCCAAATAACCGTAAAATAGAAGCCGCTCAAACGGGAGGTATTCACCGCTATTTAGGGTTGCTTTTGAACTTTTTGGAGCGATTTTGTATGCAAATTGTATGCAAATAATGAAAAAAGCACCTACATCTAGTGATGTAAGTGCTTGATTTTCAGCGTGGAGAAGATGGGATTCGAACCCACGACCTCTTGACTGCCAGTCAAGCGCTTATCATCATACACACCCCATCTCATGTAGTGAATATACGATAAACAGTGGTATAGAGGCTTTTCGGTCGTTTAGCAAGGCTTAGTTATTTCAAAACAAGTATTTCGAACCGACATTCTTTGTGTTCTCCAACTTCACAAGACTTTTTCGAATATTAAATAGAACCTCTGGCGGTTCTGCAAGCCGGGTTCGAGATTTTTCGAACCTTTTCAATCTAGTACTATCCGTTCGGATCGACATCAAACACAACTCTTATCCTGTTATACTCTGGAGTGAGAAGTACCTCCGTATACGCCTTGTATATTCGATCTCGGACCTTCGCTCCTAATGCACCTTTATCTACTTTGACAATTATCTGCATTTGGTACAAGTTCTTCAACCGAGCGATGGGTGCATATTCAGGCCCTAGGAAACGTTCGCCAATTTTTGCTCGGAGTGATTGGGCAAAAGCTTCTGTTGCACGCTCCAACAATCGTTGATCTCTATGTTTGAACGTAATGGAAATCAATCGTACGAAAGGTGGGTAAGCAAACTCCTGCCTTACAGCTAGTTCTTTGTCTACCATTCCCCTATAATCGTGATTTAAGGCCATTTGAATAATCGCATGTCGCGGTTTCATCGCTTGAATAACAACCCGTCCTTTGCTCGTCCGGCGTCCAGTTCGTCCGCTTACCTGTTCTATGATTTGATAAGCGCGCTCATTGGCTCTAAAGTCAGGGTAGCTCAATAAATTGTCTGCACTCATAATGCCAACTAATCCCACCCCATTAAAGTCGAGTCCCTTGGTCACCATCTGGGTTCCTACTAAGATGTCAACCTCACCATTTTCAACGCTATGGATTAAATCGGCAAAAGCATGTTTTCCCCTTGTCGTATCCAAATCCATCCGCTTCACGCGCGCTTTAGGAAAAAGCGCTGATGCTTCTTCTGCAATTTGCTCCGTACCGAAACCTTTGTGCAGCACACTTTCTCCCCCACAACTCGTGCATTTCATAACGGGAGGAACGGCATATCCGCAATAATGGCATTTAAGCTTTTGCGGTCCCTTGTGATAAGTCAAACTAATATCGCAACGTGTACACTGCTCCACATGACCACAAGTTTGACACTGTTGAAACGTGCTAAAGCCACGGCGATTTTGAAATAGAATAATACTCTCCTTTTTATTCAAAACCTCTCGCATCGCATCGACTAGTTCGATAGAGAAATTACCCTTAATCTCCTTGCGCTGTTTAGCACCGACCATATCCACAACCTCAATTTCTGGTAAGGGGGCGGTATGAAACCTTTTGAAAAGTTCCACTAAGTGGTACCTGTCTTTACGTGCATTATACATACTGTCTAGGCTCGGTGTGGCCGACCCTAATACGATGTGGCAATCTCGGTCATTCGCCATCCACACGGCCGCATCGCGTGCCTGATACCTCGGCGATGGTTCATACTGTTTGAAGCTGCTTTCATGCTCCTCGTCAACGATGATCAATCCTAGATCCGGCAAGGGCATAAACAGTGCACTCCGCGCTCCCAGAACCAATAAGGGTTGATCATTTTCCAAACTTTCGCGCCAAGCAGCGAGCCTTTCCGCCGGTGAAAACCGGCTGTGATTTACAGCCACAGTAAAATGAACACGCAAGCGATTGATCAACTGAGTGGTAAGCGCAATTTCAGGAAGTAAATACAAAACCCTCTTGTGCGACTCAAAGGCCTCTTTAATCAGCTCTATATACAACTCCGTCTTTCCGGAGGCCGTAACCCCATGGAGTAATACCGGCTTTTTTGCCGCGAATCCTTTCCGAATTTCCTCCAAGGCTTGTTGCTGCGAGGCACTAAGGACCAATTCCGTTTTCGGCGCCGACGCAGCAGTGGTCCCATCAATCTCCTCAACCTCCTCAACCAACCCTTTCTTCTTGAGCGCGGCCAGATGCGCCGGTCCAACATTGTGCTTTTTTTGAAAGGCGCGTTTATCGATGAACCTATTCTCAGCGCCGCAATCACTGACCAACGCCAAAAGTGCCGTAGTCTGAAACTCCGATCTTGAGGTGGCTTCAAAAGCACCATCAAGATTCGTAAATGCATCTGCGCTAAGGCGAATGAGCTTTCTGCGCTTCGCCCGAGCAACCTTTTTCAGCTCTTCTTCTAAAAGCGCCCACCCCTGTTCAAGAGCTTGCTGGACAAGTGGCATGGGATTTTTAGTACCACATAAATTTCGAACTTCGTCGAGTGTCAACTTCTCGTTGTTGCGTAACCCCTCGTATAACTTGAAGAGCCCATCAGTCATAGCGCGTTCATCAGGCAAGACCTCGGGCGACAAAACCACCACACTTTGGGAGCTGAGTTTCAGCCCTGGAGGCAGCGCCGCATTCATCACATCCCCTACCGGAGCCATGTAGTACTTTGACATCCAGCTCCACAAAAGCAGCTGGTCCTCGGTAACTACCGGACGTTCGTCCAGGACGGTAATCAACGGCTTGAGGTCCACATCCACGGTATTTTCAAGGACGCGTACGACAACCGCAGCATATTCCTTTCGAGATCCGAATTGGACCAAAACGCGAACCCCAGGAACCACCGTAGACTCCCACTCTTGCGGTATCGCATAGTGAAAGACCTTGTCTAGCGGTAAGGGAACGATGACCTCAGCGACGCGCATGATTTACTTTTTCGGCGCCTTCGGCAGGTTAGCCTTCACAAATCTAGCTTCTCGTTTAGTAAGCAATTTTTTCTCGTTATCGAAGAAACTTAACGTCTTCACTGCCGAACGTTCGGTGGCCTTATCTATACTGCGAAACTCCACCAGATCGTACTTCATTTTCGTGATATCCGCTAGAAGATCCGCACTGGTAAGCTCAAGCAACTCCACATAGTAACGCTGGTAAGCCTCATGGAGCTCCGTTTGACCGTTGAAGAACAATTCTTCCCCATAACCGCGAAGGTGCTCGCTCAAAGCTTTAATAAGGTCTTTCTGGGCCTTGAACATGATGTCTAAATCCGTGGTACCCATGTTTGCCTTCATGAAGTCCACCAACGAATCGACACGAGAGGCACCGGCCTTCATGGTAGCCGTATATTCAGCAAGCTCCAACTGTGTTTCGTATCGATCCAATGCATTCATCGGGCGTGCATTGACCTCATTAGCCTCTGCATAGGCGTCCAATTCTGCCAACACAACCCCAAAAACCTCCTTAGTCAATTTCAAATATTCATGCCCATAACTCGATCTGGGGTCTTCATTTGCCCAATCGCGCAAGGGCCCAGAGGTAGCCTCCACTAACGTTTCCATTCCCTGCTCCGCAGCAGCAAACATGGCCTTTTCTCCCTCACCATCGAGACGGCTGAACGAGCGCTTACTCTTTCTCCAAATGTCGAATTGGCCATCGGCTAAAGCATTGATTTTCTTCGCCTTACCATAGGTCATCACCTCGTCCATCAGATCAGAGCTAATCTCCATCATTTTCTCCACCTCACGGGCAACACGACGATGGTTAGAACTCTCGTTTTGGGCGCTGAGGAGCGTCGTTGAAACAATTGCGATAAGTAGTAGTAGTAGGTTGCGTTTCATGGTTATCGTTTGCCTTTTCGTTGGTAATCCGGTTGAAGTTTGTGCACTTTCTTAGTGCCTTCATACATATCAAACATCAGCAATTTACATTCCAATTCCCCATTAAACAGGTTCCATTTGCGACTTGGACGTAAACCAATGCTTTTGATCGCCTCCAAATCGGAAGTAATCCACATCACACGCCAGCCGGCATACTTTTCCTTCAACGTATCACCCATTTCGCGGTACATCTTGTGCGTGCGTGCCGCAATACGTACGTTATAAGGCGGATTAATCAACATAAGACCTTGTTCTGCAGGTGGATCGGCTTCAAAGAAATCGGCCTGCCCCAATCGAATCACATCATCAAACATCGATCGCTCAATATTTGGGAGAGCCGCCTCTAGGGCATAATCGTCCATATCTCGGCCAATGATCTTGCCTTCGTATTCTTTAGCACGAGAGAGCAAACCCTCGCGAATCATATCATACAACTCCTGGTCGAACCCTTTCCAATGATGGAAACCGAAAGATTCGCGGTAGATATTCGGGGGCATGTTATGAGCAATGAGGGCCGCCTCAACTAGAAAAGTTCCAGAGCCACACATCGGGTCAAGCACCGGCATTCCACCGTTCCATTTGCTGTGGAGTATGATCCCTGCGGCCAGCACCTCGTTCAATGGTGCGTGACCTGCCGCTAGGCGGTACCCACGCTTGTGCAGTGAATCCCCGGAACTGTCCAAATAAACGCGGATGGTTCTTTGGTGGATGTGGATGTGAACGGGTACGTCGGGTTTTGTGCGCTCGACGCGTGGTCGACGGCCTGTTTTTTCACGGAATCTGTCCACAATGGCATCTTTGGCTTTTAGGCCAGCGAAGCTGCTGTGATTTAACAGATCGTTGGTACCGACTACATCGAGGGCAAAGGACTTGCCGATATCGAATTGGTCCTCCCAAGGAATATTGTATATCTCGTCGTAATAATGATCCACGTCGTCCATCTCGAACTCCGCAACCGGTAGGAGCACGCGGAGTCCCGTGCGCAACGCGATATTGATTTTGTAAACGAAACCGAGGTCACCAACGACGGCAACGGCTCTATTAATTTTTTGAATCTCTCGACCGCCAAGCGAGAGCAACTCTTTGCTGAGGATTTCCTCAAGCCCGAACAGAGTTTTGACGATAAGGCGATAGTCTTTGTTTTCCGGCACCCTTCTGCTGTTTAGACTACAAATGTACGTTAACTTTGGGGCCATGGAAGGTGCATTTGAATTATTGGCATTGGTAGTAGGCGGATTTGCGGCCGGACTGATCAATACCATCGCTGGAAACGGCTCGGCCATCACCCTTCCTTTGCTCATGTGGGTGGGTCTCGATCCCAACACGGCGAATGCCACAAACCGCGTGGGTGCCATCTTTCAAACCACTAGTGCCATGGGCGCTTTGCCGAGATCGGCAAGGACAAAATACCTCATCAAAGAGAGTTACTTCATTATTCCGCCCATCGTCATAGGTTCGATTATCGGCAGTTTATTGGCAGTCGATATTAGTGAGGATCTGATGCGAATCAGTATTGGCGTGCTGATGATTGTGTTGCTCGCAACGATGCTGCTAAACCCCAAAAAATGGCTCATTCAAACGGATAGCTACAAGCGCAAGAAAACGCCGGCCATTTGGCTGAGTTTCTTAGCTCTTGGCCTCTATGGTGGATTCATTCAGATGGGTTTTGGAATCTTCTTCTTGAGCATCGCCGTACTCATGGCAAAATATGCCCTTCGCGACGGAAATATCATGAAGTTGTTCATCGCCTTTATCATGACCATCCCGAGTTTTGTCATCTTTGCGTTCTCAGGGAGTATCGAATGGAAATACGGGTTGAGTTTGGCGCTTGGAACGACACTCGGTGCACGATTGGGAACGAAAAAAGTGATCCAACACCCGAAAGCGAATGCCATCACCAGGTATGTGCTCATTACCGTAATATTAATCGCGATTTATAAAATGTTTGAGCCCTACCTTGTGGGCCAATTCTATTAAGACATGAGTTTACCCTGGTACGCCACATGGTTTAACACCGTACACTACCACGATTTATACCAGCACCGCGATATGCACGAGGCGCGTGGTTTCATTCGTGAGTTGTGCCGTGAACTAGGTGTGCAGGCCGGGGAAAGCGCCATCGACGTAGCATGTGGTCGAGGTCGGCATGCCCAAGTACTGAGTGAAGCAGGATTGCAGACTTTGGGCATCGATCTCAGTGAAGAAAGCATCGCCTACGCCCAAGAATTTGCGCATGAAGGTCTAGAGTTCAAGGTCGCTGATATGCTACGACCCTTGCCCGGTGCTCCAGTACATTGGGTCTTCAACCTCTTTACGAGCTTTGGGTACTTTGAGGACGATGCCGATCATGAATTGGCCATCCAAAATATGGCTGATGCCCTCGAACCGGGTGGAAAGCTTATTTTGGACTACATGAACTCCATTCGTATTGCGGCGAACCTGGTACCCTCAGATACCGTGGTCACAGATATGGCTCAGTACAACATCAGTCGACGCGTTGAAAACGGCACCATCATAAAGACCATCACCTTTACGGAAGAGTGTCAGCTCAATCATTTCGAGGAACGCGTGCGTGCCTTTAGCGAGAGCGATCTGCGCGGGTTCATGGAAAAAGCTGGGCTCGAGGTCGAAGGAGTTAAGGGCGACTATGACCTGAGCGACTACGACCCGGAATACAGCGACCGCCTCCTTATTATTGCTAAAAAGCCTGCCTAAATTATGGTCTGGACGGTCATCATAGCAAGCACACTTTTGGGCGCCGCAGCCTCCTGGTCCGTACAGACCTCAAGCGACGCATTCAAATACCTCCTCGCCTTTTCGGGGGCCTTCCTCTTCGGCATGCTCTTCACACATCTGATTCCTGAAGTTTTCCAAAGCCGTTTGCCTCACATCGGATGGTGGATCCTAGCGGGTTTCGGTGTCCAATTACTCCTCGATTACCTCAGCAAAGGCTTAGAGCACGGGCACCTTCACCTCCACGAAAACACCCTTCCCCTACTGCCTATACTCGGCTTGCTGCTCCATTCCTTCTTCGAAGGCATGCCACTGGGCGAAGGTCAGAATCACCACGACCATCTGCACCACACGAACCCCGGTCTGCTTTGGTCGGTGGCCCTACACAAATTTCCTATCGCTATTTTGGTCACATCCGCATTGCGCAAGGCCCGCCTGAGCGCACCGCTGATCGCCGGCGCCGTTATACTGTTTGCCATCAGCGCCCCCCTCGGGCACGAAGCAGCGCAGTGGGTAATGACCAGCGTGGAGAGCGAAGCACGCATCTTAGCGTTCACCATCGGGCTCTTGATCCACGTCAGCACGACCATTTTGTTCGAAAGCGCGGCAAACCACCAATTCAACCTGTTGAAACTGCTTTTCGTTGCATTGGGAATAGGTCTAAGCGCCTTCTTCATGTAGATATAAGCAGGCTATAACTGCCGATAGATAAAAGCTAACATAAAGTCAACCTTTATGAGTTTGCTCTATCGTATTTTTGCACCAGTAATAAATTAAACTCACAATAAAATGGCTGTACTAGTTGGAAAAAAAGCCCCTGATTTTACTGCTGCAGCGGTAATCAACGGCGAAGAAATCGTAGAAAACTTCTCTTTGAGCGATTACAAAGGCAAATACGTAATCTTGTTCTTCTACCCAAAAGATTTCACTTTCGTATGTCCTACGGAATTGCACGCATTCCAAGCGCGCAAAGAAGAATTCGCGGCTAAAGGCGTAGAATTGATCGCTGTATCAACGGATACAGAGCAGAGCCACTGGGGTTGGTTGCAAATGAGCAAAGACAACGGCGGTATCGAAGGCATCACTTACCCTATCGTTGCTGATACCAACAAAACTATCTCTCACAACTACGACGTGTTGGATGGCGAGTGGTCTTACGATGAAGACGGTAACTTGACTTCTACCGGTGAAATGATCGCTTACCGCGGATTGTTCCTCATCGACCGTGAAGGTACTGTAATGCACCAGTTGGTGAACTTCTTCCCACTCGGTCGTTCAGTAGACGAAGCAATGCGTATGGTAGACGCTCTTCAGTACTTCGAAGAGAAAGGTGAAGTTTGTCCTGCAAACTGGACTCCAGGTCAGGACGGAATGAACGCAACACACGATGGCGTTGCTGATTACCTAGCGAAGCACTAAGCACCTGGTTAAAAACTCTTTTTTTTTTCACCCTCCAGCAGCTCCGGCTCTGGGGGGTGTTTTTTTTGCCGAAAATATTCCACTTTTTTTCTATTTGCCGTGAACCTTATCTGAACAATGCAGTTATTAGGACATATGGAACTTCTGCTAATGCAGATTTTCATGGCGGTTTAGGTAGAAAGGGGCTCTTGGCGGGGCCCCTTTCATTTTTATGAAGCCCTACTAGTTCAATGTTAAGCACACGGGGCGACGCGATTAGAACAAATAAAAAACCCTCGGGCCTGCGGCCCGAGGGTTTTTTAATGTGTCCGAAATTTTTCGACTTACGCAGTCAAATCGATCAACTTGCGCAAGTACTCTTCTTTGCTTGCCGCTGAACCTTCAACGAGTTCACCGTTTTTGAACGAAGCAAGGAATGGTAGGTTGCTCACACCAGCTGCCTTACGCGCTAGTTCATTGTGCTCAGCATTCACATCCAAGAACAATACCCCTTCATTTGCCTCTTCGTTGCTTACACGCTTGTACTTTGGAGCGAACATTTTACATGCACCACACCAGTCAGCGTAGTACTTCACTACCACACGTGGGTTATCTTTCAATAGTTGTTCGAAATCTGCATCGGTTGCTACCTGAACTGCCATAGTATATGAGGTTTTAGTTGTTGTATTTATTGAACAAGACAAATATAGATAGTGTTCGTCGAACAGTTGTCAGAATCTAATAGATGTTGTCTATTTAGCGATATCAAACCTCGACTTCAGCCTTGTATTGCTTGTGATAGAGATCGCGAACCAAACCATCACTAACCCCAATCTTGGGCACATAAATCTTAGAGGTTCCGGCCCACTCCATAGCTTGCATGTAAATAGGCAGGGCATGGACGATGATATCCGCCCGGTCAAAATTCAGTCCCAATTCCGTTACGCGCTCCTCGGCCGTCATACTGTTGAACAGTTCCAATCGCTCCTCCAAATAGGCGTGAGTTAATGGTTTTGTCGCCGGCTTCATACTCATTTTATGAACCTTATTGATGTTTCCTCCAGAACCAATGGCCGCCTTATCCTTCAGTGGCTTAGCATACTTCGCTAACCAGGACTTCATTTCCATCCACTCCTCTGGCCGATCCAACCCATTCATGACGCGAACACCACCGATTCTAAAGCTACGTGTAAAGGTGACCTGTTCATTAACGATAATGGAAATCTCAGTAGATCCCCCACCGACATCGATGTACACAAAATTGTGCTCTTTGGGGTTCACCACATCAAAGATCTTACTCTCAAAGATCAATCGCGCCTCTTCCTCGCCATCAATAATTTCAATACCAATACCGGTCAGTTTTTTAACTCTTTGGACCAATTCCTTTCCGTTCTCAGCTTCACGCATAGCAGAGGTCGCTACGGCCTTAAAACCCACAACACCGTGCACATTCATTAGATGTTTGTAGGCCTTCATCGCTTCCAAAAAACGGTCGAAGGTTTCCTGCTTGAGCTTTCCAAATTCAAATACCTCCTGTCCTAATCGAATAGGTAAACGAACCATGCTCACCTTGCGGTAATAGGTATACCCATCTTTATACACCACGTTGGTGATAAGACAACGAATGGAGTTCGAACCGATATCTATGGCGCCAAGCTTAGTTACCTGCATTTTATCCTTTCTTTAGTTGCTTTTGAACATAATGGTACAGCTCCTTTTGAGCTCGGATCTTGGGTCCACTTATGCTGCGATAAGCATTAGAGCGTTCAGCATTGAAGATACGAGCCTTTGTGTTGTCTTTCCAAAGAATTTCAAAATGATCGCGCAGTTGACGCTTCAATCTTTCGTCATAGATTGGAACACTCACCTCAACCCGACGATTCAAGTTTCGACTCATCCAGTCGGCGGAACTCAAAAAGTACTCAGGTTCACCGTCGTTATGGAAACAAAAGGCCCGAGTATGTTCTAAAAATCGATCGACTATACTGACCGCTTCAAGGTTGCCGTGGGTGTATTCCTCCGTGAATTGGATACAATTGATCCCGCGAATCACCATGCGCACTTTAACACCTGCTGCAGCGGCTTCGTATAACTTTTGAATCATCCCATGATCAGAGATACTATTGATCTTCACCCAAAACTTTGCCACTTTGCCCGCCTTAGCGTTCGCAATCTCGCGGTCAATCAAGGCCTCAAACCCCTCGCGTGTTGAATGAGGACTGACCAAGAGGTGCTTGTATCTAATTTGCTTGTACGGAGCTTCAATGAATTGAAAAACCTTCCGAACCTCTCGAGCAATGCGTTTATCCCCGGTTAATAAGTGGTAGTCCGTGTAGATTTTCGCCGTTCCTTCGTGGTAGTTCCCCGTGCCAACCACGCAATAGTCGCGAAGTTTTTCACCACCTTCATCTCGGCGAATAAGGGCTAGTTTAGAATGTACCTTCAATCCTGGCACGCCGCTAACGACCTTAATCCCCTCACTGCGCAATTTGTTTGTCCAACGAATGTTATTGGCCTCATCAAAGCGTGCCTGTAATTCGATAAATACAGTCACGTTTTTACCATTTTTCGCTGCATTAATCAACGCCTGCATGATGCGGCTATCATCGGCAAGTCGATATACCGTAACCTTTATTTCTCGCACCTTTGGATCGATTGCAGCCTCGCCCAATAAGCGAATCACATTACCGAAATCATGGTAAGGTGTAAAGAGGAGCACATCTTTTTTAGACATCACCTCCAAGATACTCCGGTCTGCCTCAAGATCTGGATGCGCAAGTGCTGGCAATTTTTCATGTTCCAACTCTGCACCTCCCACATTTGGGAACTTGATCAAATCCTTCTTATTGTGGTATCGGCCACCAGGAATCAAACTGTCCAATTCCGTAATGCCCAATCCATTAACCAGGAGTTCCAAAGTTTCCTTTCCAATCTCACTATCGTATACAAAGCGTACGGGATCACCTTCCTTGCGCGTACGAAGCCCTTTCTGAACCTTTTCCATAAAGCTCTTGCTGACATCATCGTCCAATGAAAGTTCCGCATCACGAGTAATCTTCACCGTGTGGGCCTCGAGTCGATCATATTTGAAAATAAAGAAAATCCGGTCCAGATTGTAGCGGATCACATCATCAACGTACATGATATATTCCCTTCCATACCGCGGTAGCTGGATAAATCGACCGCTCTCCTCTGCAGGAACCTCAATAATAGAATACTGAGACTCTTCGCCCTTAACCAATTTTATAGCCAAAAAGATTCCCTTATCTCGCAAGTAGGGAAATTCCGGTGCTTGATTCAGCATGAGGTTGACAATCGCCGGGCTTAACTTCTTAGTGAAGAAATCTTTCACATACTCCTTCTGATTGGCAGTCAAATCCTTTTCATCGAGCATCACGATATCCAACTCTGCAAGGGCCGCAATGAGCTCCTCGTAGATCTGCTGACTGCGCTGCTGCTGATCCGTCACCATAGCTGTTAGTGTCCGCAACAGCTT
The DNA here is from genome assembly GCA_041164065.1 of Bacteroidota bacterium. Lineage (GTDB taxonomy): Bacteria > Bacteroidota > Bacteroidia > Flavobacteriales > Schleiferiaceae > UBA10364. The sequence goes on along the minus strand of JBEAQE010000030.1, from coordinate 46,336 downwards.
CCCTGGGGTGAATCCCTCGAGATCATTCTCAACATTCTTAACACCATCGATCTTCAAACGACGGATCGTCGAATAACGTACACGGAAAAACTCATCCATGTTATTCGAATGGATACCCAAAAATCGAATGCGCTCAATCAAAGGAACCGTAGGATCCTCGGCCTCTTGCAAAACGCGTTCATTAAACTTTAACCAGCTTATATCTCGGTTAAAATAGGGACTAGAATTCATGAATTATTTCAGTTTTTTAGGATATTGAAAATGAATCAATTCCGCTTGTTTACCTACCTCATCCCAGTGTTCACAATCGAACCGCATGCACACCACCCCAGTGGTAGGCACATTGTCTATGCGTGCATCAGTCAGCCTATTTACATATTCGGTAATCCCTGGATTATGCACGAACATAAAGGCATCGCTGTAACGATGATCAATCTTTTTAACCTGGGCATGCAAATCATCAGGAGTGCAATGATACAACGCATCCTCAATGTGAATGGCTCCAGCGGGTAATCCAAAATTCTTCGTAAAAATCAGCGACGTATGTAAAGCCCGAGTAGCAGGAGAACTATACATGCCCACAGAGGCATCGTCGTCAAGATTCTCCAAAACAAAGGCACTCATCAAATGCGCATCTCGAATACCTCGCCCTTTCAATGGACGATCACGATCTGCTATACCATTGATGTCCCAGCTGCTTTTCGAGTGTCGAACAAGGTAAAGAGTTTTCAAAGTATTACAGGTAAAATATTACCCTTTAAAGTAATGAAAACCAATGATGTATTTAAACATCACCCGTAACTTTTAACCCATTAATGAGGTCTGCTTAACCTTTGCCTAACGCCTTGGCTTCGTTCCAAAGCTCATCCATTTCCGCTAAAGGCATATCAGCCAATGACTTACCCATTTCAATGGCCTTTTTCTCCATGTAAGTAAATCGTGAAATGAACTTTTTATTGGTACGTTCTAGTGCCAATTCCGGATCCAAGTTGCTCAGCCTTGCAAAATTAATTATTGAAAAGAGCACATCTCCGAGCTCACTTTCCATATCCTGCTGATTACCAGACCTATGAACCTCCTCAAACTCTCCAAGTTCCTCTTTGATTTTATCCCACACATCGGTCGGATTATCCCAATCAAACCCGGCACCACGCGCTTTATCACCAATGCGGATTGCCTTAACCAAAGCGGGTAAACTGCGGGGCACACCTTGCAGAACGCTCTTCGTACCCTTTTCTTTGAGTTTGATGGCTTCCCAATTCGCCTTAACCTCCTCCTCTGTCGTAGCTACTACATCGCCGTAAATATGTGGATGACGGTGAATCAACTTATCACACACCCCATTGAGCACATCCGCGACGTCGAAGGCTCCTTTCTCTGAGCCAATCTTGCTGTAAAAGACCATATGAAGCATCAAATCCCCTAATTCCTTTTTGATCTCCTCAAGGTCATTCTCCTCTATGGCATCAGCAAGTTCATAGGTCTCCTCAATGGTTAAATGACGTAAGCTCTCGAGCGTCTGTTTGCGATCCCACGGACACTCTGCACGCAGGGTATCCATGATATCCAGTAAACGCCCGAAGGCTTCCATTTTCTGCTCGCGGCTGTTCATGCGCTTATTCTGCAGTTTCTTCAGAAGAAACAACCTCCTCAACGGGAGCCTCAGTTTCTTCCAATAAATGCAGCATATCGTTCTTCACGAGAATATTAAACCACTGCACGACTTTTTTAATGTCGCTAATGTACACGCGCTCTTGATCGAATTTTGGCAAAACCTCACCAAAGAAATCTTCCAATTCGTTTTTCGAGCTCTTATGACTCAAGGCCTCTTTATTGCCTGTTGCGGCCGCCATTGCTTGGAAAACCTCGCGCAATGGCACCTCTGCATCGTAAGTATAGATCGCAATATCGCCTAAAGAGCTCACGTTAGCCGTGGCAGGAATACTCGTGCGTTTTCCGTCCAAAAGACTTTCGACAATCACACCACCTTTGCTCTGCGCAACCAATTTGTACAAACCGGGCTTACCCGCAACTGACAATACTGTTCTTAATTCCATGTTTTATTTTGTCTTTAACCAATTCTTAATCGTCTCATTCTCATCTCCCCCCATAAACAACAGCAGCGCCTCTGCATCTGCCCTTAATGGGTGAGTCGGGTAGCGATCCACCAGCGCGCGAAGGTAATTCGCGCTACGTTCAGGATCGTTAATTTCATTTTGAAAGAATAATCCCAATTGCATCAATGCCTCGGGGGCGTAGGCGTGTTGGGGATAGGTTCTAAAGAGTGCCGTTAAAAATTCGACCCCGAACAAACGGTGCTCGGCAGAGGACAGGCATACAAGCCCGGCCTTCATGAGGTTGGGGGCACTTTGACGTACGAGGGAATCGTTTTGGGCAAAGAACGCCGCCGCCGCGCGGAATTGGTCACCGGTTAAAAGGGCAGAATCAATCCCGTTCATATAATACCCGAACAGCGAGTCCGTGTTCTCTGATAAAATATCAACTTCAACCTCGACAACCGCTTCACTCGAGCCAACACTCGGCGCACTGCATCCAAATACCATCAAGGCAACTAGTGCTACGAAGATTCTCATCGACGCTTTGGGAATTTCATAGGGTAATCCACATTCACATCACCACGCTCGATACGACCTAAGGCACCTTTGATGAGTTTTTTACGCAACGGCTTGAGGTATTCCACAAAAAGTTTCCCTTCGATATGGTCATACTCGTGTTGAATAACGCGCGCCGCCAAACCGTTGTAGGTCTCTTCTTTTAAGTCCCAATTCTCATCGTAGTACTCAATGACCACTTGCTCTTTACGGCTCACGTCCTCACGAACATCCGGAATGCTCAAACACCCTTCTTCCATAGACCATGGCTTGCCGTCTTCCTCAATAATAACAGGGTTGATAAACACCTTTTTAAACCCTTGAAGCAATTCGTAATCGTCCTCCCCTTCTTCCGCAAATGGACTCGCATCGACAATAAATAAACGAATACCTCGGCCAATCTGAGGGGCAGCAAGGCCAACGCCATGTGCATTGTACATAGTCTCGAACATATTCCCGATCAACTCCTTGAGCCCAGGATAGCTGGGTTCAATTTCTTCCGCAATTCGGCTCAGTACCGGGTCGCCATATGCAACAATAGGTAGGATCATAATTTCCTTTATTACGTTAGTGCAAAGATAATCAACGTTGCGCTAAGAAGTTCTCCAAAATCAAGGCGGCCGCAACCTTATCCACGGCACCTTTTTCCTGACGTTTCGATTTTTTCATTCCTCCACGTACCAACGCATCGGCAGCAAGGGAGCTCGTGAATCTTTCATCCACATAATGAACAGGCATGTTTGGAAAGGCCTTCTGAATCTTTTCTACCACCTGTTCCACTATAGAAGCAGCCTCGCCCAATTCCCCGTGCAAACGTCGTGGCAAGCCCACCACCAATAGCTCGTAGGTCTTCATAAGGGCCATCGACTGCAACACCCCGATAAGGTCGGTAGTTTGAACAGTATCCAATGTAAACGCCATCATCTGCATCGGATCAGATTCCGCCATTCCTGTGCGTTTTCCACCGATATCCAAAGCGAGTAATTTTGCCATGCTTCAAAGGTAGGGTTACGGCCCTAGAATGCCTTACCTTTGCCGTCCAATTAATCGAAAAACTCAACCTCTGAATATGGAAGCATTACGCACCATCATTGAAAAAGCTTGGGACAACCGTGCCCTTCTAGAAGATACAGCGACGCAAGAGGCCATCCGCAATGTCGTGGCTGCTCTTGACCGTGGTGAAATCCGCGTGGCAGAGCCGATAGAAAACGGCTGGCAAGTAAATGAGTGGATTAAGAAAGCGGTGGTATTGTACTTCCCTATTCAGAAAATGGAGACCATCGAGGTTCCTCCTTTCGAATTTCACGACAAGATTCCATTGAAAACAAACTATGCGGCGCAAGGCGTTCGCGTGGTTCCTCATGCTATCGCACGTCATGGATCATACCTCGCTTCAGGGGTTATTATGATGCCTTCCTACGTGAACATCGGTGCTTATGTAGATAGTGGCACCATGGTCGATACGTGGGCTACAGTTGGTTCTTGTGCACAGATTGGTAAGAACGTTCACCTCAGCGGTGGCGTGGGAATCGGCGGTGTACTCGAGCCTCTTCAGGCGGCACCAGTTATCATAGAAGATGATGTTTTCGTGGGTTCGCGCTGTATCGTTGTGGAAGGCGTACATGTTGGAAAGGAAGCCGTATTGGGTGCCAATGTAGTCCTTACTGCATCGACTAAAATTATTGATGTCAGCGGAAGTGAGCCTGTAGAGTACCGAGGTGAAGTGCCAGCGCGCAGCGTGGTCATTCCAGGAACCCTACCTAAGGAATTCCCTGCAGGCACCTACAACGTGCCATGTGCACTGATTATCGGTCAGCGTAAAGAAAGTACCGATAAGAAAACGTCATTGAACGACGCCCTTCGCACCCACAACGTAGCGGTTTAATAGTACTCGATGAGAACACCGCTATCTGTATTGTACCTCACAAAAAATGAGGCCCACAACCTAAAAGATTCCTTGCTCAGCCTGGACGGTCTGGCAGATGATGTGGTGGTGGTGGATTCGGGTAGCACAGACCAGACGGTGGCCATTGCAAAAACCCTGGGGTGCCGCGTGTTTGAGCGCCCCTTAGACAACTGGGGTGAACAGCGGAATTGGGGTATTGATCAGTGTAAGCACCCTTGGGTACTTGTGCTGGATGCAGACGAGAGATTGGGAGAAGTATTGTTGCAATCCCTTCGGGAATGGAAAGCTCAGGACCACGGTGATGATGAAGTTTTTGCGGTGAAACGTAGGAACTATTTTAGAGGCCAGGCAATGCGGTTTTCGGGACTCCAGAGTGATGTGGTTAATCGGTTGTTTCATCGCAGTAAGCGCTATGTGGAATTGGCCGTGCACGAAAAATTAGATGCGCCCATTGGGACTTTGCTGAAAGGGGAATTGGACCATTACACTTACAAGAACGAGCGTGCTTGGGAGGACAAAATGCACCTGTACGCGCGTCGAAGTGCTGTTGATCACCTGCCTAAAACCCCGAAGATTACCTTATGGCACACGGTTGTGAAGCCGGCCTTCCGGTTCTTCAAACACTATGTGCTCCGCGGTGGTTTCCTCGACGGGGCCGCTGGATGGCACTACAGTCGTTGGATGGCTAGAGGTGTTAGTCTGCGTTATAGTTATATGAAATTGATAAAACAACCATAAATGAGTACCATTTCTATTGTATTCATGATTGTGCTAATGGCCAGTGTTATTGGGGTGTACAGCTTCAAATGGGCCTTGCACTTTCAATACTTGCGGGTGAAGAATAAGAAGCAACCGGGGAGCTGGAAGGACTACTACACGAGAAACTATCGCTACAAGAAGGATCAACAGTGGTGGAAAGAATCTATCATGCTCTTTCCTTTGTTGTATCCCGTTATGATGGCAGGCAACGAGAATGAAGATTTTTGGTTGGCAAAAATCAAACGCACAAACATTGCGCTCTACTTCCTACTCATTGTACTTTTGCTGGCCGGAGTGTATTTTGGTAAGCTCCCTGAAAAACCGATATAATCCATGGACCATTCCGCTGAATATCTCGACCAACCCATCTTCGCCCAAATCGGCCAAGTAGCCGATGAGCTAGGCTTGGAGGTGTATGTGGTTGGTGGCTATGTTCGCGATCGATTGATGGGGCGTCCATCCAAGATGGATCTTGATTTCGTGACCGTGGGCAGCGGGATAGAATTGGCCAAAGCAGTTCAAAAAACACTTAAGCCTAAACCGAAACTCAGTGTTTTTAAAAGTTTTGGGACAGCGCACATGAATTACCAAGGTGTTGATCTTGAATTCGTTGGTGCCCGCAAGGAGAGCTACCGAAAAAATAGCCGCAACCCACAGGTGGAAAGCGGCACACTGCAAGACGACCAAAACCGCCGTGATTTTACCATCAACGCCATGGCCATCTGTTTGAATGCCGAACGTTGGGGCGCGCTTTTGGATCCGTTTGACGGTGTGGGCGATATTGAGCGCAAGTTGTTGAGAACTCCGTTGGATCCAGACAAAACATTCGATGACGATCCCCTGCGAATGATGCGTGCCGTTCGTTTTGCTGCCCAATTAAACTTTAAGCTTGATAGCGCTGCCCTAAAAAGCATTCGCTCTCACGCTGGTCGCATCAAAATCGTCGCTCCCGAGCGCGTCAATGTTGAGTTCAATAAAATCATGGCCACCGACAAACCGAGCTACGGTCTCGGCTTGTGTTTCACCGCCGGATTGATGGAACATTTTCTACCTGAAGTCGTTGCGCTCCAAGGGGTTGAAGAGCAAGAGGGCCATCTCCACAAGGACAACTTCTACCATACCCTAGAAGTGGTTGACAACCTTGCTCGAACCTCAGAAAACCTTTGGCTCCGTTGGGCGGCTCTGCTGCACGATATAGGTAAACCGAGAACCAAACGATTTATCCGCCCTCAAGGCTGGACCTTCCGCGGTCATGAGTTCCTTGGCGGTAAAATGGTGCCTCAAATCTTCAAGCGGATGCACCTGCCCACTGACTCAAGAATGAAGTATGTCGTTCAAATGGTGCAAATGAGTTCACGTCCAGCCTCTTTGGTAGACGACGAAGTCACAGACAGCGCTGTACGCCGACTTTTGTTCGATGCTGGCGATCATGTGGAAGATCTCATGTTATTGTGTGAGGCTGATCTGACCACGAAGAACGAAAAGCGTAAGCGACGCTATCTAAATAACTTCAAACAGGTTCGGGAGAAGTTCAAAGAGGTTGAGCAACGCGATCATATCCGAAACTTCCAGCCCCCAGTGAGCGGTGAGGATATCATGGAAATTTATCACATAGGACCAAGCCGAGAAATCGGCTTGTTGAAAGAGGCCATCAAAGAAGCTATTTTGGAAGGAGAAATTCCAAATGAGCGTGATGCCGCGTTGAAAAAAATGAATGAAGTCGCCCTGGAATTGGGCTTAGTTAAATAATCTATGGAAGTATTTCTTCGCATTATTGCGGACACGAACGAAACGGTTATTCGCGAAGTTCGAATCAAAGGGAGCGCCAGTTTGCTGGACTTGCATGAGCACCTATACCCCATTTTCGGTCTAGCACCTGGGGAAATGGCAAGCTTTTACCGAAGCAACGCCAACTGGGACCAAGGGGAGGAATTACCGATGTTCTCTATGGAGGATGATATGCCCAGTATGGAAAACACCACAGTGGAGTCCTTCCTCAGTGATACCGCCCAAGGGCTCTATGTATACAATTTCATGGATATGAACATCTTCTACGTGGAACGCGTTCGCACTGAAGAAGAAGAAGGCTTTGAAGACTTTGTGGTGCTTTCGAGCGTTGGTGAGCTCGCTACTAAAGAAGGTAGCATTGTTGATCCCATGGTATCAGCAGGGATGGCCGGTAAAGATCCGAGTGAAATGAGCCAAGCCGAGATCGAAGCGCTCTATGGATTAGATAGTTTGGACGAGGACAACAAGGACGAAGATGAAGACAACGACGACTTCTACGAATCCTATGATGAAGATTATTATTGATGTCAGAAGTGATTATCCCATAAAAAAAAGGCCTCTGCGAGGCCTTTTTTTTATGCGTCAAAGTGAATATCGAGTACGCGCTCCACAGGAATGGTCACATCCCCTTTGAGATAGATACATCCCCTGTAATAAAGCCAAATGGTCGTATACACCTGAAAAACATTGCTCTCTGTCGCGAAAACGATGTGCACCTTTTCGTGCTTTAGGTTTCCCATCAAAGTTGCTTTGTGAATGCGCTTCAGACGTCGTTGCCTTTCAGTGCGGCTCGCCACAACATCACCAGCAGGAAAGATTAATTCACTGGTTTCAAGACGGCTAATATCGACAGGTTGTGTGGTCATAATGGCAATAGGTTCTTAACTATAAAATTACGTAAATTACTCCTATTATACCAATTCTGATCTAATGAAACCCAGCTCCCTCAAGGACCGTTTCTATACAGTTATATTCGAGGCCAATACACCCGGCGGCAAAGCTTTCGACATCGCTCTTTTCATCACTATCGCTGTGAGCGTAGGGAGTATCATGCTCGAATCCGTGCCATCAATCGCCTCCAACACACTTTGGATGCAATGGATCAACGGAATCGAAATCACCACCACCCTCCTTTTCAGCATTGAATATGTTCTTCGTCTATGGTGCAGCCCGCGCCCCACAGCCTATGCTCGGAGTTTTTACGGACTGATTGACCTCGTATCTACCCTGCCCTATTTTGTAAGCATTATCTTTCCCGGGGCCAAAGCACTGAGTATCATTAGAGCGTTGCGTTTGCTCAGAATATTTAGAGTACTCAAACTCAGTCGTTTCCTAATCGAAGGCAATTTACTGTGGAAGAGCTTGGTACAATCCGCAAGAAAAATCGGTGTATTCCTATTTACCGTGCTACTCATCACCATTGTCATGGGTACTTTGATGTATGCCATAGAAGGGCCTGAAAACGGTTTCACTTCGATCCCCATATCCATTTACTGGGCTATTGTGACCATCACCACAGTAGGTTATGGAGACATCAGTCCTCATACCATTGGTGGCCAATTCATTGCTTCCGCACTCATGATCCTGGGCTACGCCATAATCGCGGTTCCCACCGGTATCGTAACCGTCGACCTCGCCACAAACCCCTCGACACCCCCCGAACCTTTAAAAACTTGTGAAAACTGTGGCCAAAAAGCCTCACTTTCATATGCATATTGCCCAACTTGCGGCACTGAATTCTCAACACATGACTAAGAAAACGCTCTTGAATATTTGTGGCCCTACAGCGGCCGGTAAAACGAGTGTAGCGCTCCATTGGGCCGAGCATTTCGGGTGCCCAATTCTCTCTACCGACTCCCGCCAATGCTACCGCGAACTCGTTATAGGCTCCGCACAGCCTTCCCCTGAGGAACAGGCCCGTGTGCCCCACTATTTCGTCGCAGATCGAAGTATTCAAGAGCCCATTACGGCGGGGGAATATGAAGTCTACGCGCTTCAAATCTTGGATGAGTTGTTCGAAAAGCACGATATCGTCGTTGCCGTGGGTGGCTCAGGCATGTACATTGACGCCCTACTACACGGGCTCGACCCGCTACCGACCGATCCCGAAATCAAAGCCGACCTTGAAGCACGTGCTGCTGCCGAGGGTTTACCCGCCCTCAAAGCGGAACTCATGGAACTGGATCCTGTTCATGCCTCCAAAGTCGATGCTCGCAACCCCCGTCGCATCATTCGCGCATTGGAGGTAATTAAAATCACGGGGAAAAAATATTCTGAACAATTAAGCCACGAACCGAAGCAACGACCTTTTAAGGTAGTGAATTGGGTTCTCAACCTCGATCGACCGGCACTTTACGAACGCATCAACAGCCGTGTCCATCAAATGATCGCCGCCGGACTAGAAAATGAGGCCAGGAACCTGGAGGCACATCAAGATCTGGTCAGCCTCCAAACCGTTGGCTACCGCGAATGGTGGCCCTACTTCGAAGGCATGTATGATTTGGACCGTACGATCGAACTCATCCAACAGTACAGCCGCCGCTATGCCAAGCGTCAGTTGACCTATTTCAAAAGATTCGAAGATGCACAGTGGCTCGATCCTATGGATATCAATGGCCAAGAAGTTTCTCTGCAAAAAGCAGGATTATTGTGAGCAAAATCCAATACTACAGCTTTCCACTCGGACTCTGGAAACTCCAACTGTTTTACCGGTTGGGCCAACGCTTCGACCGTTGGCGTCGCTCCAGAAAAAAGGCTGTAGCCGCCCTACCGGTCATTTGCGTTGGGAACTTCCAGGCAGGTGGCACCGGTAAAACCCCTGTAACTCAGTGGGTCGCAAATTCCCTAAAGGAATTGGGCTATGAACCCATCATTTTGCTGCGAGGCTACAAAGGTCGGACGGTAAAGAGTACCGTTGTAGACCGCCCAGATGCAAGTTTATTCGGAGACGAAGCGCTCTTGCATGCCCGCAATTTCCCGACCATCGTGGGTAAAAACCGGGTTGAAAGTTGCGCACTTGCGCAGACCATTGCAAGGACGAACAAGGCCGTCATTGTTTTAGATGATGGCTTGCAGTATTATGAACTGCACAAAAACTTTTCCATCGTCTGTCAGAAAACAAAATTCGACTATGACACCTTGCTGCCGCAAGGTCGACTGCGCGAGATTCCTCACACGAATGTGGATGCGATCGTAAGTGTAGTAGACCATGTTCCGGCCGAAAAAGAGACGGATTGGGAGGGTGTACCCAACTTTTTTCTGCAACGGCACAGCGCTATGAAAAAGGGTGCACTCGAACCGGGCGCAATGGTATGTGGCATTGCCAAGCCAGATGACTTTTTCTATAACGTCCAGAAGGCCATAGGATTCATCGGCCCAGAGTTCAAGTTCAAGGACCATCATCGATTTACTCGAAAGGATCTCAATCGATTGGAATTGGCCACCGAAAAATTCGGATACCGCGTGCATTGCACGGCGAAGGATGCTGTGAAGTTGGAACCTTTGATTAGAGAGGCCGGAAGTCCTTTGAAACTGTCGGTTTGGGACGTAGAATTGGTGCCCGATCAAGAGGCTTCCGCATTGGTCCAAGCCATTGCCCAAAAGATTGAAGAAGTGTATATAAATCGGGCGCGAAAAGAGGCCTAAAAAGCGTAAATTAGCGCTCTAAATTTCCCTTGATGTCTAGTATTTACGATACATACGAACCGGTCATTGGTATTGAAGTTCACGTGCAGTTGAGCACACAAAGCAAGGCTTATTGCGGTGATGACACCACTTATGGCGCCTCGCCCAACACGCAGGTTAGTCCTGTGAGTTTGGGGCATCCCGGTACCTTGCCGATGTTCAACAAAGCTGTGATGAACTATGCAGTGAAATTGGGTATTGCTTGCGATTGTACCATTCGCGAGCGCAATGAGTTTGCCCGCAAGAACTATTTCTATGCGGATTTGCCGAAGGGCTACCAGATCACTCAGGATACTACCCCCATCTGTACCGGTGGTTTCGTACGCATCAAAGACGCCGAGGGCAAGGACAAGCATATCAACCTGACTCGAATCCACATGGAGGAAGATTCAGGGAAAAGCGTGCATGATATCGACCCGTTCAACACCTTGGTTGATTTGAACCGCGCGGGCATTCCGCTGCTCGAGATTGTTTCGGAGCCGGAAATTGCCAACGGTGAAGAGGCGTACAGCTACTTGAGTGAGATCAGAAAACTCGTTCGATACCTTGAGATTTCCGATGGAAATATGGAGGAAGGTTCGTTGCGTGCCGATTTGAACATCTCTGTGCGTAAGAAAGGTACCACGAAATTTGGCACCAAGGTCGAGGTGAAAAACATGAACTCCTTCCGCAATGTGCAGAAGGCCATCGACTACGAGATCATTCGTCAGATTGATTTGATTGAGAGCGGCGAAGAAATTCACCAGGAAACGCGCACCTACGATGCAGCTAAAAACATTACCATAGGTCTGCGTTCGAAAGAGGATGCACACGATTACCGTTATTTCCCAGAACCGGATCTCGTACCGGTCATGGTGCCTCAATCCTATGTCGATAGTGTTCGTGAGAACATGCCTCCCCTGCCGTACGAATTGTTTAAGAAGTACACTAGTGAATTGGGATTGAGCGAGTATGACGCCTTTGTATTGACCGACAGCAAAGCCTTTGCGCTTTACTTCGAGGAAGTGATCAAACACACATCAAACTACAAAGGAGCCACCAACTTACTCATTGGCCCTGTGAAATCATGGTTGAACGAGCAAAGCGTAGATATCGAAGAGTTCCCTATTGCTCCAGAAACGCTCGCGGGAATCCAAACCTTGGTTGACGAGGAAAAGATTTCAATCTCGACTGCAACTCAGAAACTATTCCCTGCATTGCTCGAGAACCCAACAGCTGATGCAGCTAGCCTTTGTGAGAAAAACGGATGGATTCAGCAGGGCGACAGCGACCAATTGCAAGCTTGGGTAGATCAAGCATTAGCTGCCTACCCTGAAAAAATCGAAGAGTACCGCTCTGGAAAGAAAGGTTTGATCGGTTTATTTATGGGTGAAGTGATGAAGTACAGCCGCGGCAGTGCCGACCCGAAAAAAGCCAGTGCCCTACTCCGCGATAAGCTCGATGCCTAATATGGTAAAAAACGTATTGCGATTAGCCTTGGGGCTAGCTCTAGTGGCCTGTTCCAGTAGTGAAGAGCCGCAAACCATCCTCGATTTCAAGCTTGAGGAGCAAGGCGCTTATGCAGTGCAGTATAGAGAAGCCGACGGCTCCTTCACCATTGTAGACACGTTGGTGATACAAGGGGCTGATCGATTTGTGGCGCGATTTGATACCACGAGATTATTGAGCTTCATTCCTTTGGAAGGAAACCTGCCGGTAGTTCATGCCGTGGTGGGGCCTAATAAATCAGAATTGGTCATTGATTCCGAAGGACTTATTAGTGGAAACGCGGAGAATAATTGGCTTGGGGTACAACGCAAGATGCAGCTTGATCTCATTGCCTTCATTGATAGTCTTGACCGTATTCGAGAGGGGTATTCAGATAGTATAACCTTCAACGGGTTGAGCGTTCTGGATAGTGTCTTTGGAGCCTACGCGGATGGTTACCGTCAGCGCATACTTGATAGTTTAGCTGCTGCTCCACAGCGATTATCGAATCTGTTAACGCAGTATCATCGTATCGGACGTGAACCCGTAGTGGATTACAGCGCGGATAAAGCTCTATTCGACGGCATGAAGGAAGCACTTCAGGAAAAATACCCTATGGCCCCTGATGTCACTGTGTTTTCTAATCAAATCAACGAATACCGAGAGGCTCAAGTCTTTACCGATCAGGTCATTGATTCCGAGGATAAATTTCAACCCGGGGCCTACTTTCCCGAATTGTTCTTGCAGTCCGTAAACGGTTCGAGCACCCACTTGAAACGAAACAGTTTAGACAACCACGTTGTCTTAGTTTGGGCGAGCTGGTGCAGCGAATGCCGCCTTCAGCATATTTCAGCCATTAAAGAAGGTGCTGATCAAAGCAATTGGATCTATCTCAGCCTAGATGGACTGGAGAGTCAGAGAAATGCCGTAGCCGAATGGCAGAGCGCCATCCTGCAGGACGGACTCGAAGGTCTTCAGCTAAGCGATCTCGGAGGTCAGAAAAGCAGTGTCATTTCAACACTTGGAGTAAGAACTTTACCACTTTACTTCCGTGTGGTGGACGGTAAGATCCTTAAAAGGACCAATTCCCTCCAGGAGGCCCTGAAATAAAATCAGCCTACTTCTTTTCCAACACCAGACGAATATGTGCTAGATGATGCTGGCAGTGCCATGCGTACATCTGAACACTCTCCTTCATGGTGTATTCTCGCTCATCCTCCATGTGGTAATAGGCCTTCTCCCAACCAGCATCGGTGATACCGTGCAGAAAGCTCACCCACTTCTCGTGTAAGCTTGCCAACAAAATAACACTTAAAAACGGATCTGTTGTATAGTCAGGAAGTGCTGCGTATAGAGATTGTGGATATCCAGGAACCTTTGGAACGGATCCTGAGGTTACCGCCAATCGCTGACGATTAAATCCATTCATATGAGAATCCGCCATATGATGTACTACTTGTCGAACTGTCCACCCACCCTCGCGGTAAGGCGTGTCCCACTGAACCTCAGTCAAAGCTTTGGCAAATTCCATCAACTGTTTCGGCATACGACCAATAACCGCAATACTGCTTTCAATACGCTCCGCTCCGGCGTCTTTCTCAATAGAGGGACGGCCTATAGGGTACTTCAAAAATTCTCTATCCATACCGCAAAAATAAGCACAAAAAAAGCCCCGCCTAGGCGGGGCTTTCAATGATTTCGTATTGTTTAATCTTAGTGGCTTACCATCATGCGCGTGTATGAAGCAGGCATGCCTTTGACACCGATGATGTACATTCCATTCGTCAAAGCACTCACATCAACCGAGATGGTTTGAATGCCGCGATCAACAGCTTTGTACTGGCGAGAATGAACCAAACGTCCATTCAGGTCAATAACCTCCAATTCGTACTTACCAACAGTAAGATTGACTTCAAGGTTTGCCCAGTCCGCACATGGGTTAGGGTACAATTTAACTTGTGCACCAGCCTTTACCTCATCACGCTCTGAAATACCCAAAGGACGAGTCGAGGCCAAACTAGTTGTTTGGAATGTACCACGACCAAAGGTTCCAGCGAAAATATCACCTTCTACAACATTCTTGTCAGCGGTACTGCTTTTGTTTGTGCGGTATTGCTTCAAAGTAAAGACTGGAACGCGAGCCAAACCGGCATTATCAGCTCCCCAAGTTGGCGAAGCAGCATTGATATTGTCTGTAGAGAATATTCCAAACTCCGTACCGATTACCGCGTAAGCAGAATTGCCCTTATCAAAAGTCGCAGCATATACTGGGAAGTTACCTAGGTTACCATCCTTCACGTTAAATGATGCAGTGGCTGATGTCGCATTAGCGCTGTAGTATACATAGTTGCTGTTTCCATAGTTTCCTAGGGTCACAAGCACACGATCATTATTGTTCGGATCTACAGCGATGCTAGTCACATTGCGACCAACGTAAGTTTCTACCAACGTCACCTCTACTGCAGACTGGCCGAAGTCTTCATCACCCGTAGCAAGTGAGCGTGCACCTTGCAATCCGCTAATTCGATAAATGCGTCCGCTTTCCGTACCTACCCAACAGTAGTTTCCATCAGCACTAACCTCAACTGCCTGCGCAGTACCTGAAATAGTTGCCAATTTATACCACTCGGGAGTAGTACTGAAATCCAGAGCACCACGCGTCATCCATACAGATCCGGAGAATCCGACAACAAACATCGAACTCACTGGATCTTGTACCTCGATACTATCGCCAGCAGCCAAATCCGTTGGTAGCACGTATTTGAACGGCAATCCATTAGTGTTAGAACCGATGCTCAATTCACTTCCAGCTGCATAGCTCACGTTCACAGACGCTACAATCTCCGCAGCAGGCGTACCGTTGAAAATAACATGGAACTCTCCAGTCGCGGCATCAAATGAACCGGTACCATCACCGCTCAAGTTTCCATTCGCATCACTAGTCACTAATACAGTACCCGAACGCACGATGAAGCTAGATGCATCCATGATTGCGCTCTCCTGCATCGGAACAATCTTACTAGCGAAACTATCCTGACCTAAAGATGCAAATCCTAAAGAACGAGTTGCTTTTGTAGCAAAGAACCAAACTGAATCTGTGCTCAATGGATCATTGCTGTTCTCGTAAAGGTAGAACGGTGTCATCCATGAACCTACGGCATTAGATACTCGGCTGTCCCAAAGGTTGGTAAAGCTTTGGCCGCTATTTTCACTGCGACCAATACGTCCACCTTGGTACTCAGTGAAGTAAATCTTTGGAACCAACCATGAGATCGCGGAATAACCACCATCACCTGAGAATCCGTCAACAGGTCCTAATTTGCGTGCTTCATTTGGCGTGTTACCACTACCATCCATCACAACAGAACCATTATCCTGCATACCTCCAACTACGTAACGCTCTTCTGAAATGCCAATATTGTAGAATTGAGAAGTAACGTAATTCTTGTTCAAGGTCTGCCAAGTCGCGCCGTTATCACGAGAGGTGAACAAACCACCATCATTCACGATAAAGACCTTGTTGGTATCTGTTGGATGCCAAACTACGTCGTGATTGTCTGAATGAATGTAGTAAGGTCCGAACCCGTCGATTTGGTCCCAGCCTTCACCTTGTTCCCAACCCCAAACGTCAATACCTCCGACGATAATACGGTCTTTATTGGTAGGATCAACGGCCATTGATGCATCATAAACACCTTGACACTGGCTAACACAGAAAGGATCAAAGTAGGTTGATTTAGAACCAATTTTAGTCCAAGTAGTTCCACCATTAGTTGTACGGTAAACACCACCTAATGCTGAGCCTGTGGTGATTTGCAAAACATAAACATAATCACCATCCTGAGGTGACGTTGCAATAACTACACGGCTCCCTGAACGAGGAAGACCTGTAGAACCTGCTGAACTTACACTAATCTCATTAAAGGAAGCACCACCGTCTGTACTTTTAAAGATACGACCACCTAAAGTAGTCCACACATCGCCATTCGCTGCCAACGCGATGTCCCAAGATGTACCGTTAGCACCAATGGTACCTTGGAATGGGTTAGTCCAATTCTGACCTCCATCCGTTGAAACCCGAACACCCGCATTACACGACATGTAAAGTTTGTTGTTGTCGTTTGGATCGGTCACAATACGACCTACCGATGAAATATTAGCCGTAGACGCAATTTGCGTAAACGCAGTTTCATTTGCCCCCTTCTTAAACACACCCGCTCCCGGGAAACCAGAAGAGGTAGATGCACCATATCCTGTAGTCCAAGTGTTAAACAAGCCTTCACCCGTGCCATAGTAAACATCACCGTCCTTGGAGTAGGCCACACAGTTTACAGCCAAATTCTCTTGCTCAGGATTCACTTCATTCCAACTCAAGCCTCCATTATTACTGAAGTATAGTCCTCCACTTACAGAGCCCATATACACTTCCGACGGATTGTTTGGGTTAAATGCGATACCACGAGTACGACCACCAATGTTGTTGGGACCACGTTCTGCCCAAGCCAAACCGATAGCACTTTCAGGCATCATTTTAACGCTTTCGATAGCGCTTAGGATATCTTCTTGGCTCACCTCGCCAGTCACTTGATTGGCACGGAGGCTGTGCAAGTATTGGGCAGCACCCGCAGCACTATTCTCCTCTACCTGACGTGGCGCATAGCTTGGTTGGCTAGGCCATAAAACAGCTGTTGCTGTAAGGGCGGCGGCAGTCGATAAGAGCGTAAAGCGTAGTCCTTTTTTCATATATCTAGTTTGTATTTTCTGAGTTGTTAAAAATAGGTTGCAAGTCTTAGAGTTGCAACCATTAAACAAGGTGTCTTGAGGCGTGGTATGAACTGCGAACAAGAGGTCCACTTTCCACATATTTAAAGCCCATTTTTAAACCGATTTCTTTCAGCTCTGCGAAGACATCGGGAGTAATAAACTCCACCACTGGTAAATGTTTTGGTGTGGGCTGTAGATATTGTCCGAGCGTCAGAATGTCCACGCGTGCATCTACAAGTTCCTGCATGGCTTCTATAACCTCCTCTTTCGTTTCACCCAAACCCAACATGATACCACTCTTGGTGCGGTGTATGCCATTGTCTTTCAAATATTTGAGAACCATCAAAGAACGGTCGAATTGGGCCTGAATCCGAACTTTTCTCGTCAAACGCCTTACGGTTTCCATGTTATGACTTACCACCTCAGGATTGGCTTCGATGATACGATCGACATTGTGCAGTTCACCTTTGAAGTCTGGAATAAGCGTTTCCATTGTGGTCTGAGGACTCAATCGGCGTACAGCTCGAACTGTTTCCGCCCATATGATAGATCCACCATCAGCAAGGTCATCGCGATCTACCGAAGTCAACACTGCGTGTTTCACCTTCATCAATTTCACACTGCGAGCGACTTTTTCCGGTTCTTCCCAATCTACCGAAAGCGGACGACCGGTGGCCACATTACAGAAGCCACAAGAGCGGGTACAGATGTTTCCGAGGATCATGAAAGTTGCAGTGCCCTCTCCCCAACATTCGCCCATGTTAGGGCAATGTCCTGACTCACAGATAGTGTGCAACTTGTATTTATCCACCAATCCCCGAACACTTTTGTAGTTCTCACCGGTGGGAAGTTTTACACGTAGCCACTGTGGCTTTTTAACACGTTCTTTCTTTTCAGCAGGGGTGGTAATATTCGTAGTCGTCATTCTTCTATAACCCAAATTAGGTTCTTCAGTTTACACATTCGTGGCACTGAAATATTCCATTCGCCATTTTTCTACAGTATCCTCATTAACACCGTTATGCGACGTATGGCTTAACACTTTGCCATCCTGTATCAAAATCAACTGAGGGCTTTCGTGCCAAACATTGAGCTCTTCTGCTAATGCCATCGAAATTGGACGTTGGCCAACAACGTCGATGTACAACCAACGTTCATCTACTGCTGCTTCGGTAAGCAATAACCGCTTCATTGCAAAGAGACTCACACTGCAACGCGTACTGTGTTTGTAAATGAACAATTTTCCAGGAGCGGCCAATTCCGCTTGTAATTCACCCAACGACTGCACGTGGATGAATGGAAATTCATTCGTTGACTTACGGAACATAGCCTAGACGTTTTGCACAGGTGTCTCGATGCTTGAGTACGTTGGACACTTCTCAGCCGTATGGCATGATGACAATGCGAGAAGCGCTACAACTACGGCAAGAATGGAAAATACTTTCTTCATATGCGTTCTTTTGAAGTTCGCGTAATTTGCGAATGGTAAAAATAACGTAGTACGCGCAAACTTCGTGCCTCTTGAACGACTTCATTTCAACATCGCTAAACGCCGAATGGCAGCCCTTCTTCGAAGCCCAAAAAGCCCAACCCTACTGGGACGAGCTCCAATCGTTTGTGCAGAACGCCCGTCGTTCTTGTGTTGTATACCCCCCGCCCAAATCTGTTTTCAAGGCTTTTAAGGAATCAATTCCGTCAGATATTCGATGCATCATACTCGGCCAAGATCCCTATCATGGCCCAGGTCAAGCTATGGGACTTTCCTTCAGCGTGCCCCCCAGTGAAAAACTCCCTCCAAGCCTTCGCAACATCTTCAAGGAATACCAAAGTGACCTTGACCTGCCCGCCCCAATTTCCGGGGACTTAAGTGTTTGGGCTCAAAATGGTGTTTTCCTTCTGAACACTGTGCTCACTGTCGAAGCCCGTAAAGCAGGATCGCACACAAACAAAGGCTGGGAGAAATTCACCTCAGCCGCTTTGGAATTTGTGCTCAGAGAGAATCCACATACAGGCTTCATTTGCTTCGGGGCGCCGGCAAAAAAAGTTGTGGACCGTGTGTTGCAAAAGTTGGCGGAATCTATGCCGAGCTTGGACCCGGTCGTCATTGCAACTCCACACCCATCTCCGTTGAGCGCTTATCGGGGATTTTTCGGATCAAAACCCTTCACAACTTTTAATTTTGAACAGGCAGCCAAAGGCAGAGAAATCGTACATTGGGAACTGCCTTCCGCTGTTCAACAAACCTTGTTTTAACCGCTGTAAACCAACATCTTAATGGAATACACCTTATTCTTTTTTGCCTTAATCAACGGCGCGCTCATTCTGTATTTGATGCGCAATGCAAAAAATGCAAAGAGTGCGGAATCGAATGGCTCAGATTTACCTGCTTGGGCGGAGGCTCAGTTGGCGGAACAAAAAGCGAACATTGAGTCCCTTCAGGCAGAACTGAAATCTCAAAATGCTCTCATGCAACAGGCAAGGCTCGATCATGCGGCAGAAATCAGCGCAATGGAGCGAGAATTGGCCATCAAAGCGGAGAAACTTGATAGCGAGCAGAGCAAATTTCAAGAACTCAAAGCGAATGAAGATGCTACGAAAGAGGCTATGAAGAACGAATTCAAAGTTCTAGCAGAAAAGATTTTAGAAGATAAATCAAAGACCTTTAAAACGACGAACAGCGAGGAATTGGAAAAACTCCTCTCTCCCTTTAAGACGCAGCTGGATAAATTCGAGAAGCGCATCAACGAAACGCACACCCAAGAAATTAAACAGGCTGGAGAATTGATGGCCAACATCAAGGCCTTACAGGAGATGAATAACAAACTCACCGCCGAGGCCAGCGGTTTAGCGAAGGCGTTGCGCGGTGATACCAAAAAGCAAGGAAACTGGGGCGAATTCGTGTTAGAGCGAGCTTTAGAAATGAGCGGATTGTTAAGAGACCAGGAATATTTTATCCAGAATAGCAAAACATTGGAAGACGGGAAACGTCTTCAGCCCGATGTGGTCATACAGCTCCCCGGTGACAAGAAAATCATTGTGGATTCAAAGGTCAGCCTGGTCGCTTGGGACGCCTTTGTAAACGCCGAGAATGAGGAAGAGGCCGAACGCCAGTTGAAGAACCATGCCTTGAGTATACGCACCCATGTTAAAGGTCTAAGCGAGAAGGACTACACCCGATTGTATGAGGGAATGACGCCAGAATTCGTGCTGCTCTTCATTCCTATTGAACCGGCCTTCATGGAGGTCACTAAATATGATCCTGCCTTGTACGAGTTCGCCTTCGAACGCAGAATAATCATCGTGTCAAATTCTACTTTGCTCGCTACCCTAAAAACCATAGCGATGTCATGGCGTCAGGAGAAACAGACCAAACACGTCATTGAAATCGCTGATGCTGGAGGGAAACTTTACGATAAATTCCAAGGCCTGACTGAAGACCTACTCACCTTAGGTAAACAGTTTGGCACCGCACAAAAAACATATACCGAAACCATGAAAAAGATGTCCGAAGGATCGGGCAATCTGATTTCCCGGGTCGAAAAACTAAAACAATTGGGCGCCAAAGCGAAAAAAGACATCGATGCTAAACTAATCGAGCGCGCCACTGAACACGATAATCCAGGCGAAGATGCCTAAGGAACTACTATGGAAAATGAACTATTGATTTACGGGCTGCGCCCGATTTTGCAGGCCATCCAAGACGAACAAACGTTAGATAAAGTTTTCTTGCAGAAAGGAATTGGCGGCGCCTTATACACCCAACTCGAAGGCACACTACGCGACCGAGGCATAGCCCCAAAATATGTACCCGTCGAGAAACTCAATCGACTCACACGAGGTAACCACCAAGGGGCAGTAGCGTTTTTAAGCCCGGTGGAGTTCCACGACCTCGAAGAAACCATCATGGCGGTTAAGGAACGTGGTGAAACTCCCCTCATTCTAACCTTGGACCGAATCACCGACGTACGCAACTTCGGCGCTATTGCTCGAACTGCGGAGAGCGCCGGTGTTCATGCAATCGTTATCCCACGCAACGACAGTGCCCCAGTTAATGCTGATGCTATCCGTACCTCAACCGGCGCGCTCCTCGAAATTCCCGTTTGTAAAGTGGCACATCTAAAAGATGCCCTCTTTCTAGCGCAAAGTATGGACCTGAAAATCGTAGCAGCCACTGAAAAAACAGAGGATAGCATTTATGACGCACCAATGGCCGATGGCTGTATGATCATCATGGGTAACGAGGAAACGGGCGTACACAAGAGCCTATTACAGCTGTGTGATTCCAAAGCAAAAATCCCTATGTTGGGAACTATTAACTCACTGAATGTCAGCGTGGCAACAGGCATCATGCTCTACGAAGCGGTACGCCAGCGTTCCAAAAAGTAATCGTCATATGAGATCGGTATTTCTCGCGATTAGCCTCGCCTTGAGCACTGTGGCGTTTGGCCAATTCAATTGTCAACAAACAAAGAGTTTGACCAGCGACCCAAATACATTAAAGCAAAGTACCGTACCGATCAACTACAACAGCCGCTCCGACACGGCCGACCTTGTGCACCTCAAATTGCACATCAACACCACCGGCTTTGCTACCAAGCAATTAACAGGAATGGCCGAGTACCAGATTGGCGCCAAAATGAATTTTAACGCCTTGCGCTTCGACATTCTCGGATATACCGTAGATAGCGTGGTAGGACCGAACGGGGCGCTCACCTTTAGCCAGCACGGAGAGCACCTTACCGTCCATCAATCAGCCGTGGCAGGAGCACTTCTGAATTGGAAAATCTACTACCACGGAACCACGACCAAAGACGCCAGTGGCTGGGGAGGTATACACCACGACGGCGCGTACCAATACAATCTAGGTGTTGGTTTTGCCGCCAACCCACACGTCTATGGCCGCAGCCTATTTCCCTGTTTCGACAACTTCGTAGAGAAGTGCACCTTGAAAGAAATGAACATTACCACCACTTCGGGACAAGTGGGAATTAGCAATGGTATATTGGACAGAGTGGACACCTTAAGCAATGGCAACCTCGTGTGGCGATGGGAAGGTCTCGCGCCCCTGCCCTCCTACCTCGTGAGTTTAGCGGTGAGCGATTACAATAAACAATCTTGGAGCCACGCAGGAAAACTCTTCGAATTGTACGGACGAGCTCAAGACACAGCAAACATGAGCGCTGGTTTTGTGCACCTCAATGATATTTACGACGCTTTTGTGGAAGAGTTCGGCCCCTATGTCTTTGAAAAGGTCGGCTATGCCATGACCATTACTGGAGCGATGGAGCACGCCGGAATGATTCACCTACCGCGTTCGCTCGCCAATGCAAATTTAAACGGTGAAGATATCATTGCCCATGAGCTCGCCCATATGTGGTTTGGCAACGCTATTACTACCGAGACTGCCGAGGATATGTGGATCAACGAAGGCTTTGCGGAATTTGGCTCGCATTTTTATGAAGAGAAGGTTTATGGACGTCATCAATACGTCAATACCGTGCAAAACAACCAAGCACTCGTATTGAAACAAGCGGCACAAAACGATGGTGGTCACCTGGCACTAAGCGGTGTGAACCAAAACCAAACGTACGGTACGCATACCTATCAAAAGGGCGCGATGGTGGCCCACAACCTAAGAGAATTTTTAGGCGACAGCCTTTTTAGCCATGCAGTAAAACAGCTCATTGTCACCAACACGTTTGGCAACTACAATGCAGAAAGTTTCAAGGAGTCCTTTGAGAACTCCACAGGGGTAGATCTGGATGATTTTTGGAACGATTGGATCTATAATCCTGGCTATCACGGTATGCACGCAGAGCTCAACTATGGCAGTAATACGAATTGGGCCTCCAACCAAAAATACATTCGGTTGTACCACCTCTCTGCCCATGTTCCTAGCATCTACAGCTCTTCTCACACCACCACCCCGGTGAACATCTACAAACACAGCTACAGCAACGGCTACCTCGGAAAGGTTAACTTAGGTACCTCTGAAGATTTTCCTGCACCATTTCTTGACACCGTTGATCTTGGATTGGGGAGTGATTATTGGATTTCCGTCAATGATAGCGCCGAAAGCCTAGGGACCTCTGTTTATGATTCCTTCAAATGGTCAGATTTAAGTGGAACCACTACCCTTCCGAGAACAGGTGTAAAAATCACGCCTGCATCAACCAACAATGGTCTATATGGTACTTTTTATGTTTGGCACCATATCGTGGAAGGAATGTACCCCGATGGCATCACTACTAGCAAAGACCATTTCTACTTCATAGGCTACGAAGGCGCGCACGATCCTCCTGTTTCCTTTAACACTGCTCTTCCTTTCGAGGTTACACTTCAGTTCAATACCAATGTGAACAATGGAGGCCTTGATGGTGATCTTAGTGGTCAACCTGGAAATAAAATGACTGTAGGCGAAAGTTTTTCAATGCGCTGGATGAGCGGTGTTTTGATGAGTAATGTGAGCAACCAAAGTCTGGGAAATACGGGATTGGGTAACCTCAGCTTTACACCCCAGCATTTGGCCCGGTACTATTTTATCATGAACACCTCAACCTTGGATATGGACGAACACAGGTCGAATGGCGCTCGATTCGAATTATTCCCAAACCCAAGCAGTGGTCTATTAAAATTAAAATCTAGTAGTGACGCGGACAGCGTTCATGTGAGCATATTCAGCGACCAAGGCGCCAAAGTCCTTAGCAGTCGGATTGCGCTTCAAAACGGCGAGGGACGAATTGACGAATGCAGTACATTGCCCAACGGTACTTACCTACTCATCATCGGTGACCATCAGCTTCCTTTCGTAATTGCGCGGTAAAAAAGCCCAGAGGAGCATAAGAATAAGACAATGCGCAACTCAAATAGTCACTTCGAGGTAAATAGACTATCTTGAGAGAAGTGAGGTGTCTATCCTTACATACCTTTACCCTCAACAAACTCAATTACTTCGCTATGGATTTCATGGAATTCAGAAAATTTGGTCACGACGTGAAAAACCACCTAACTGGTGCAACACTGCAGGTTCAAGTAATGAAAATGCTCTTGGGTGACGAACACAAAGATCGCCTCGAGACTATCATGAGTGAGTTGGAGAAAGCCGGAGATATGATTACCGACTTTCAACATGAGATCAAGCGCCGTCAAGCGGAGGCAGAAGCGCTCGAATCTGAATCTACAGACCAAGCCTAGACGTTACTTCAAGCGCAACATAACTGGGCAGTGATCACTACCCATCACATCGTTTAATATTTCGCTATCCTCTATTTGAGGAAGCAGTGCGGCACTTACTAAAAAGTAATCTAAACGCCAGCCTACATTTTTTTCTCGAGCCCCTCCGCGGTAACTCCACCAACTGTACTTCACAGTATCGGGGTACAAGTGGCGGAACGTATCCACAAGGCCGATCTCTAACATTCGCGTCATGCCATCAATTTCCGCTTGCGTGTAGCCCGGTGTTTTGTTGTAATTCGACTTCGGGTTCTTCAAATCAATCTCTTGATGGGCCACATTCATGTCCCCACAAACCACCACCGGCTTTTGTTCCTCGAGCTTTTTCAGATAAGCTAAAAAGGCAACATCCCATTCCTGCGTACGGTAATCCAAACGCTTCAGGCCAGCGCTGGAATTGGGCACATACGTCGTCACATAGAAAAAATCATTGTACTCTGCCGTTATTGCTCGCCCCTCATTGTCGTGCTCGTGTGCGCCAATGCCCATCGTTACCGAAATCGGTTCGGTCTTCGACAATATCGCAGTTCCACTGTAGCCCTTTTTCTCTGCACTAAAGGCATAAATATGGTAGCCATTGAGCTCTGCCAAAGCTTCTTTCACCTGTTCAGGCGTAGCCTTAGTTTCCTGTAAGCCTACCACATCACAATCCAAGCGATGGAGATCTTCAATAAGGGTTTTTCCAGCTGCGGCGCGAACGCCATTGACATTGAACGACAATAACTTCATTTACATATTTCTTCTATACTGTCCGCCTACTTCGAACAGCGCGTTGGTAATCTCTCCTAATGAACAGTGCTTAGCCGCTTCCATTAACATATCGAAAATATTGCCGTTTTGAATGGCCGTTTCCTGAATTTTAGCAAGCCACTGCGCACTCAATGATGCCTTGGCCTTGTGTAAGCTCTCGAGCATAGAAATTTGGTATTCTTTCTCTTCCACCGTTGCACGAATAACCTCAGCAGGAACAATAGTTGGTGAGCCTTTTTTGTTCAAGAACGTATTCACACCGATAATAGGGTATTCCCCAGTATGTTTCAACGTCTCGTAGTACAAACTCTCCTCCTGGATCTTACCGCGTTGATACATAGTCTCCATCGCTCCGAGTACGCCACCACGTTCTGTAATACGATCAAACTCCGCTAGAACCGCTTCCTCCACGAGGTCGGTCAACTCTTCAATAATGAAGGCCCCTTGAAGCGGGTTTTCATTTTTCGCAAGGCCCAATTCTCTATTAATGATCAACTGGATGGCCATAGCGCGACGTACACTTTCTTCCGTCGGCGTAGTGATTGCCTCGTCATAAGCATTGGTATGCAGCGAGTTACAGTTGTCGTAGATAGCATATAGCGCTTGAAGCGTAGTGCGGATATCGTTGAAATCTATTTCCTGTGCGTGTAAACTGCGGCCTGAAGTCTGAATATGGTATTTCAACATCTGGCTGCGGGCGTCCGCACCGTACTTATTCTTCATCGCGTTCGCCCAAATACGGCGTGCCACACGACCAATAACCGCATATTCCGGATCGATCCCGTTCGAGAAGAAGAAACTCAAGTTCGGGGCAAACTTATTGATGTCCATGCCGCGACTTAAATAGTACTCTACATAGGTGAATCCGTTCGCTAATGTGAATGCGAGCTGCGTAATAGGATTCGCTCCTGCCTCGGCAATGTGGTATCCAGAAATACTCACACTATAGAAGTTGCGCACATTCCAATCAATGAAGTACGACTGCACATCCCCCATCAAACGCAGGGCAAATTCGGTCGAGAAAATACAGGTGTTTTGCGCTTGATCTTCCTTTAAAATATCAGCTTGTACGGTTCCTCGAACCACGTTCAAGGTACGCGCTTTGATGTCGTTGTAGACCTCCGCAGGCAGTACCTCATCACCAGTAACCCCAAGCAAGAGCAACCCTAGACCGTCATTGCCTTCCGGAAGCTCACCCTGGTAAGCAGGACGCGCAAGTCCCTTATCATCGTATTTAGCTTTTTTAACAGCTTCTACTTTGTCCTCAAGGCCGTTTTCCTTGATGTACACCTCACATTCCTGATCGATGGCGGCATTCATAAAATACCCCAAGAGCATGGGTGCCGGACCGTTGATGGTCATACTCACCGATGTGGTGGCATTGGTCAGGCGGAAACCACTGTATAGCTTCTTCGCATCGTCCAAACAGCAGATGCTTACTCCTGAGTTCCCAATTTTCCCATAGATATCCGGACGACGGTCAGGATCATTCCCGTAAAGGGTAACACTATCGAAGGCTGTAGATAGGCGCTTCGCTGGCATACCCAAACTCACATAGTGAAAGCGTTTGTTCGTACGCTCTGGGCCACCTTCCCCTGCAAACATTCGCGTAGGATCCTCTCCTTCACGTTTGAACGGGTAGATTCCGGCAGTATATGGATATTCGCCCGGTACATTTTCCAAAAGCATCCAGCGGAGCACATCACCCCAACTGCGGTACTTAGGCAGAGCCACTTTTGGGATTTGGCTGTGTGAAAGACTCTCAGTGTGCGTTTTGATATTGATTTCCTTGTCGCGCACCTTGAAGGTGTATACAGGATCTTTGTAGCGTTGCACGGTGGCATCCCACTGCTGGAGTTTCTCCCAGTAGTGAGGATCGAGGTCCATTTTAATGCGGTCGAAGCTGGCCTGAAGTTGCGCGTTGAGCTCCTCATCTGTGATGGTTTCCATGCTTCGGTGTAGCGCATAGAGTTTATCCGCGACATCCACCTGTTGTTCTATTCGATCTCGGTGAATGCGGTGATTCTCTGAAATCTCACTTAGGTATCGTGTGCGGTTTGGCGGAATGACGAACACTTTCTCGCTCATCTCCCCGGTGATCTCGAATTGGCTCGTAAACCCGGCAGAGGCCTTGTCATTCAACGTATTGATAATGGCCTTGTAGAGGCTGTTCGTACCCGGATCATTGAACTGCGAAGCAATGGTACCGTACACCGGCATCGTTTCTACATCGGCATCCCAAAGGTTGTGGTTGCGCTGGTATTGCTTTTTCACGTCGCGAAGTGCGTCCAAGGCACCGCGTTTGTCGAATTTGTTCAACGCTATAAGGTCGGCGAAATCGAGCATGTCGATTTTTTCGAGTTGTGTAGCCGCGCCGTATTCTGGCGTCATGACATACAAGCTAGCATCACTATGGTCAAGGATTTCCGTATCACTCTGACCGATGCCCGAAGTTTCTAGGATGATCAAATCGAAGCCCGCCACTTTTAAGATGTCTAAGGCGTTTTGAACGTGGGCACTGAGGGCGAGGTTGGCTTGACGCGTTGCCAATGAGCGCATGAAAACGTTGGCGTGTCCGATGGCGTTCATACGGATACGGTCCCCGAGGAGGGCGCCGCCCGTTTTACGTTTGGAAGGATCGACACTGACAACAGCGAGCTTCTTCTCTGGAAAATCCAGAGTGAATCGACGAACAAGTTCATCGACCATCGAGCTCTTTCCGGCGCCACCTGTTCCGGTGATTCCTAGTATAGGTGTGGAAATACCTTGAGCTTCCTTTGCAACAGCGGCTAAAGCGTCCTTATGGTTGTCACCACAGTTTTCAGCTGCACTAATCCAGCGGGCAATATCCTTGGGTGCCGCCCCTTTAAGCTCATCGAGCGTTCCAGGTAGGTGTTCCCCCACCAAATAATCCGATTGCTGAACGAGGTCATTGATCATCCCTTGAAGGCCCATCTTGCGACCGTCATCCGGATGGTACAAGCGTGTAATGCCGTAGGCGTGTAACTCCTCTATTTCCTCAGGAAGGATGGTACCACCACCTCCGCCAAAGATTTTAATGTGGCCTGCACCACGCTCCTGCAGCAGGTCGTACATGTATTTAAAGTATTCGATATGACCGCCCTGATAGCTGGTCATGGCAATGGCATTGGCATCTTCTTGAATGGCCGTGTTCACCACATCTTCCACACTGCGGTCGTGACCGAGGTGAATAACCTCACAACCAGTGCTTTGAATGATGCGTCGCATGATGTTGATTGCTGCATCGTGACCGTCAAAAAGTGAGGCCGCAGTGACAATACGTACTTTGTTGGTTGGAACGTACGGGCTTTGGTTTTCCATGAATCTGTGATGTATTTGGGACCCTAAAGATACATCACAAAGACAATCCGACCTTTTGCTACCTTTGAGGCAAACCGAATTTTATGAAGCCACTGAGGTCTTTGCTTTTTTACGCACCAATTCTACTCTTATTCGCCGTTGATTCCGCCAGTCAAGACATCGGTCTATGGTCGCGCTACACCGTCGTTTCACTACTAGGACTGTACGGCGTTTGGCGTTACCGCAAAAGCATGGGCAACGGACTGAGCACCATTACCTTGATGGTTCTCGCTTTGGTCATTAGCGTGGTGAAAATCGGAACAGTAAGTGCAGACAGTGAGCTCTACGCTTTTGTAGCTCGAATGACCTTCCTCGCTGGATGGATTCTCATCGCTAAAGGTGCGTTTTCTGAAAATGAGGGCGAGAGCAAAGCAGCATTGGCGGTAGGTGCGCAAGCCGCTCTATGGATCACGGGACTTTCATTACTCCCAGATTTAGTGAGTGCTTACAAAGAGGACAATATTTACCTGGCTACGGGTGCCTTCTTTACACACAAAAACTATGCGGCGGCGACACTGTTGCTACTCACACCAATGGCGATGCTCGGCCGCTTAGATGCGAATTGGGGACGTTGGTTGCAACGCAGTGCATTGGCTCTCTCAATGATTCTCATCGTCTTTTTGAAAACGCGTGGTGTGTGGCTGGGTGCTGTCGCGATGGCGGCGACTACGGCGGTGTACTACATAGTTCAAAAGGAGAAACGCTATGGGAAATTGAGCTTGCAGGTCATGGTCGTTTTGGTGGTTGGAATTGGTGCGGCCACCTTCGCTGGAGGTGCAGAAAAAATCTTTAACAGCAGTACTATTCAAACGCGTTTGCACTATTGGAACGCCTCGTGGGAAATGTATATGGAGAACCCCATCTCCGGTGTTGGCGGTGGCCAATGGAAGGTGGAATACCCTGGAACGGGGCTAAAAGGAACCAATGAAAGTGTGATGAACGGTTCCACCAGCATTTTACGTCCACACAATGATTTGTTGTGGATGTTGAGCGAGACCGGTACGATGGGCGGTGCCTTTTTCATCGGTATTCTCGCTGTTGGGTTCGTGAGCGCATTGAAAAAGTCAAACCTGCCTATGGCACTGGTGGTTGTGGGTTTTGCGGTCTACGGATTCGGGGAATTCCCATTGGAGCGCGCAACTTTGTTGTGGCCTCTGGCTTTGGCCTCAGGAGCTAGCGCAGCGAGTATGAAACCCACCTTGCCATCGAAGGCGCTGCCGTTGGTGGCTGGGGTATTGCTCCTGTTCACGGCAACCGTTAGTATGAACCGCGTGTCGGGAGAACGTGAAGCCAAACAGGTCATAGATGCGTATATGAAAAAGGATACCAGAGCGATGCTGAAGCATGCGGAATTGGCCCCAAATACCTTCTTTCAGATGGATATTTTCAACAACCCTGTGGTGTATTTTGAAGGGCTCGCGTACCTCATGAGCCAGGGTGGGCAAAATCCAGGACCGCAGATGTTAAAGAAGGCGGAGACGAAATTCAAAGAGGCGTTGGACATTCATCCCTACCACATGATGAGCATGGAGAAATTGGCCGTGGTTCACCAATTCCACGGCAACTACGCCGCCGCAAGCACCCTCTATTCGGACATCCTCTCCTTCAGTCCTCGCAATCTCCAAGCCGCACTCGGTCTTATGGAAAGCAGCCGCGCCGAAGGTGATCTCCACACCGCTATGATCGCCCTAGAGAAAATCGACCTGAAATACACCCCCGCTAACAATGGCGCATTGCGCAATCAAGGGGTCGCGACGTTGCAAGCTTTCGCCCGCAGTAATAACCCGCGCAAAGTCTTCGCTGATTTGCACCAAAACCTTCAGGGCAAAGGACAGAAGCAGATGTGGGACACCTGGGTGAGCTGGCGGGTGAAAAGAAGGGAATTGGCTCAAAAACAAGCCAATGCGAAATAATATTTCGAAGTTTTCGTTTTAATCCAAAGAATTTTTATATTCGAGTAATGCAAAAGCAATCACTACATACAGCCCGCTTTATTAACCGCAATTACATGTGGATGGGTTGTTATGTGCATAAGTGAAGGCAAGGATAAAGACGAAATAACAACCCAGAATAAATAAGGCGCCTTCACATTGTGAGGGCGTTTTTTTTGCTCCATACCCCAACCAAAATAAAATACCATGAAAAATTTCTTTAACAACGTTCGGAAAGCCGGCCCTCTGAAAACGAGAGACACCTTTATCGTAGATCAGCAGATGGTCGATGACTTTGGCTCCCTCACCCTCATTGACCTGATGGAAGCCATGAACGAAGTAAAGAATGCCCGTATCCAGAGCCTCATGCTCAGCGATCACTACGAAGAATGCATCAACAATATGGACATGACCTTCTTTGAGAATGCAGAAGTTGGAGATACCCTGAACATTGAAAGCTGCTTTGTTGCCAACGGGAAGAAGTTGGTTGATCTAAAAATCTATGTAAGTAAACAAACCTCTGGGAGTCCCGCGAAGCGCGTGTGCCGTGCCGTGTATACGATTAGTGTGAAGAGAAAACAAGCAAGCCTCGCTTCTTAGCCCGTGCCCCCAACCTAAACCAACGGTATGAACCTAATCATACCCCAACGAAAAACCCCGGCTGCTGGCCGGGGTTTTTCGTTATCCTGAATTTCGCGCCGCGGACTGTACGGCGTGAACCACTTTTTCTATATCGACAAACTCTGGTTCTAGGATCGACCACTTGTGGGTAAACATTCCTCCCGGCTTTAGCGCTTCCACTGACGGGAAATCGTGATCAGCACTCAGGTTAAGCTGAACCTCAAAACGAGATTTCGTGGCCGGTGCCAACGCAGCAATCTGCTTTCTCGTTCTCAAGCTCACATAATTCTTCTTGTGCGAAAATTCCAATTCAGGCATCGCCTTTTTCAAGGCTTCCTCTAAACGCTGATAAAGCGGGGTCCAGTGTTCTTTCCCTTTGAACATTTCCTTGAGTAACAAATGGTGGTCACTCTTGTGAAGAGAGGTATTCTCCTTGGCTAGGTGCACAACCATATTGGCATGTCCGTGTCCTATTCCAAATTCCTCCTTCAGTCGCTTGACAAGGGCCATGTGCTTGGCTTCACCCCAACTATTGACCAAATCTATCCAATACGAGATTGGGCGACCGCTCTTCTTTTCAAGCCCGTCAATATGTGATAGTATGGCGTTGTTCAGATCCTTACTCACCTCACGACCCTTTCAAAGCTGCCAATCGCTCCGAGATCAAAGCAATCTTCGCCTGTGCGTCGCTCTGCTTCTTGCGTTCCGCAGCCACGACTGCCTCTGGTGCACCCGCCACAAAGCGCTCGTTCGAAAGTTTCTTCTCAACACTCTTCAAGAATCCTTCGGTATAGTTGAGCTCCTCTTCTAGTTTCGTGATTTCCTCTTCAACATTCACGAAAGCATCGGCAGGAATGGTATAGTTCACACCATCCACCACGAAACTGAATGCACTCTTATTGACTTCTTCTACGTAGTTAATAGCCTCAACATTCACGAGTTTCTTCACCAACGCATCAAAACCTTCATAACGCTCAACTCCCTGGGCGATCTCAATGTTCAACGTTTCCTTCGGACTGATTCCGTTTTCGTTACGCACCGCACGAATACCGCTAACCAACGCCGAGAAGTGCGTGTAATTTTTCAGTATCTGAGAATCTTTAACCGCCAATTCCGGCCATTGCGCGAAATTAATCGTCTCCCCTTCGCCACGTTCGGCCAAGTTTTGCCACAACTCTTCCGAGATAAACGGCATAAATGGATGCATAATTTCGAGCAATGTATTGAACAGTGCCTTGGTCTTATCCAATGCCACCTCCGAGATTTTCTCACCGTACGCAGGCTTAACCATCTCCAAATACCAAGAACAGAAATCATCCCAAACGAGCTTGTACGTCGTCATTAACGCCTCGCTCAAACGGTACTTATCAAAACTCGCGTTGATCTCCGTCAAAGCTTCGGCGATGCGGTTTTCCATCCAATTCACGCTCAAGGCCTCCGATGCGCTCATTTCCTGAGCTCCACCTTCCCACATGCCTACCAAGCGGAATGCGTTCCAAACCTTGTTCGCGAAGAATGATCCTTGAGAACACAAATCTTCATCGAAAAGCAAATCGTTACCCGCCGGAGCCGTCATCAACATCCCCACGCGAACACCATCCGCACCGTATTTTGCAATCAAATCCAGCGGATCAGGACTGTTCCCGAGCGATTTTGACATCTTACGACGCTTCTTATCACGAACCATTCCCGTGAAGTATACATCTTTAAACGGACGTTTTCCACGGAATTCGTAACCCGCCATGATCATGCGCGCTACCCAGAAGAAAATAATATCCTGACCAGTGACCAAGGTGGTCGTCGGATAGTAATATGCCTCCTCTTCAGGTTTTTCTGAGAACACACTATATGGCCACAACCAAGAGCTGAACCAAGTATCGAGTACATCCTCATCCTGATGAACAGCTTCCGTGCCCAATTTCGCAACCGCCTCCTCTTTGGTCAAACAAACGGCTACATTGCCCTCCGCATCGTACCACGCCGGAATGCGGTGACCCCACCACAATTGGCGACTCACACACCAATCCTTGATGTTTTCCATCCAGTAGAGGTAAGTTTTCTCGCTATGCGCTGGGAACAACGTGATATCCTTGCTCTTAACACCATCAATAGCTGGTTTGGCCAATTCCGCCATTTTCAAGAACCATTGCATACTCAACTTTGGCTCAATGACAGCATCCGTGCGCTCTGAACGGCCCACCTTGTTGCGTAAATCTTTTGTTTCCACCAACAACCCAGCTTCCTCCAGAGCCAAAGCCACTTTTTTACGGGCATCGAAACGATCCAACCCCGCAAATTCCCCACCGTGTTCATTGAGGACTGCGTGATCGTCAAAAATATCGATGACCTCAAGGTTGTATTTCTCCCCGAGCATATTGTCATTCTGGTCGTGTGCTGGTGTCACTTTCAACGCCCCCGTACCGAATTCTACATCCACGTAATCATCAGCAATAATCGGCACCTCACGTCCTACCAACGGCACAATGGCCTTCTGACCTACCAAATGCTGGTAGCGCTCATCTGTTGGATTTACACACACTGCAGTATCCCCAAAGATGGTTTCCGGACGCGTTGTGGCGACAACCAATGCCTCTTCTGAACCGACAATCTTGTAGGTCATGTAGTACAAACGGCTGTTTTCTTCTTTGTGTATCACCTCCTCGTCACTCACTGCTGTAAGCGCTACAGGATCCCAGTTCACCATTCGCAAACCGCGGTAAATCAACCCTTTCTCATACAGATCAACAAATACTTTCAAAACCTCGTTTGAACGAACCTCGTCCAAGGTAAAGGCCGTGCGGTCCCAATCACAAGAAGCGCCTAATTTCTGAAGCTGCTTCAAGATGATACCACCATACTCGTTTGTCCAGTCCCAAGCATGACCTAGGAAGTCTTCTCGACTGAGATCTGACTTTTTAATCCCTTGCTCACGCAACCGCTTTACCACTTTAGCCTCTGTGGCAATAGAGGCATGGTCCGTACCCGGCACCCAGCAAGCGTTCATTCCGAGCATGCGTGCGCGGCGAATCAAAACATCCTGAATGGTATTGTTAAGCATGTGTCCCATATGCAAGACACCCGTCACATTTGGAGGGGGTATCACTATGGTAAAAGGCTCTTTATCGTTGGGTTCTGAGTGGAAATATTTATTTTCGAGCCAATTCTCGTACCACTTCGACTCAATTTCTCCAGGGGTATACTTACCGATTTCGCGCATCGCTTTGTCGTTGTTTAAAGTGCAAAAATAAACGCCTTTGCGCACTGAAAAGGCATCTACACTAATACTTTGTTAATTTCCTTTGAACAGCACGTTCATCTTCCTACATTTGGAACTGCAAAGAAAAATTTAACACCATGAAAAAAATCATTTTAACCTTTATCCTCGGACTGTTCGCATTCACCATGAATGCTCAAGATCAAGCAGCCTCGAAGGCAGAAATTAAATTCGAGAAAAATGCGCACAACTTCGGTCAGATTGAAAAAGGTGGTGACGGTACTTACGAATTCAAATTCAAGAACGAAGGAACCGAGCCGCTCGTGTTGAGCTCAGTTCGCGCGTCTTGTGGGTGTACGACGCCTTCATGGACCCGTGAACCAATCGCTCCTGGAGCAGAGGGAAGCATTAAGGTGAAGTACGACACCAACCGTATGGGTGCGTTTAACAAGACCATCACCGTGCAATCAAATGCCTCTAACCAGAGCACGATTATCCTTAAAATTAACGGTGAAGTGAAGAGCACTCCTGAAAAGCCAAGCACTCCTACCAAGCAAGGTGGTAGCGTAATTGCGAAGTAAGGAATCTTTGGAGCATTGACTCCCTCATATTTCAAGAAAGCCCTGTATTTTTGCAGGGCTTTTTTTGTACCAAGCATTCATAATTATGCCAAAGATTTCGACCAAAGGGCTTGCGATGCCCTCAAGCCCTATTCGTAAACTTGTTCCATTCGCTGAAGATGCTGAACGTCGCGGTAAGAAAGTATTCTACCTGAATATCGGTCAGCCTGATATCCACACTCCTGAGGTGGCGCAACAAGCGATCAAAGACGCGAATATCCCTATTCTAGCCTACAGCCACAGCGCAGGTTTCCAAAGCCTTCGCGATGGACTTTCAGAATATTATAACAGCAAACAACTGCCTGTTTCATCGAACGAAATCATTGTCACTACCGGTGGTTCAGAAGCGCTACTATTCACCTTTGGCTCTGCAATGGACGAAGGTGATGAAGTCATCATTCCTGAGCCATTCTATGCGAACTATAACGGCTTTGCTACGGCAAGCGGGGTTAAGGTTGTTCCCGTAGAAAGCAGTATTCAAACCGGATTTGCCCTACCCGATGTAAGCGCCTTTGAAGCAGCTATTACACCAAAAACTAAAGGTATTCTTATCTGTAACCCCGGCAACCCTACCGGCTATTTGTATAGCCGAGAGGAACTGGAAAAACTCAAAGACATCGTTCTCAAACACGATTTGTTCTTGATCGCTGACGAGGTATACCGTGAATTCACCTATGATGGAGCTGAGCACCACAGCGTGCTAAGTATGGAAGGATTGGAGAACCATGCTATCGTGGTGGACAGCTTTTCTAAACGCTACAGTATGTGTGGAGCACGCATCGGTTGTTTGGTGAGCAAAAACAAGGAATTCATGGCTACCGCCATGAAGTTCGCTCAAGCAAGACTTTCACCACCGACCTACGCACAGGTGGCTAGCGAGGCCGCTTTGAAGACTCCGCAACGCTATTTCGAAGAGGTCAATGCCGAATACGTGCAGCGCCGAAATGTCTTGGTTGATGGTTTAAATAGCATTGAAGGCGTTTTCTGTCCGAAGCCGAAAGGAGCGTTTTATGCTGTAGCAGAGTTCCCGGTTGAGGATACTGAGCATTTTGCACAGTGGTTGTTGAGCGAATTTGATCATGAAGGGAAAACGTTGATGATGGCTCCGGCAGCTGGATTTTATGCGAAACCGGAATTGGGCAAAAAGCAAGCACGCCTCGCCTACGTTCTAAATACTGAAGATCTCAAGGAATGTGTGGAGATTGTTCGCGCAGCCTTAGAGGTTTACCCACACACCACACGATAAACAGTAACCGTGGTAGTACAGATTAATAAAAGCCTAAAAGAGCTGAATACCTTCGGCATCGACCAGAAAGCCGCAAGGCTAATTTGGGCGCACACCGCTGGTGAAGTTAGCGATTATGTGAAGCATCACGGGGCTCCCGCCTTGCTTTTAGGGGGTGGATCTAACATGCTGCTACGCGGTGATGTAGAGGGTGATGTGCTTAAAGTAGATATTCGCGGTTTAGAAATCATAAGCGAGGATGACCGCCAGGTACTATTAAAGGTTGGCGCGGGTGAAAATTGGCACCAAACTGTACTATGGACCTTGGAGCAAGGTTGGGGCGGCATGGAGAACCTCAGCCTCATTCCTGGGAACTGCGGCACAGCACCTGTTCAGAATATCGGTGCCTATGGTGTAGAATTAAAGGACATATTCCATAGCTGTGAAGGCATCATGGTTGAAGGGGGACAGCCGTTTGAGTTGGATCTCGAGGGTTGCCAATTCGATTACCGCAACTCGATTTTCAAGAATGAATGGCGAGGCAAAGCCATCATCACCCATGTGGTTCTTCGGTTGACGAAAAAAGACCATAAACTCAACACAAAATATGGTGCGATTTCGGAGCGTTTGGCATCCATGGGGATTGACGAGTTGACCCCAAAGGCTATTAGCGACGCTGTCATTAGCATTCGCGAAGAAAAATTACCGAACCCCGTGGTTCTGGGCAATAGCGGCTCCTTCTTTAAAAATCCGGTTGTGGACAATGCTCTTGCGGCGGAATTGGTGGAACGTTATCCCAATATGCCCGTTTACGAGGTGGAAGGTGGCAAAAAATTAGCAGCTGGATGGTTGATTGAGCAGGCCGGTTGGAAGGGCTTCCGAGATGGGGATGCTGGCGTCCATAAAAACCAGGCACTCGTTTTAGTTAACTATGGTTCCGCTACTGGAGAGCAAGTCTGGAATCTAGCACAGAGCATTATTCGAAGCATCAACGAAAAATTCGGAGTTGAACTCCAACCAGAAGTCAATCTCATATGAGTAAATCGGTCGCATTTCACACCCTAGGCTGTAAGCTGAACTTTGCCGAAACCTCAACAATAGCAAGGAAATTCACCGATGCTGGCTTTGAGCGCAAAGATTTTAGTGAGGCTGCGGATGTTTATGTGATCAACACCTGCTCGGTAACAGAAAACGCAGATCGTGAGACCCGCAATATTATTGGACGAGCCTTGCGTGCTAATGCCGATGGTTATGTCATTGTTGTAGGCTGTTATGCGCAACTGAAACCCGAGCAAATCATGGAAATTCCGGGTGTTGATCTAGTGCTTGGTGCTACCGAAAAATTCAATATTACCCAGTTTATAGGCGCCCTTGAAAAGACTCAAGGAAATGCCGAGGTGCACAGCTGTGAAATTGAAGATGCCAATCAGTTCGTTGCATCGTATAGCGCAGGTGACCGCACACGTGCTTTCCTTAAAGTTCAAGATGGTTGTGATTACAAGTGTACCTACTGCACTATTCCCCTCGCCCGGGGTATCTCACGTTCCGATACGTTAGAAAATGTCCTGAAGAATGCCAAAGAAATAGCAGAACAAGGGATTCCGGAAATCGTACTTACGGGGGTGAATGTTGGCGATTACGGCAAGGGGGAGTTCGGGAACAAAAAACATGAGAATACCTTTTTGGAATTGGTCCAGGCACTCGATGCAGTGGACGGTTTAGACCGATTGCGTATCAGTTCTATCGAACCAAACCTGCTGAAAAACGAAATTATTGAATTCACTGCCCAGAGTGAGAAGTTTGTGCCCCATTTCCACCTACCTCTGCAGAGCGGTTGTGACGATATACTCAAGCTTATGAAGCGCCGCTACATGACGGCCCTATATCGTCAGCGTGTGGAGGCAATCATTACGGCCATGCCGGATGCTTGTATCGGGGTCGATGTCATCGTTGGGTTCCCCGGAGAAACCCAGGAGCGCTTTTTGGAGACCTATAACTTCATTAACAGCCTGCCTATTGGGTATTTGCACGTTTTCACCTACAGTGAACGCCAGAACACTCCTGCCAATGAGATGAAAGATGTGGTGCCAATTCCCGAGCGCAAACGCCGCAACAAAATGTTGCGAATTCTAAGCGAAAAGAAAAAGCACGCCTTCTACGAGAGCCAGTTGGGCACCACCCGACCGGTGTTGTTCGAAGCCGAAAACAAGGCGGGATATATCTACGGATACACGGATAATTATGTTCGCGTGAAGACACCTTGGAACCCGGAATTGGCAAATAAGACAAAATACTATCAACTTGAAGGCATTGGCGAGGACGGAATAGTTATCTTAGTAATACCTAAATCCGCCAACAACAATGCCACAAATTTTTCTAGAATATAAGCCGCTATCCGAGGAGGATGAATTTATTGGCTTCTGGAACGCTTTCCGACAGGAAAACATCAAAGAGAGTTACATCACGGACGCAGAATTGTTCAAAATCCGAGAGGGATTGTTTCTGGGAAGTATTGCCTATAGTTCAGAGCATCATAAAATGGTACACCTGCTTTACGGAGACACGAATAAAGATGAGGGCAACATGCAAAGCGTGTGCAAGAACATACATTTAAAATACACGGCTCGTAAATTATGATTTCACTGGCTCAAATTTGCCACGAAACCGAAAGTATCGCCCGCGAGGCTGGTGCCCTTTTGCGCATCCAACAACAAAATTTCAGCAGCGACCGCATCGAAATAAAAAGTCTGAATGCCCTCGTTAGCTATGTGGACATCAACACTGAAAAATTATTGGTCAAACGTCTTGGAGCACTGCTTCCAGAGGCGGGATTCCTCACCGAAGAAGGAACCACAATACAAGATCAAAACAAAGAATACTACTGGGTTATTGACCCACTGGACGGGACCACTAACTTCATGCATGGCCTTCCGATATATTCGGTGAGCATCGCACTAATGAAGGGTAACGAACCTGTCATTGGAGTGGTTTACGAAGTAGGAATGGACGAATGTTTTGCTGCTTATAAAGGTGGTGGAGCACGTCTGAACGGCAATACCATAGCCGTCTCCCCTACTAGCGATCTCGCTCACACCCTACTTGCGACGGGGTTTCCATACTACGACTTTTCAAACGTCCAAGGATTTCAAGACACTTTGGAGCACTTCTACCCAAGAACGCGAGGAATCAGACGTATTGGGACGGCTGCAGTTGACCTCGCCTACACGGCCTGCGGCAGATTTGACGGTTATTTTGAATACGGCTTGAGCCCCTGGGACGTTGCAGCAGGAATCCTTTTGGTTCTCGAAGCTGGAGGTGTGGTTTGTGACTTTAACGGCGGAGAAGCCCCTATACAATCAAAAAGTTTGGTTGCTACGAACAAAAATGCATTTGAAGCCGTTTTTAGTGTAGTGAACAACTACCTCGGCAATGCGTAAAAATCGAGTTTGGGTTCTTCCAGGAATGGGGGCCGATTCCAGAATATTTAAATCTATCCAATTCCCATGGGATGCCACCTATTTAGAGTGGATCATGCCGGAGGAAAAGGAAAGCATTGCCTCCTACAGCGAACGTTTACTGAGCCATCACCCCATCAGTAAAGATGATCTTATTTTCGGTTATAGCCTAGGTGGGATTGTCGCGCAAGATTGGGCTTCACGTCACGAGGTTAAGAAGGTAGTATTGTTGAATTCATTGCACTACAGCGTACCACTTCGAGCACAATACCGACGATTAGCAGCAATGGGAGTATTGAATTGGACCCCGGACGAGAGTATTCGCAGATTGATATTCTTCATGGCGAGGTTGAATACCGAGGGCAGCCGCAATTTTGAATTGGTTCTCGAAATGATGGAACAATTCCCACCGGAGTATTACCATTGGGTCCTCGAGGCTGTATTACAATGGGATGCCCCCACTCCAAAATGTGAAGTTATTAGTATTGGTGGTAGTGCCGATTTGGTATTTCCTGAAAGTAATATTCCGCAGCCACATTACGTTCTCGAGGGTGCAACA
This sequence comes from Bacteroidota bacterium, assembly GCA_041164065.1. Classification (GTDB taxonomy): domain Bacteria; phylum Bacteroidota; class Bacteroidia; order Flavobacteriales; family Schleiferiaceae; genus UBA10364. Next base: position 6,367 of record JBEAQE010000030.1, on the reverse strand, counting down.
CATCTTAGCTTTCTATCCCACGGAAAGGAAATATCCGCGCTATTGAAAGAAAAGGTGGATTCGGTACTATAGTCTTATGATGTGCTTATTTTTAGCGCATGAAATTTATTCCCACTCCCATACCCGATTTGTTTGTCATTGAGCCCCGTGTTTTCGGGGACCATCGCGGTTACTTTTTTGAAAGCTACAGTGAAGAACATTTCAAAAATGCCGGTATTGAAGCTGATTTTGTTCAAGACAATGAGAGCTTTTCGAGCGCTGGCGTAGTACGAGGGCTGCATTATCAGAAACCACCGAAGGCCCAAGGAAAATTGGTTCGAGTGCAAAAAGGTCGTGTTTTAGATATCGCGGTGGACATCCGCAAAGGTTCACCTACCTATGGGGAACACTTCAGTATTGAGTTGAGCGGCGAGAATAAAAAGATGCTTTGGATTCCTCCGGGTTTCGCGCATGGCTTTGCCACGCTCGAAGACGATACCGTTTTCCTTTACAAATGCACTGATAACTATAGCCCAGAGCATGAAGGAAGTCTCCTTTGGAACGACGCAGATTTGAACATCGATTGGTTGGTAAAATCTCCAAAATTGAGTGATAAAGACAAGCAAGGGCCTACATTTGTAAGATTCGATTCGCCCTTTGTCTATGATCCTAAATAAAACTTCCCTAGTCCTCTTTATTGGCGCTGCATTAACCGCTGCAACATTCCTGATTTCAGCAAATACCGATGTTCCGTCGCCGAACGAGGTGCGACCCAGCACGGTAAAACCTTTCACTATCCCACAATCGTTGAGCTTCGCTGGCGAGTCAATACCTTTGGAACGTCTGGATGTTCAGGAAAAATTGGATCGTGAAATTTTGATCAATACCTATTGGCAGAGCAACAACCTGCTCATGCTAAAACGAAGTGCCAAATTCTTTCCCATCATTGAGCCTATTCTTCAAGCGCATGGTGTTCCTGACGATTTCAAATACCTGGCACTGATTGAAAGTGGCCTTCAGAACATCGTAAGCCCTGCTGGCGCTGCAGGATACTGGCAGATCATGAAGACCACAGGAACGGAAAAAGGATTGGAAATTGACAATGAAATCGACGAACGCTACCACATTGTAAAAAGTACAGAAGTAGCCTGTCAATATTTGTTAGAAGCCCATGAACGTTTGGGCAGCTGGACCCTTGCCGCAGCATCCTACAACATGGGGATGTCAGGAACAGAGCGTCGCTTAACAGAACAAAAGGTAGATAGCTACTACGACTTATTGCTTAATAGCGAAACTTCGCGCTATGTATACCGCATCGCTGCCGTCAAACACATTCATGAGAACCTGAACGCCTTCGGGTACGTTTTTGACAATCAGTATGGCTATCGATTCCCTGAATTTGACACGGTGGAAGTCACAGGAAATGTAGAGAACTGGATTAATTGGGCACTCGAACATGGTACGACCTACAATTCATTGCGTACCTACAATCCTTGGATAAGAGACGACCATTTGATGGGTGAAGCGAACAAAACATACGCCGTCTGGGTTCCAAAAAAGTAATGAGAGAAGAACGATTAGAGGTCTTTGGTGCACGATCGCACAACCTCAGAAACATAGATGTTAGTATTCCTCGGAATTCATTGGTTGTTATCACCGGTCTCAGCGGTTCTGGAAAGAGCTCCCTTGCCTTCAATACCATTTATGCGGAAGGTCAAAGACGTTATATGGAGACCTTTAGTGCCTATGCGCGCCAATTCCTTGGTAACATGGACCGCCCCGACGTCGATAAAATCGAAGGTCTAAGCCCCGTCATCTCCATCGAGCAAAAAACCACCTCGCGCAACCCACGATCAACCGTTGGTACCGTAACAGAACTAAGCGATTTCTTGCGACTGCTCTTTGCCCGTGCCTCCACGGCCTACAGCTATGTAAGTGGCGAGAAGATGATCAGTTACTCTGATAGTCAAATCGTCGAGCTCATCTCAGAACGCTTCATGAATAAGCGTGTGGCCGTATTGGCCCCCGTAGTCCGCGCTCGCAAAGGGCACTACCGTGAACTCTTCGAACAAATCATTCGAATGGGTTTTGTTCGCGCTCGCGTTAACGGAGAAATTGTGGAACTTCACAGTGGATTCCGCCTGGATCGATATAAAACCCACGATATAGAAATCGTCATCGACCGCATTCGGGTGGCCGCTACCAGTGAAAAACGTATTTCACAGAGTGTAGAAACGGCCATGAGCCACGGACAGGGTACTATTGCCGTTATTGATCTCGATTCACAGGAATTGGCCTACTTCTCACGCCAACTCATGTGTCCTACCTCGGGTATAGCTTACCAAGAACCTGAGCCCAATACCTTTAGTTTTAACTCTCCAAAAGGGGCATGTCCGGCCTGTGACGGCTTAGGAACGGTGAAGGTGATCAATCGCAACAAGGTAATTCCAGATCCCCTCAAAAGTATCCGGCACGGTGGTATCAAGCCTATCGGTGAGTACAAGAAGAATTGGATCTTCGGCCAATTAGAAATTATCGCTCTGAAATACAATTTCACCCTTGACACCCCAATCCAAGATATCCCGGAGGAAGCCATGGATATTATTATGAACGGGGCGAATAAGGTCATTACGGTAGATCACAAAAACATCGGTGTCGTTCGGGAATACAAACTCAACTTTGAAGGTGTTCTAAATTTCATTGAGAGCCAAAGCAATGACGCGAAAAGTCGATCGATTCAACGCTGGGCAGATGATTTTATGGATAACACCACCTGCTCAGCATGTGAGGGGGCTCGTCTGAAAAAGGAAAGCTTATTCTTCAAGGTTGCAGGACAGAGCATTTCAGAAGTGAGCACAATGAGTTTGCTCGATTTCAATCAATGGGTACATTCATTGGAAGCGTCTTTGAGTCCAAAAGAATGGCTTATTGCTGAAGAAGTCGTCAAAGAGCTTAAAGCGCGAACGGCATTCTTACTCAATGTCGGACTAGGCTACCTCAACCTTAATCGAACTGCGCGAAGTTTGAGCGGTGGTGAAGCGCAACGCATCCGCCTGGCCACGCAGATAGGATCCCAGCTAGTCAATGTATTGTATATTTTAGACGAGCCTTCAATAGGGCTGCATCAACGTGATAACGCAAGGCTTATTGATTCACTTCGCGCCCTGCGCGACATAGGCAACAGTGTCTTGGTTGTGGAACACGACAAAGACATGATTGAAACAGCTGACTGGGTCCTTGATATCGGACCGAAAGCCGGAATTCATGGGGGAAGCGTAGTAGCCCAAGGTACAATAGAGGACATTCGCAACTCCAACAGTATCACTGCGCAATACCTTAACGGTCAGCGAGAAATCCCCGTTCCTGACCAACGTAGAGCATGGACCGATTGTATCGTCTTGAAAGGGGCTTCAGGAAACAACCTCCAAAATGTCGATCTCCAAATCCCATTAGGCGTTTTAACCTGTGTTACAGGGGTAAGCGGTAGCGGAAAGTCTACATTAATCAATGGCACCCTCTACCCAATTCTCAATAACCTGATTTACCGTGCGGTGGCAAAACCACAGCCCTATACATCAATCGAGGGAGTGGAAAATATTGATAAAATAATCGATATCGACCAAAGTCCTATTGGGCGCACGCCTCGATCGAACCCGGCAACATACACCGGAGTTTGGAGCGAGATACGATCACTGTTCGCGAACCTACCTGAGAGTAAAGTACGTGGATACAAACCAGGAAGATTCTCATTCAATGTAAAAGGTGGACGTTGTGAAACGTGTGAGGGTGCCGGATTGAAAACCATCGAAATGAACTTTTTACCGGACGTATACGTCCATTGCGAGACCTGTCAAGGCAAACGATTCAATCGTGAAACGTTAGAGGTACGCTACAAAGGCAAAAGTATTTCTGATGTCCTCGACATGAGTATCGAAGATGCCGTTCCATTCTTTGAACATGTTCCGAAAATCAATCAGAAACTACAAACGTTGCAGGATGTAGGCTTGGGCTATATTCGACTCGGTCAACCTTCCACGACTTTGAGCGGTGGCGAAGCGCAGCGCGTAAAATTGGCCACGGAGCTGAGTAAAAAGGAAACTGGAAATACCCTGTATATCTTGGACGAGCCCACTACAGGGCTTCACTTTGAAGATGTTAAGGTATTGATGGAGGTTATTCAGCGATTGGTGGACCACGGAAATACTGTCGTTGTAATCGAACACAATATGGACGTTATCAAACAAGCAGACCATATCGTCGACATGGGTCCGGAAGGCGGCTCAGGCGGTGGAAACATGGTTGCCTTTGGAACTCCTGAAGATATCATCAAGGTTGAGGAGAGTATTACGGGCCAATTCCTTAAATTGGAACTATAACCTAATTCCAACCTATATGAACAGCGTACCGAGAAAGTCCTGGACTGAAATTCAGAGTGATAATAGCTGGGGACTCTTCAAAGTCATGGCTGAATTTGTGCACGGATACGAACACCTCAGCCGCATTGGCCCCTCTGTAAGCATCTTCGGATCAGCTCGCAATACCTGCGAAATGGCTTACCTCAAAGAGGCCGAAGAGATTGCCGAACGTTTAGCCCGCAAAGGGTTCGGTATAATAACCGGTGGTGGCCCTGGAATTATGGAAGCAGCCAACAGAGGAGCACAGAAAGGCGGAGGCCCTTCTGTAGGGCTTAATATCGACTTGCCTTTCGAACAAAGCAGTAATCCTTTTATCGACTCCGATAAAAACCTTCAATTCGACTATTTCTTTGCTCGTAAAGTAATGTTCGTCAAATACAGCCAGGCTTTTGTCGTCATGCCCGGCGGCTTTGGAACATTAGATGAACTTTTCGAAGCGGTAACACTCATTCAAACGGGGAAAATTGACCAATTCCCTTTGATTCTAGTAGGAACTGACTACTGGGCAGGCTTGAAAGACTGGGTTGAAAACACGCTGAAACGAACAGGGAAAATTTCACCCGAGGATACCGACTTGTTACATCTTGTGGATACCCCTGACGAGGTGGTCCAAATCATCGAGGACTGGTATAACGAGCGTGGCTATACCACAAACTTCTAAGGTGCGGCGATTATGACGGGTTCCGTGTGAACCCCGAGCTCGCTTTTCAAGTACAATAAGTATTGTCCGTCGACATATTGCTTGCGCAACCGTATATGTCCTTCGACAACATCACCTTGCTCGATTTTTCGACCATGCATATCATAGAGTACAAAGGTACCTTGGTGCATTTCTTGGATATATACATCTAAGCCTATTGGATTCGGGTACACCACCCAATTCCTTAGCATCTGCTTCTCATCAACCGCAAACACCGTTGTATCAATCATTGCAACCTTGAGTGTATCAAACTCTCCGTTCAGCCAAGAATATGACACAGTCATTGGCGCATAACCACTCTTAGTCACCGTCAATGTATCAACGCCACCAAGGTGGGTACCTAGGTTGGCTAATCCATCAATATCTGTTAGTCCTTGAATAGCGCTGGTGGTAAAAGAAAGATTGGTATTGCCCAAAGGTGCCTTTGTCAGGCTATCGTAAACCACAACATGTACTCTAGAGGCCTCAACATAGTTAGGATCCAATACGAACAAGCCCTCCTCGATGTCCGAGCATACCAACAAACCATTTTCAAAATAGGGATATGCTCCCCAATTCCCGTAAAAACCCCCGTTGGCATAAGGCGATGTATCGTAGTAACCCACCTCAACGAGCAACTCAGGGTATTTAGCGTCCACAATCTGAACACCCGCCGTATAGTATGAAGTCACGACATATTGCCCATAGACATGAGCATTATGTGGTATAACCCCAGTTCCCAATGAGGTCTGCAAACGATCCAACTCCGTAATGTTCGCCATGTCTGAAACATCATAGGCCGTCAAATAAGCTGCCCCTATCTCGTCTGTAGCGAAAAGCACTTGGTTATTATCGCTAACCCAGGTATTGTGCGTGACACTTCCAGGTGTTCCCTTCGATCCCAGTGAAACGGTTGAATCAGGCAGACTCACATCTACAACTACAAAACGCCCAGCATAAACAGCAGAACCCCATAAGGTGTCTCCACGCGCCATTCCATCGTGCAGGTAATAGTCGTTATACATCCCAAGATATATAGGGTTCCAAGGGTCAAGACTTAAGTCAAAGATCAACGCTCCACCGTTAGCAACATTGGCTCCAAAAACATAGCACCACCCATTCTCATCGATCCAAAGGTTATGGGCCGTGCGAAGAGTATCTTGACCACCACCGGCCAAAGGGATAATTGCATTCCAATTTTTATACCTCGGTGAACTCGCATTTACGCTGTCCATATCGATGATAAGCAACCCTGCATCGGGCACAGTATTCCACGCAAAAGTATTATCGTGTG
>JBEAQE010000029.1:0-101446 GCA_041164065.1 Bacteroidota bacterium | reverse complement strand
GGCATGGGCCCCTTCTGGTGGGGCTTTGGCAGCGGCTATACCATGGGCGGCGGACACCGTGGCGGTGGATTTGGTGGCAGCGGCGGCTTCGGTGGAGGCGGTTTCGGAGGCTTCGGAGGTGGATCCTTCGGGGGCGGCGGTGCTTCTGGTAGTTGGTAGGTTTTCATATGACTACAATGTAGAACCCCCACCCGGCTCCGCCGGGTGGGGGTTCTTTTTTGCGCCCAAAAGGGCCTTTTTAAAGCATCTCTGCCGTTAGAACATGAAGGTCAGTCCGAACATGTAGTTGCGGGTCGCTTGTGCGTAGTAGTATGGCGTCGCACCCCACATGTAACCGTTCGCTGCGTAGGAGGTATTGGCCAGGTTGCGCGCTTCGAAGAAGAGTTGTACCGTGTTGGTGTGGTCGTATTCAAAGGTGTACCCTAGGCGTGCATTTGCGATGTGGTACGAGGGCAGGGTGTGTGCCTCGAGGCCTTCGTTGCTTATGTACTGCTTGGAAACGAATTGGTTCCAGAGAGACGCTTCGATGCCTTTTTGCGCATAGGTGAGGCGTCCACCGGCGAGCATTGCTGGGGAGAATGCAATGGTTGTGTTGCGCGCGCTGGAGCCCGTGTGGCTGATGAAATCCTGATTGATGTTTTGGCTCAAAGCGACGTTTGCTGATGCCTCCAACGCTTCAGTGAGGTTGAAGGTGAAGGCACCCTCTAGGCCGCGACGGAAGCTGTTCCCAACATTCTTACGGATGGCATAACCTTGGTTATCGATCTCACCCGTTAGGACGAGCTGGTTCTGGTACTGCTGGTGGTAGGCATTGAGGTCCCAGCGCAATGATTCATGCTGTCCTTTGTAGGTGAGTTCCACATCCAACATGCGCTCTGCCTTGATGGCAAAAGGATCTGCGGCGTACTGCAGGTCTGTGCGGTTCGGTTCGCGGTGACTCATTCCCACATAGGCACCAAGGATTTGGTCCTTCGGCAAATCGTAGGTCAGTCCCGCCTTCGGGTTGAAGAAATGGAAGGTGCGGTTGAAATTGGCTTCCCCAGAAGCACTTCCGCCCTCGGCATCGTGGTTCACGTAACGGTATTGCGCATCGGCGTAGAAGAGCACATTATTTTGGCTGCGTGTCCACTTCCCATAAACATTGGCATCGTCTTTTTGACCAATTCCGCGGTAATACTCATTGTCGATCGCACTCACATCCGGATGATTCGCCCAGATTACTTTACCAAAGTGGTCACCGTCATAACGATGTGCTCCGCCTCCTAGGACCCATTGCGTGCCGTCGTTCTCTCTGACCCACGAAGCCGTGGCCCCATAGAAATCATTATCCAACCACTTGCGGCTCACCACATCGCCATAGGCCACGGTATCCAAACCGCTGATATAGGCAGGCAGACCAAAATCTGCAAAATCGTAACCTTGATTGTATTCCTCATAATAGCCCGCACCACCCGTGTGGTGAAGCGCCGCAGCAAAGGTGCCTCCAAAGAGGTTGTAGAAGCGATAGTGTAACTGGGTGTGCTCCTGGCTATAATTATCCACCTGATCATTGTAGGTACCGATAACATTCCATGCATCATCGTATAAGGCACCTGCATAATTTGTGGTTGGAGCAGCAGGCCAAGCACCGCCGTACATGGTTGTAGAATCTATACCCCACCAAGCTTGGTAGGTGCGTTCACCCCCACCGAACCGGACCAATTCCACAAAGTGACCGCCGCCACTAAAACCTCCACTGAGGTAGTAACTGTTCAGGTCACTGCTCGCACGGTCCACATAGCCGTCCGAAGTGATGCGGCTCAATCGGGTGTTCATCCAGAAACCGTCCTTTGATAAGCCCGTAGAAGCCTGTGCCGTAAAGCGCTGAGTGTTGTAGGAACCTCCACCGATGGTCACACGGCCTCCTTTCTGGCCTGCACCCAAGGTGCTCATTCCCAAGGTCGCCCCAAAAGCACCTGATCCATTACTTGACGAGCCCACTCCTTTTTGCAACTGCAAGGCATTGGTAGAAGACATGAGATCCGGCGTATTCACCCAAAAAACACTATGACTTTCGGCATCGTTCATCGGTATGCCGTTCACCGTTACGTTGATGCGAGTAATATCTGAACCGCGCACGCGCATGTTGGTATAACCCACTCCATTACCGGCGTCGGAAAAGGAAACGACCCCCGCTACATCTTGCAATACATAGGGCAAATCACGGCCGGTATTGATGCTCTCCACATCTTTTTCAGCAAGGTTTATTTGGGCAATGGGCTGGTTTTTTGAGGCCCAAGTCCCGAGAATTTGAACTTCGTCAAGCTCCACAGCCGGCAGCGGAATAATCTGCACATAAGCGGTGTCGTTCGACGTTTTTGACTGTGCCCAACCAAGAGTTGTGGACAAAATCATTGCAGCAATAGCTGACTTTTTCATAAGATTGGCTTTTAAGCCACGCGTAGGGGCAACGACGTGAGGTTACACATTCATTGCTTTTCATTTCCTTGGCGGCATTACCCGCCCAGGTTCTATGGGTATAATCTCAGCCCGCAGGTCATTTGACTTTCTGGGCACCCCTTGAGATGAGACAAATCTACAACAGGATTTGGAATTAGCCCCAACTCCAAGAGCGTCCAACGACACTTTAAAGATGGGCCTTCCTAAATGCCCTCTTGTGCAAATAAATCTTTTCACCGGCTAAAGGGACATGCCCCACCCTGTATTCATTGATCTCAAAGATCTTTTCAAGCTTGACGCCAACGCGCTGACTGAAGGCAAACAAATCCTCACCGGCTCGCAGTAGTTCAAATTCTGAAGTACCTCGATTGCGCTTATAATCCACGTAGACCTTGGCACCTGGACGGAAAGCTCTATCCCAGCCCGCATCGTTAAATGCCAACAAGGCCTTCAAAGGCAAGCCCAATGAATCTGCAACTGCTTCGATACTTTCCCCTTCTTTTAATACCACATAGGGACTTTCCTTTTTCGGTTCGATAACTCTATGGATGATGTATTTTGCTCGCGGATTCGTCACCACCTTACCTCGCCGATTCAATGTAGGTCCATTTTGAACAGCACCTCCTAAAGTATCATTATCAGCCACTGCAATAGCTGCCCCGCCACGATCAAAACGGTAGAGTTGTTCTTCTTCAATAATCCGAATCAATCGATCCGCATAATCGGGTGCCGTTGCGTAGCCGGCTTGTTTTAAACCTTTGGCCCACCCCTTGTAATCATCGGGCTCCAAATCAAACAAAAAGGCATAGCGCGACCCACGCACTAAAAAATCCGAATGATCCTCATAACTGTGGCGCACCTTATTGTATTTGCGGAAGCATTCTCCTTTCTCATCATCATCGTGAAAAACCTTGCCTCCATCCCAATTCGAATGGCATTTGATTCCAAAATGATTGTTTGATTTACTGGCCAATTCACTTTTGCCGTTTCCGCTTTCCAACACCGCTTGGGCCAGCGTAATGGAAGCTGGGATTCCAGACCTATTCATCTCATCCACAGCAATTTGTGAATACTCAGCTATATATAACTGACGATCAGTGAGTTGCGCTTTTACCACCGTATTTAGCAATAAAATGGCTGAAGCATAAAGTAGGGTTCTGAGGTTCATCTTCGAAGTTCTTGAAGTACAAATTTGAAGATTCATTGCAAAGAAAGTTCCAAGGTGAGCACCGAGTTATTAAAAATTGAATCGTTAACTCCCACAAAATCAATTTGTGGAGTTGTTAATAACCGAATGATTTTTTTGTTGAATCAGAAAAATCATTGGGTAGTTTAGAAGTGAGTCTAAAACAAAAACCCTTTTTTACCATGAACAACGATTTCGACATGGACGACAGCTTCGCAAGCTTCGTATCTGAGCTCGAGCAAGCAGAGCAGCCCAAAGCTTGTAGCATTGACAACCCAGAGTGTGAAGCATGCGGAAGCTAAATCACACCGGTTCAACGAATTAAAAAGCCCGAAACAGTGTTTCGGGCTTTTTAATGTTTATTAAATTATCGGATTCGACATTGAAACGATTAATAGTGCCGCACTCAGGGCACTCGCGATATTCATCATGCGAGCAGACCATTGCCAGTACCAGGCGTAGCGAATTAATGAGCCAAAAGCAGCGGCAGCCAAAACAATCACTATAAAATTAGGCAAGGGCATAAAGCCCCCAGGATGCTTCCATAACGGAGCAAACACGTACCAAAAAACAGCTTGTATGGGCAGGCTTAAAAGAACCTGTGGCAGGATAATCTGCTGCACCAAGGATTTATACTTCTTTAGAATCATTTCCATATTCAAAAGATACTAATAAATCCACAGATAACTTAGGTACAATCCCATGATGACAATGAAGTATCCAGCAGTAAAGGCTAAAGCGCCCTTCCACCACATCGGTTGACCTTTACCATAGAAAAGAGCATAAAATCCTGCTTGCACGGTGAATACAACAGTACTGTAAAGGGTATAAACGATCCAATTGCCCGGTTCACGCATCCAACGAAAGTCATAGTAGCCCTCGTCCACCCAAAATGCCAATTGCATTAACAAGTGAGTGGCGATGAATATCCCGCGGTAAATCGCCTTATGGCTCTGGGATCCCATTTTTTAGAGCAAATAGGTGAAGCCAACACCAAGGTAATTACCCCAACCGTTGAGCTCGTACTTCACCCCAAGGGAATTCACGCTACCGTCGAAACCATACCATTGCAAATCTAAAGCGAAAGGAATAGTGAAGGCATTTACTGGAATTTCGGGGTCGAGAAATACGAGGCCATAGGCCCCCGTCTTGTCCGAATATTCGGCTCCACTGAACCATCCAAACCCTGTACTTAATAGTACATCAAAATAGCTCAATTGCCAGAGGCGCCCGGCCTTTATCTTAGCAGTGGTAAACTTGCCGATTGCGTAGTTATTCTGTGGTAAGAAATAATTTGTCTGAAAAGCCCCATTGCGCACATAGGAGGTGGTGATGGCGATTAATCCTCCATGGTCCTCATCAAGGAGATAGCCCCCTATTTCATACTCCTCACCCAGCACAAAGTTTTGTCGATCGGTCAGTAGTGTATGGTAACTCGCGAGGATTCCCATATCCAGGTCACCAAGCTGTTGGGCTTTGGTGTTTAGAACGGAAATGAGAATAAGAAACAGTGTGAAAATGCGTTTCATCGTTGTTCGGGGTTATGTGTCCAATTTCGGAAAAACCATGCCAAGCGCCAAAGAATTGGTTCTTAGAAAAAGAAAAGCCGCTCCAAAACGAAGCGGCTCCTCTGAAAATAGTCGTGTACTCCTAGTAACGGTAATGCTCCGGCTTGAACGGACCCTCCACGGTAACACCGATGTAATCCGCTTGATCTTTACGAAGTGTCTCGAGTTCCACACCGATCTTCTCCAAGTGTAGACGAGCTACTTTCTCATCCAAATGCTTAGGAAGCGTGTACACCTTGTTCTCGTACTTATCGCTGTGCAACCAAAGCTCAATCTGAGCCAACGTCTGGTTGGTGAAGCTGTTTGACATTACAAACGATGGGTGACCAGTCGCACAACCAAGGTTCACCAAACGGCCCTCAGCCAATACGATGATCTCATTTCCCTCTACGTTGTAAAGATCAACTTGTGGCTTGATAACCACTTTCGTGCTGCCGTATGCTTTGTTCAACCACGCCATATCGATCTCATTATCGAAGTGGCCGATATTACATACGATGGTCTTATCGTTCATCAACTTGAAGTGCTCTTCGCGGATGATGTCTTTGTTTCCTGTCGCTGTTACCACGATTTGTGCACGTGGGATTGCATTCTCCATGCGCTTCACTTCGAAGCCGTCCATAGCCGCTTGCAATGCACAGATTGGGTCAATCTCCGTAACGATTACGCGAGCACCAGCACCACGCAAAGAAGCTGCAGTACCCTTACCCACATCACCGTAACCGGCTACAACAGCAACTTTACCTGCTATCATCACGTCGGTTGCACGACGGATCGCATCTACTGCTGATTCTTGACAACCGTACTTGTTATCGAACTTCGACTTCGTTACAGAATCGTTCACGTTGATCGCTGGCAACACAAGGGTTCCATTGATTTCACGCTCGTACAAGCGGTGAACACCCGTTGTTGTTTCTTCAGACAATCCTTTGATGCCCGCTACCAACTCTGGGTACTCGTCGAATACCATGTTCGTCAAATCACCACCATCATCCAAGATCATGTTCAGCGGCTGACGGTCTTCACCGAAGAAGAGCGTCTGCTCGATACACCAGTTGAACTCTTCCTCATTCATGCCCTTCCAAGCATAAACTGGAATACCTGCAGCCGCGATTGCCGCAGCAGCGTGATCCTGTGTTGAGAAAATGTTACATGATGACCAGGTTACATCGGCACCCAATTCCACCAAGGTTTCAATCAAAACCGCAGTTTGAATGGTCATGTGCAAACAACCTGCAATGCGGGCACCTGCCAAAGGCTTGCTCGCACCGAATTCTTCACGCAAACTCATTAGACCTGGCATTTCTGCCTCAGCCAATTTGATTTCTTGACGGCCCCATTCGGCCAATGACATATCTTTAACTTTGTACGGGATGTACTTTGTATCGCTCATGAATAGATAATTTGTGCAAAGATACCATAACACAACTTGCCCACAAACTGTTTTAACCAATGGCTTTTAATCCGCCTCCACATCTGTTGTTCAATGAATTGCGCCTCGCCCTCACCCCGATTAAAGAGACGGACCAATTCCCCATTGACCACCTGAGCGAGGCAGATTTCCACCGCCTAGAAAACCTTCGCACACCTTCGCGAAAGGTTGAATTTTTCGCTGCCCGGAAAGCACTAGCAAGCGCAACTGCACTCGAACGCCTTTCTGAGCTTCACTACCAAGGTAAAAAGCCACACCTCCATCACGGTTACCTCAGCATGAGCCACGGAAGCGGTCTAGCTGCTGCTACCTACAGTGACCACCTCGAAGTTGGCATCGATATAGAAAGTACACGCCCACAGCTTCTGCGAATCCAGCACAAATTTGTTCGAGAGGACGAACGATCACTACTCGAAGCCCTAGGCCCGCAGCGTGGTCTGCAGTTCTTGTGGGGCATTAAAGAAAGTTTGTTCAAGCTCTATGGCCATGGGGGCGTGGAGTTCATAGACCACCTGCACGTAATTTCTTTGGAGCGTCAATCAAATGGGTGGTATTCGGGAATGGCTTGGATCTACGCCACCTGCTCAGAGCGACTGTCTCCCATACAATGCCTGGTACAGTGTTATGAGGATGAAGGAACGTATTTGTGTTTGGCCACGCATCGTGCACCGATGATTCCGTTACTGACCGAACGGTTGCTCATACGTCAATGGGTGCCGGAAGACGGGAATTGGCTCTATGAACTCAATGCGGATCCCGAAGTGATTCTTTATACCGGGGATACGGGGTTCAGCAGTCCACAAGCTGCATTACTGCTCATCCTTAACTACCCAAATTATCAGCGGGATGGTTTCGGCCGATGGATGGTTGAAGATCGAACAACCGGCCAGCCTTTAGGTTGGTGCGGCCTAAAACAGAACCCATGGGGCGTTGATCTCGGCTTTCGCTATTTCAAATCTTCATGGAACAAGGGAATCGCCACCGAAGCCGGAGAAGCGGTCTTGCAATGGGCCCGCGAAAACAAAATAAAAGGGATTGTTGGCCGGGCACTGAGCGGTAATGTCGCGAGTGTTCGGGTATTGAAAAAATTGGGTTTTCAAGAATTTTCTCGCCATAGCATGCAGGACTTTGCGGACGAGCACCCCATCCCGCAGCACGATTATGAGAATTGGTTGGACCAACAAGTTATTATGCATAAAATCGATCTCTAAGCATGACGGAACACCTCGTTTTTACTGGCACGGAAAGCACCTATAAAACGACTCTGGCTCAATGGCTGGGAGAACGAACGGGCTGGACGGTAGTTCCAGAATTCGCACGCACTTATCTCGATCAACGATGTGCCGATGCGGAAACGATCGATATGCATGATTTTCCACTCGACCATTTCGAGGCCATCGTCGGTGGCCAATTCCAACTTCAAGAAACCCACAACTACCAAACCAACCCTTTAAAACCAACAATCTTCGACACCGACACCCTCACCTTGGCCATTTGGGCGTTGGACAAATTTAACCAAGACCGCAACGAACTTTGGCCGCTCAACGGGCCACGACGCTATATTCTCTGCGCTCCCACCAACGAAGCTGCCGACGATCGTATGCGCGTAGATGCGCATCGCAGAGCGGAATTGCATGAGCACTATAAAAAACATCTCGATGCCTTAAAACTGCCCTACATCGAACTCATCGAACCTCAGCTCGAAAACCGAAAAGTAGAACTCTTGAAAAAATTGGGGATTGAATATTAAACGGCACGGTTGAGCAGTTCACTCAACTTTGCCCGCGCATCATTCCAACGCTTGAAATCATTCATATAGGCCTCATAGTCTACATTCTCGGCTTTGAGCACCTCGCGCAAATCATCCAACTTGCGCTCGACGTACATATATTTCACGCGCAGCACCGTTTCCTTCACACGTTCAATCAGCATTTGAACCTCATTAGGCAAATAGATTTCCTTGCGTTCCCAGTTGGCCAAATTGTACTTTTCGGTCAATGCTTCAGTGACCACAGCTACAATGTTCGGGTTCTCCTGACGCACCCACCATGTATGATTCGGAATGTGCTCGCCATCAACCTCCTCGACTAACATTTCGTACATCTCGTGAAAGAGCGGATCGCTTAAGGTAATCTCGTCCTCTTCGATTTCATCTACAATCCATTCCGCAACGGTAATCGCTCTTGCTTCCTCAGGGTCCAATTCCTCCGCCATCATCGGCGCATCCCCTTTAGAAACAATCAGATGAATCAAATCCCGCTCCTGGTCCCAGCCCTTGTGGCGGACCGGCGTATCAACCTCCGTTGGTAAAACCTCCATCGGGGGCGCTTCACTTTGCTTCTTAGCTGCAACCCGAGCTTCTTGGCCCTGCACCCGAGCCAATTCTCCAAACAAAGTGTTCGCATCGAGATCCATGATCCGTGCAGCCTCCTTTATAAAGATCTCCTGGCCAATAGCATTAGGCACCTTCGCGATACTCTGAACGACGTCACGAACCATCTCCGCGCGGCGAAGCGGATCCGTTCCAACCTCCTTGAGTAAGACACCTGTTTTATAGCTGATAAAATCCTGACGCTGTTCTGCCAAATAAGCCTTTAACTCCTCGGTAGAATGGCTTTGGGCGAAACTATCCGGATCCTCCCCCTCCGGGAAAGGAACTACCCGCACATTGACTCCCTGGGCCAACATCAAATCTAGTCCTCGAAAACTCGCTCTTATCCCCGCCGCATCACCATCATAGACAAGCGTGATATTTTTAGTGAAGCGGTTAAGCATCCCAATCTGCCCCTCAGTCAAGGCTGTACCGGAACTGCTCACCACATTTCGCACTCCATTCTGATGGAAGCTCATCACATCGGTATACCCTTCCACCAAATAAGCCTCGTCCAACTTTACAATCTCTTGCTTTGCTTGGTACAAACCGTAGAGGACATTACTCTTATGATAGATGGGGTTTTCAGGAGAGTTAAGGTATTTGGCAGCTTTCGCGTTTTTTTCCAACACACGACCACCAAAGCCCAATACACGCCCAGATATACTATGAATAGGGAACATCACCCGACCGCGGAATCGGTCCAGCCAGCCGCGCTCGTTTTGCATGCTTATTCCACTCTCTAAAAGTGCTTTTTCACTATACTTCTTATCGATAGCATACTCGGCAAAGGCGGAAGCATTGCGAGGGCTATAACCGAGCATGAAGGTTTCCATGGTCTCGTCAGTAAAGCCGCGCTCCTTGAAATAACTCAAGCCAATGGCCTTTCCCTCCTGGGTCTCGTGCAACTGCGTTTTAAACCATTTAGCGGCCACGTCAGTAATTAAGAAGACCGACTCTCGAAGGTTCCCTGCCTCAATTTCCTCCGGGGTCATGGGCCGTTCTTCTGGCAGCTCAATATTGTACTTATTAGCTAGCCAGCGCAGAGCCTCCGGATAACTTAACTGCTCCAATTCCATTAAGAAGGTCACCACGTTTCCCCCTTTACCGGAAGAGAAATCCTTAAAGATTTGCTTTGCCGGACTGACCATGAAGCTCGGCGACTTCTCGTTATTAAAGGGACTAAGCCCCTTAAGATTGCTCCCGGATTTTTTTAATTGAACGAATTCACCAATGACCTCCTCGATTCGTGCCGTGGTAAAAATTTGATCAATAAGTTCTCTCGGTATGCGCGCCATGATTGCAAGATACGTTCTTCCATAAAAAAGCCACCCCGAAAGGTGGCCTGCAAGCTGAGTAAAAGTGAAATATTACTTCTGTAAATGTACATCAATTTGCGGAAATGGAATACTCACACCTTCCGCATTAAATGCCTTATACACCGCTGTGTTTACCGCATAGAAGGTATCCCAGTAATCTCCAGAGGCCACCCAGCCACGTGTAATGATATTCACCGACGAATCGGCCATTTCGCTCAATTCCACCAAAATCGCAGGATCTTTCAAGATGCGCTCATCATTTTCCAATATACCTCTAATGATA
Source organism: Bacteroidota bacterium (assembly GCA_041164065.1). Classification (GTDB taxonomy): domain Bacteria; phylum Bacteroidota; class Bacteroidia; order Flavobacteriales; family Schleiferiaceae; genus UBA10364. Next base: position 90,848 of record JBEAQE010000029.1, on the reverse strand, counting down.
TTCTTCGCCTTATCAAGATCATCGCCATAACCGATACCAAAGACCCATTCCAATCGACGACGGTCCTGAGCACTAAAGTTCACCAGAGATCCATTACTCAAACCACCGTTCGGCAATACAATCTGTTTATTATCTGGTGTGGTCAGTACCGTCACAAATATCTGAATGCTTTTAACGGTCCCAGAATACCCTTGGGCTTCGATAAAATCCCCAACTTTAAAAGGCTTGAACATTAAAATCATGGCGCCACCTGCAAAATTTTGCAGCGTACCACTTAGCGCCATACCTACAGCCAAACCGGCAGCACCAAGCACGGCAACAATACTCGTTGTGGCCACGCCTAGCTGGTTGATGGTAGCGATAACCACTACTGCCTGAAGGGCAATCTTCAACAAGCTCTGTAAAAAGGTTGTCAGGGAAGCATCTATTTTACGCAACTCCATTGCCTTCATAAAGGCTCTCATCATCACGCGCACCACGCGCATACCGATGGTAAAAATCAACAGGGCAATAAGCATGTGCTTGCCCCAATTCCAAAGATTTTTCTCAATGACCTCCAGTGGGATTCCAATAATCTCTTCCATAAGCTAGTGGTTTATTTCTTTCGGATACCTATGTAATTAATAAGTTGCTCCATGGCAGTTCGAGCCTCGCCTTTAGGGAAGGTATAAAGAATGGATTTGGCATTCGATAAATGCGTCTCCATTTTCCCTCTTGCGTAATCTATTCCACCGCTATTGCGAACGAAATCCACCACCTCACGGACTTTCTTAGGTCGATCGTGATGACGCTTGATGGTGGTTATGATATACTTACGCCGTTTCGAGTCCGTCTCCATCAAAGCCTTTATCAAAGGCAAGGTCATTTTCTGCTCTTTGATATCGATACCGACCGGCTTACCTGTTAGATTAACACGTTCGAAATCGAATAAATCGTCCTTAATCTGAAAGGCCAAACCCAATTCCTTTCCCATGGCGCGAGCCTTCTCAATATCCTCGTCACTCGCTCCAACACTGGCTGCGCCCACCGCACAACAGGTCTCCAACAAAGAAGCTGTTTTTTGTTCGATAACTTGGTAGTACACCTCCTCCGTTATATCCAAACGCCGGGCTTTCTCTATCTGCAGCAGCTCTCCCTCACTCATCGCCTTTACGGCACCACTGACAAGTCCGAGCAATCGATGTTCACCAGTCTCTACGGCAAGCAACAAAACCCGTGAAAGCATATAATCTCCAATGAGCACTGCGACCTTATTCTTCCAAAGGGCATTTATACTAAAATAGCCCCTGCGCATATCACTATCGTCTACCACGTCATCGTGCACCAACGTGGCGGTGTGCATCATTTCTACCAGAGAGGCTCCTCGATACGTACTCTCGGTGGTCTCGCCAAAAATCTTGGCCGTCAAGAACACCAGAATAGGGCGCAACTGCTTTCCCTTTCGTTTAATCACGAAGCGCATAACCTGATCCACCAAGGCAACTTTAGAGCTGAGATGAGCACGGAACTTGGGCTCAAACGCCTTCATTTCTGAGGCTATGGGGGCTTTGATTTGATCCAAACTACTCATCTAATTCCAGCCTTGTCGTTTACAAATATCCTCGTATGCCTTCTGCACATTGAGGAAAGTCTCCTTAGCAGCTGCCTGTGCATCCGGTCCAGCATCAACCAATTTATCGGGATGGTACTTCATGGCCATCTTTCGATACGCTTTCTTCACTTCGGACTCACTGGCTCCTGATTCCACTTCAAGGACCTTATATGCCCAATTCACATCGTCTTTCTGATGGAACATTGCCTCTATGGAACGGTAGTCGTAAGGGTTTATTCGAAGATAACGTGCTATGCGTTGGATCTCCTCGAGTTCATGTGCGTGTAAATGTCCATCAGCTAAGCCGAGCTTAAACAAGAAATGCAACAGCTGTAGCCTCGTGGCATGACTGGTAAAACCATTGATCTGTTCGCAAACCTTAGTCAAAGGAATATTCTGATCTACAATCTTTCTAAAGAGCTGAAAACTTTCATTTGCCTTCTCTTTTCCGAACATCGCCACGAACTGATGGCGCACAAAATCCAATTCACTTTGACTGACCTTTCCGTCTGCTTTAATGACGCGGGCAGCTAGGACTAATAATGAAATGTGGAAATCCGACGGTGTAGAAAAAGTTCGATCACGGGTCTGCCCTTTCGATGTAGCCTCGCCTCCAACGATGTCGTGCATCATATTGCCGAAGGCTACCCCCAATAAAGCACCAATGGGCCCTCCCAGGGTCCAGCCTAAACCTCCACCAAAAATTTGAAATAGGCGTTTCATTCGCAACCCAAAGATAGGTTACGTTAGAGTTTGTTCAAGCGGTTCTTGGCAGTTTATCAAACGGCAAAAAAAGCCATAGCGGTGATGGCGCCAATAATCGCAATAACCAAACCGATTTGCGCATAGAGCTGAGATTTGCTCATGCGTTCTTCTTTTGTTTTTGGTCGACTCGCCGCATGGCGACGACTTCTCGAATGTGTAGCAGTAGCGGGCATAATTACGTTATTTGCATTTAATTTAAAACTTTTATCTCAAATTCGCAAAAAACCCAGCCCGAAACAATCAATAAAATAATTATTTAATCCAAATCGAGACATTAAGGCAAAAAAAATCCCCGCCAATGGCGGGGATTTTTGATCTCAGCTTAATATTTACGATCCACACGTAATACAACCTTCAGGATTGTCGATAGAACAAGCGATTTTGTCTTCATTAGACACCTCGCTCATTTCTGCCATCGCCTTTGCCTGTGCCTTGTGACGTGCTTCTATTTCTGATGCTGTGGGTTGAGACGACGCTACCGGCGATCCGTCAACCTTTTCAGAAGTGGCCTTATCACTAACACCAGGACTCATATTGGTTGATGCATTTTTCTTCACCGTGAATTTGATTGCAGACGAAGCCGGTTTAGAACGTAGGTAATACATACCCGTCTTCAAGCCCTTCTTCCAAGCATAGAAATGCATCGATGTTAATTTACCCATATTAGGCGCCTCAACAAACAGGTTCAAACTTTGACTTTGATCGATGAACAAACCGCGATCTGCCGCCATGTCGATAATATCGCGTTGCGAGATTTCCCAAACTGTTTTATAAATAGCCTTCAAGTTTTCCGGAACCCCATCAATATGTTGCACGGAACCATTCGAAGCCATCAAAGCGTTTTTCATGTCTTCATTCCACAAGCCTAATTCAATCAAATCATGCAAGAGATGCTTGTTCACAACGATGAATTCTCCGGAGAGTACACGGCGTGTGTAGACGTTAGAAGTGTACGGCTCAAAACATTCGTTGTTACCCAAAATTTGTGACGTTGACGCCGTTGGCATCGGTGCCATTAACAAAGAGTTACGAACACCATGCTTCGCAACTTCTTCACGAAGTGCTGACCAATCCCATCGACCGCTAAGCTCTTCGTCTTTTACACCCCAAAGGTTATGCTGGAATTGGCCCTTTGATATAGGAGAACCTTCGTAAGACTCGTAGGTACCATCTTGAATGGCCTGATCTTTCGATGAGGTCACCGCAGCGAAGTACATGGTCTCGAAAATCTCTTTGTTCAACGCTTTAGCTTCGTCAGAATCAAAGGCCATACGGAGTTTGATAAACGTATCTGCCAATCCTTGAATCCCCAAACCCACTGGGCGGTGACGCATATTTGAGTTGCGTGCCTCCACCACTGGATAGTAGTTGCGGTCAATGACTTTGTTCAAATTCTTAGTCACTTTATAGGTCACCTCGTACAACTTCTGGTGGTCAAACTCGTTGTTCTCGTTGATGAACATCGGTAGTGCAATCGAAGCAAGGTTACATACTGCAACCTCGTCTGGAGAGGTATACTCTAGAATCTCAGTACACAAGTTAGATGAACGGATGGTACCCAAGTTTTGCTGGTTCGATTTGAGGTTCGCAGCATCCTTGTAAAGCATGTACGGCGTACCGGTTTCGATTTGGCTTTCGACAATCTTCGCCCATACCTCGCGTGCCTTCACAGTGCGACGTCCACGACCTTCACTCTCGTATTTGGTGTACAAATCAACAAATTCTTGTCCGTGACAGTCGAAGAGTCCTGGGCACTCGTTTGGACACATCAATGTCCAATCTTCATTCTTTTCTACGCGCTCCATGAACAAGTCTGGAATCCACATAGCATAGAACAAATCACGTGCGCGCATTTCCTCTTTACCGTGGTTCTTTTTCAAATCCAAGAACTCGTAAATATCGGCATGCCATGGCTCAACATAAATGGCAAACGAGCCCTTACGCTTACCTCCACCTTGATCAACATAGCGTGCGGTATCGTTGAAGACGCGCAACATTGGAACAATACCATTTGAAGTTCCATTTGTTCCGCCTATGTATGATCCCGTTGCACGAATGTTATGGATGCTCAGACCGATACCACCCGCGCTTTGAGAAATTTTTGCAGTCTGTTTCAACGTATCGTAAATACCGTCGATGCTATCATCTTTCATAGTAAGCAAGAAACATGAAGACATCTGAGGCTTCGGCGTACCAGAGTTGAACAAGGTAGGAGTCGCGTGCGTCATGTACTTCTTGCTCATCAGCTCGTACGTTTCAATCGCGCTTTGCAAATCGTCCTTGTGAATCCCGATACTTACACGCATTAGCATATGTTGGGGACGCTCCACAATTTTACCATACATGCGCAGCAAGTAAGAGCGCTCTAGGGTCTTGAAACCGAAGAAGTCATAAGAGAAATCACGGTCGTAAATGAGCTGTGAATCTAAAAATTCAGCATTGTTTTGAATGATTTCATAGACATCGTCTGCAATGAGTGGGGCAGGCTTACCCGTTTCTGGATTCACGTATTCATATAAATCCTTTACAGTTTCCGAAAAGCTCTTTTTGGTACTCTTATGCAAGTTACTTACCGCGATGCGCGCAGCAAGATTGGCATAATCAGGATGTTTAATAGTCATGGATGCAGCCGTTTCAGCTGCAAGGCTGTCCAATTCCGACGTGGTCACCCCGTCGTAGATTCCATCGATAACGCGCTTAGCAACAGCAACCGGGTCTACATACTCACTCAAACCGTAGCATAGCTTTTCGATTCTGGAGGTGATTTTATCAAATTTTACCGGCTCTTTCCGTCCGTCTCTTTTTACTACGCGCATCATAGTTTTGTTCTTTGTCTATTACTTAATCCTATTCTTAGAAATCCATTGAGCTGAAGGCATCATCGAAGCTCGCGTCTGTTTTCTCCTCGCCAACACCAGCCTTTTTGTATTCGCTTACGCGCTTCTCGAAGAAATTGGTTTTACCTTCCAACGAAATCATGTCCATAAAGTCGAAAGGATTAGGCGTATTGTACACCGGAGCACAATTCAATGTTTCCAACAAATGATCGGTTACAAACTCAAGGTATTCAGACATGAGTTTGGCGTTCATACCGATGAGGTTAACAGGAAGGCTCTCCGTGATAAACTCACGTTCAATATCCAAGGCTTCCGTGATAATCTGGGTTATACGCTCTGCTGGCACCTTATTCACTAGGTGATTATTGTGCAGGTGACAAGCAAAATCGCGATGCAAGCCTTCATCGCGAGAGATAAACTCATTTGAAGTGGCCAGCCCTGGAAGGAGCCCGCGCTTCTTCATCCAGAAAATAGAACAAAATGCCCCACTAAAGAAAATACCTTCTACTGCTGCGAAAGCAATGAGACGCTCCGCGAATGAATCACTCTCAATCCAACGCAAAGCCCAATCAGCCTTTTTCTTGATGGCAGGGAAACGCTCAATAGCATTAAACAGTTCATCCTTCTCCTTGTCGTCGTCGACCAAAGTATCAATGAGCAGAGAGTACATTTCGCTATGAATGTTCTCCATCATGATTTGGAAACCATAGAAGAATTTAGCTTCACTATACTGCACTTCATTCACGAAGTTCTCTGCCAAGTTTTCATTGACAATGCCATCGGAGGCTGCAAAAAACGCGAGGATGTGTTTAAGGAAATAACGCTCGTCGTCATTGAGCTTATTTTTCCAGTCCATCACGTCCTGGTGTAGATCAATTTCTTCGGCCGTCCAAAACGATGCCTCTTGCTTCTTGTACCACTGCCAAATGTCATCATGTTGGATCGGAAAAATCACAAAACGGCTTTTGTTTTCTTGAAGAATAGGTTCCTGTACCATAGGACTTTTTGTTTTTTCTCAGGGCCTGAGAAAAAATCCCAAAATCCTGATTATCAATTACTTAGCTTTTAACTTGGCGGCGGACGATGCGCTCCTGTGTAAACAGGAAGACTTCGCTCATTACAAACTTGGTTAAGATCGAAAGGAATATCAAGGAACGGCAAAATCGTTTTTACCGCAGTTATTAACAACCTATTGACAACCCCAGAAATGAGAATCCTAGCAATAGTGGGAAATCAGAAAACTAGGTGGATTAAAACACCTACCCTAGAAGGTATAAACCACCCCTATTTAGACAATTCGCCAGCGACAATTTCGAGTTCTTCATAGAACTCAGGACCATACTTTCGGATGAGTGGCTCCTTTAAAAAACGATACACTGGAACCTTTAGTTCAGCGCCAAGCGCACAGGCATCACTGCATATGCTCCAACGGTCGTAGTTAAGTGCTTCAAAATCGGTGTACTTCGCGATTCGGATAGGATATAGATGACAGCTAATGGGTTTTTTAAAATCAACTTTACCGTCATTATATGCTTGTTCGATACCGCACTTGGCCGTACCATCTTCATCAAAGATAGTATAGGCACACTCTGCGCCGCCGATCAGCGGCGTCTCCATTTCTCCATGCCCCTGGACTGATGTTCCTTGATTCTCAATGGATTGACGCCCTTTTTCAGTAAGATACGGAGCAACGCTTGGGTAAATTGCCTCTAAAACAGCTACTTCCTCTTCATCCACGGGAGCCCCTGCATTTCCTTGAACACAACACGCTCCTTTACAGGCATTAAGATTACACACGAACTCTTTTTTAAAGAGGTCTGTGGTTAAGAGTTTGTTATCAATCTCGATCATGGTGCAAAGCTAGCCCTTGTATTGCTGACGTAGAGAACAATTGTGGTAATTTTGCCCGCAAAGGTGTAACTATGAACTTCAATCTCAATGATGCGTTTAGCGCATTCCTTATTCTTTTTGCTGTTATCGATATCCTTGGTAGTATTCCTATCATTGTAAGCCTGAGAAAAAAAGTAGGACATGTCCAAAGTGAAAAAGCTACACTTGTCGCTGGGGCAATAATGATCCTCTTCTTATTTGTAGGCGAACAAATCCTTGCGCTCTTGGGGGTAGATGTACAAAGCTTTGCTATTGCGGGGAGTTTTGTCTTGTTTTTCTTGGCACTAGAAATGATTCTTGGAATTACGCTATATAAAGAGGAAACTCCGAATACTGCTTCCATTGTCCCAATCGCTTTTCCTATGATTGCGGGCGCAGGTACCATGACCTCATTAGTATCACTTCGTGCAGAGTTTGACAATATCAACATCATAATCGCAATTCTGGTAAACATGATTGTCGTTTATGCCGTGTTAAAGAATACTGAACGCATTGAACGCGTGCTAGGCAATGGGGGATTGAGCATCTTGAGAAAGGTTTTCGGTGTTATCTTGCTCGCCATTGCAGTAAAACTGTTTTTCGCCAACCTCATTCCATTGATTCAAACGAAGTAAAACAACTTATATATGTCTGACGACCAATTCAAAAACGTCATTTCCCACGCCAAAGAGTACGGGTTCATTTTTCAGAGTAGTGAAATCTACGACGGCCTCAGTGCAGTTTATGATTACGGCCAAAATGGTGCCCTGTTGAAGAACAACATTAAAGCGTACTGGTGGAATGCGATGGTTCAAATGAACGAGAATATTGTCGGAATTGATTCTGCAATCTTCATGCATCCCACGACTTGGAAAGCCTCTGGGCACGTGGACGCTTTCAACGATCCACTTATCGACAACAAAGACAGTAAAAAACGTTATCGCGCCGATGTTTTGATTGAAGACCACGTCGAAAAAATCAGACAAAAGATCGAAAAAGAGGTTTCGAAGGCACAGAAGCGCTTTGGCGACAGCTTCGATCGCGATCAGTTCATCAGCACTAACGGCCGAGTTGTTGGCTACGCTGATAAAATGAAAGCCATCATGGACCGCTTCGTGGCAGCTATGGAGTCTGACAATCTTGATGACGTGAAGCAGTTGATCCTCGATGAAGAGATCAAATGCCCGGTAAGTGGTTCAATGAATTGGACCGATGTACGCCAATTCAACCTCATGTTCGGCACCCAGATGGGCTCTGTTGCCGAAGGTGCCACCACCCTATACCTCCGCCCTGAAACGGCTCAAGGGATTTTCTTGAACTACCTCAACGTACAGAAAACAGGTCGAATGAAGATTCCATTTGGGATTGCCCAGATTGGTAAAGCCTTCCGAAATGAAATCGTTGCCCGCCAATTCATTTTCCGCATGCGCGAGTTTGAACAAATGGAAATGCAATTCTTTGTGCGCCCTGGCTCCGAAATGGAGTGGTACAATACCTGGAAAGAGCGTCGAATGGCATGGCACGCCAGCCTAGGATTTGGAACGGAAAACTACCGTTTCCATGACCACGAGAAGCTAGCGCATTACGCTAATGCCGCTGCAGATATTGAATTTCAGTTCCCATTTGGCTTCAAAGAGTTGGAAGGTATTCACAGCCGCACAGACTTTGATTTGAGCCAACACGAAGAGTTTAGCGGCAAGAAATTGCAGTACTTCGATCCGGAATTGGGCGAAAATTATGTGCCTTATGTCGTGGAAACATCCATCGGCCTCGACCGAATGTTCCTTGCAGTTCTCTCCAAGGCGCTCGTAGAAGAGACTCTGGAAGACGGAAGCGTGCGGACCGTGCTCAACGTACCGTTCTTCCTCGCCCCTTACAAAGTGGCTGTTTTACCGCTACTGAAAAAAGATGGCCTTCCTGAAAAAGCCCGTGAAATCGTAGACGCTTTGAAGTTCGACCACATGGTACAATACGATGAAAAAGATGCTATTGGTAAGCGCTATCGTCGTCAAGATGCTATTGGTACTCCATTGTGTGTCACGGTAGATCACCAAAGTTTGGAAGACAATACGGTAACCGTAAGATTCCGTCATACCATGGAACAGATTAGAATTCCTGCAACGGAACTCGAAACCCTAGTGAATCAACACGTTAGCATGAGTGCGCAATTGAAAAAACTTTCTTAACAAAGCGAATCACGGAATTGAATTTAAATTACTTTCGCTGCGTAAAACCATTAAAAAGTTCGTCATGAAAAAATTATCAATCTTTGCTACCGTAGCTGCAGCTTTGGCTTTCGGTGCATGTGCTGCTCCTGCAGAAGAAACTGAAACTGTTACTGAAGAAGTAGTAATCGAAGAAGTAGTTGAAGAGGCTGTTGAAGAGGCTGCAGACACTACTGCTATGGAAGAAGTGATGGAAGAAGGTCACGAAGACCACGAAGGTCACGAGCACTAAAATCATGAGCACCTGTTTCAGGTGCTAAAAGCTAATCCCCCTGTTGTTTTACTTCAGGGGGATTTTTTTTTGAGTGATATTTCTACTGAATTGTCCGAAGGACCGCCTGCTTTGTCTGTTGGTAGACAGAATCAGATTCGAGCAAAATGCGCTGATATGATTCAAAACCCCAAATATTTTTGGCGATCAATGCTTTCAAATAACGGCGCAATTCCAATTGGTCACCACTGCTAAGATCTTCCACCCCAAGACCGTAGCCTCCGTAATTTAAAAAATCCAATAGTAGCATATCGCTGACGGCAAAGTCCTGCACGAATACCTCTTCTTCGAAGCTGCTGAAAAAACTGCGTTCCCTATCTACTTTTTCAAAGGCGAAGGCATCCATTGTACCAAAACCGAATCCCCAAAAATACCCTTGAGTGGAATCGTTTTGAAGATTCACATCAGGCTCAATACCGCCCTGACTGTGTAGCAAACGCCCAGCATCACTGTAGAAAACTGTCCCCTCCATCTCTCCGGGAGTCAGCGCGCCCTCATACGGACGCTGAATAGAACGGCCGCTAGGCGTATAATAATTTGCAACGGTCAATCGAACTTTAGAGCCATCGCTCAATATCTTATCTTCTTGAACCAACCCTTTTCCAAAGGAAGTCTGTCCATACACAACTGCGCGGTCGTGATCCTGTAAGGCACCCGCTAGAACCTCCGAAGCACTGGCCGAATTCGCATTGATCAAAATGTGTACGGGTAAATCTTCAAATCGCTCCCCGCTTTGCGCGGTGGCCGTATAAGTAGAACCATCACGGTATTTTGTCGTGACAATGTCCATGCTATCTCCCAGAAACTCATCGGCTACAGCCGTTGCTTCATGCAGAAAGCCACCTGGATTATCTCTTAAATCCAAAATCAGTGCGCGCATTCCTTTTTCAGATAATCGATCCAAAGCGGCAATGATCTCCTCATGCGTTGTTTCTGCGAAACGCTCCAGTCGCACATACCCAATGCTGCCGTCCATTTGAGCGATACTCACACTTTCAACCGGTATGACGCCACGGGTTACTTCAGTAAAAAACACGCTACCACCCGAGCGTTTGATTCCTAGCAGCACGGCGGAACCTGCCTCCCCCTTGATTGCAGCGGTAAATTCACTAGAGGAGCGTTCAGGCCCGACAAGCGTATCTCCATCTACAGAAAATATTCGATCACCGCCTTCTAATCCAGCCTTATCCGCCGGGCCTTTTGGCAAGGCACGTAAAACAACAAGGGTATCCTTGTGGACGATAAATTCTATCCCGATTCCTTGAAAGTTACCCTGCATTCGCTGGGCCATCAACTCTCCTTCGTCCGCCGGAATATAGGTACTATGCGGGTCCAATTCCCCCAAAATCACCTCCATGGCACGTTCCACTAACCCATTTACATCTAAAGTATCGACATACTCCGTCTCTAAATAGTTAAAAAACTGCTCTAGCTTAGACGTACGGGTAGTTCCAGGATCACGGAACTGCAATCCAAGCCAAATACCAAAAATGGTAAAAGCCGTCATCCACAATATGGCGGTAGTCTTCTTCACTAGCCGATGCTCATTTGCTCAATTTCAACGCCAGCCTTCTCTAAAAACTTCAAACCACTATCGTCCTTATACTTCTGCACATAGACCACGCGCTTAATCCCGCTTTGGTAAACAAGCTTACTACATTCTTTACACGGACTCATTGTGATGTATAGCGTTGCGTCCTTAGCACTGGCCGTACTGCTCGCAACCTTGGTGATGGCATTCGCTTCCGCATGTAAGACATACCACTTCGTGTAGTTGTCCTCATCCTCACAAGGGTTCTCAAACCCTGTTGGCGTGCCATTAAACCCATCAGATATGATCATACGATCTTTCACGATTAAAGCACCGACCTTACGCCGCTCGCAATGACTGAGTTGTGCCCATTCGGTGGCCATGCGCAAATAGGCCTGATCGTATTTGAATTGCTTTTCGCTGTTTTTCTTCATCGAAGTAAAAATAGAAACTTCCTTGAAGAAGGCCCACTAAACCTCATGGAATAACTTACCCAGAACAAGTGAAGTAGAAACAAAAAAGCCTCGCTCATTGAGCGAGGCTTTTAGTACCTGGGGCGGGAATCGAACCCGCACTCCCGAGGGAACTGGATTTTGAATCCAGCGCGTCTACCAATTCCGCCACCCAGGCTTCTCGTGGAATTGGACGGCAAAAATACGTGCGTTTTTGAATTCTCCTAACATTTCATGAAAGAATTTTAAACCATACCAGAAATCAGCGCAGTTTTAATGTTCTTTTACTTACATTTGCACCCCTCTTAGGCAATGCGTAAGAGGATTTAACAACACTGATACACAGCACAGATGCTTCCAGAAGCGAAAATTTTTGCCGGTCGTAATTCCTTAACTCTTGCTAATAAAATTGCAGAGGCCTACGGAATTCCTATGGGAAACGTTATTATCACTGAGTTCAGCGATGGCGAATACATTCCGTCATTCGAAGAAACCGTACGCGGTGGACGCGTGTTCCTAATCCAGAGCACCAACCCGTCCGCAGATAATCTGATGGAACTTTTAATGTTGTGTGATGCAGCGAAGCGTGCTTCTGCGAAACACGTTACTGCCGTTATCCCTTACTTCGGTATGGCGCGTATGGATCGCAAAGACAAACCGCGTGTTCCAATAGGTGCAAAATTGGCAGCAAATTTGTTGACAGCAGCTGGTGCTACACGTGTGATGACCATGGATCTTCACGCTGATCAAATCCAGGGTTTCTTTGAAGTTCCTGTTGATCATTTGTTTAGCTCAACTTTGTTCATCAAGGATATTGAAAGCATGAATTTGGGCGATTTGTGTATTGCTTCCCCTGATATGGGTGGGGCGAAACGCGCACATGCCTACGGATCGAAGTTGGGTGCTGAGGTAGTTATTTGCTACAAGCAGCGTAAAAAAGCCAACGAAATCGACAAGATGACTGTGATCGGTGAAGTAGAGGGTAAGAATGTTATCCTTGTTGACGATATGGTTGACACTGGTGGTACGCTAGTGAAGGCTGCTGAAATGTTGAAAGAAAAAGGAGCGAAGTCAGTACGTGCTTATTGTACTCACGGCGTTCTTAGTGGTCCTGCTCACGAACGTATCGCGGGTAGTGCCTTGGAGGAATTGGTCATCACTGATACTATTCCCCAGAAAAAAGAGAACCCAAAGATCCGCGTGATCTCCGTTGCTGAAATGTTTGCCGAGGTGATGAAAAATGTTCACCATCACGAGAGTATTTCAGGACACTTTATAATGTAATACTTCAATAAACTAGATCAAATGAAGTCTGTTGAAATTCAAGGTCAATTGAGAACCGATGTTGGTTCTAAGTACGCCCAAGCAGAGCGCAAGGCGGGTAACGTACCGTGTGTAGTATACGGTGGCGAAGCGCCTATCCACTTCTCAGCCCCAGAACTAGCGTTCAAAGGGTTGGTTTACACTGCAGAAGCTAAAATTGCTAAAATCACTGTGGGCGACACAACTGTTGACGCTGTGATCCAAGACATCCAGTTCCACCCGGTAAACGATAAGTTGATGCACATCGACTTCATCCAGTTGGTTGATGGTAAGCCTGCTACTATGGAGATTCCAGTAGTATTGAAAGGTCAATCACGTGGTGTATTGAACGGTGGTAAGTTGAAAATGATCCTACGCAAACTTTCAGTTCGTGCACTTCCTGGACAATTCCCGGAATCAATCGAATTGAACATTTCTCCTTTGCGTATCGGTCAGAGCATCCGTGTTAGCGACGTAAAAGCTGAAGGTTTTGAAGTACTAAACGCTTCAACTGCAGTAATCGTTACCATCAAAAATGCTCGTGGTGCCGTTAAGGACGCTGATGATGATGAGGAAGAAGCTGACGAAGCTGCTGAATAATCATTGACTTAGGGTATGAATAAATTCCTCATCGTAGGTCTAGGGAATCCTGGTTCTGAGTATGAGAATACCCGACACAATATTGGTTTTTTAACATTGGACGCCTTCGCGAAGGCGTCCAATGTTGTTTTTGAACCTGGGCGCTACGCAATGACTGCGGAAGCCCGAATCAAGGGCAAAATATTCAGGTTAATCAAACCGACCACTTTCATGAACCTCAGCGGCAATGCGGTGAGGCATTGGATGCAGGTGGAAAAAATTCCTATCGAAAATGTTTTGGTGGTCGTGGACGATCTGGCTTTGCCGTTCGGTTCCATACGACTCAGGGCAAAGGGTTCGGATGCCGGACATAATGGTTTGAAAGACATTCAGGCAAAATTGGGTCGGTCCGATTATCCACGGTTGCGATTCGGAATTGGCGACAACTTCTCCAAAGGAAGACAAGTGGACTATGTCCTCGGGGAGTGGAACAAGGACGAGCAACTCGATCTGCCACGCCTTATTGAACACAGTGTGAAAGCGTGTCAAAGCTTTGGATTGGCTGGCCTTGGCCTTACCATGAACCAATTCAACATCAAGTAGTGTCCAAGGCACAACAAATCTTACAATTTTACCGGGGGCTTGAATTCGACCGAGCGTACCTCGATGATGACCTTGATGTGCTGAACCCCTTCGAGGGTTCTAGCGTCGCACAAGAGGATGCCTTGGACTCCTTTTACCGCAAATATTATAGCGATCAACAACCACGCAACCTCATTTTGGGCATCAATCCAGGCCGATTAGGCGCAGGAGCAACTGGAATCCCGTTCACAGACACAAAGCGGCTTACGGGGAATTGCGGTATTGCTTTCGAACCTTTCGAAACCCATGAGCCGAGCAGCGTTTTTGTCTATGAAGCCATTGAAGCCTTTGGTGGACCGGAGGCCTTTTACAACCAATTCTTTATCGGGTCCGTCTGCCCATTAGGTTTCGTCATACGGAAAAAAGAGAATTGGGTGAATTTCAACTACTACGACCGCACTTCTTTCGCAAATCGAATAGCACCCTACCTTCTCCAACAGATTCAAAAGCAGATCACATTAGCGGGACGCAACGAGCGCATTGTTGTCTTTGGAACAGGCAAGAATTTGAAATTCCTTCAGCAATTGAATCAAGAGTACGCGTTCACACCGGAATTGGTCGCGCTGGAACATCCAAGGTATATCATGCAGTACAAATATCGTAGGCGGGAGGAATACATAGAGAAATACCTGCGGGCTTTCGCCCTTTAACGGACACCATAAAATAAAAAACCACCCTGCCCCAAAGGGACAAGGTGGTCTGGGTTTTCACAAGAGGATGGAGTATTACATCATACCCATTCCGCCTCCCATACCTGCTGGCATTGCAGGTTCGTCTTTAGGAATCTCCGTGATGGTCGCCTCAGTAGTAAGCAACAATCCTGCGACTGATGCTGCATTCTCCAAAGCAACACGAGTTACTTTGGTTGGATCAATGACCCCTGCTTCGTACATGCCTTGGTAAACATCGGTCTTCGCGTTAAAGCCGAAATCACCTTTACCTTCTTTCACTTTACTAACGACAACAGAGCCTTCTAGACCAGCGTTGTGAACGATTTGACGAAGTGGCTCTTCGATTGCCTTGTAGACAATCTGAATACCTGTGGTTTCATCCTCGTTATCACCTTTAAGGTCTTCAAGAGCAGCCCCAACGCGCACAAGTGCAACGCCACCACCAGGAACGAAACCTTCTTCCACAGCTGCTTTAGTTGCTGCCAAGGCATCATCCACACGGTCTTTCTTTTCTTTCATCTCTACTTCAGAGGCCGCACCAACATACAATACAGCTACACCGCCAGCAAGTTTAGCCAAGCGCTCTTGCAATTTCTCGCGGTCGTAATCTGATGTTGTGTTTTCGATTTGGGCTTTGATCTGTGCTACACGACCGGCAATGGCATCAGCTTGACCTGCACCGTTTACAATAACAGTATTGTCCTTGTCGATACTTACCTTTTCTGCAGTACCCAACATGTCGATGGTCGCACCTTCTAGAGTCATACCACGTTCTTCACTGATCACCTGACCACCAGTCAAGATGGCGATATCTTCCAACATCGCTTTACGACGATCACCGAATCCTGGAGCCTTCACCGCTGCAATCTTGAGTGAACCACGGATGCGGTTAACCACCAACGTTGCAAGTGCTTCACCATCCACGTCTTCTGCGATGATTAGGAGTGGACGGCCGCTCTGTGCTGCAGGCTCAAGGACTGGCAACAACTCCTTCATAGAGCTCACTTTCTTGTCGTAAATGAGGATCAACGGATTCTCTAAATCGGCAACCATCTTCTCTGTATTCGTGGTGAAGTAAGGGCTCAAGTATCCGCGATCGAACTGCATTCCTTCCACTACATCAACGTAAGTTTCAGTACCCTTTGCTTCCTCTACCGTGATGACACCTTCGTTCGATACTTTAGCCATAGCCTCAGCGATCAATTTACCGATGGTGTTATCGTTGTTCGCAGAGATCGTCGCGACCTGTTCAATCTTGCTGTTATCATCGCCTACCTCTTGACTCAATGCTTTCAATTCGGCGATTAGGGCGGTTACAGCCTTATCGATACCGCGTTTGAGATCCATTGGGTTCGCGCCAGCTGCAACGTTCTTCAAGCCGTGGTTAAAAATAGCCTGTGCCAATACGGTGGCAGTCGTTGTTCCGTCCCCTGCGATATCTGCAGTCTTCGAAGCGACTTCCTTCACCATTTGCGCTCCCAGGTTTTGGAGCTTGTCTTCGAGTTCGATTTCTTTCGCTACACTCACTCCGTCTTTAGTGACATGAGGTGCCCCGAAGCTCTTCTCAATAATTACGTTACGTCCTTTTGGACCCAAAGTTACCTTTACGGCGTTGGCTAGTGCATCAACACCAGCTTTCAAGCTGTTGCGTGCTTCTACGTCAAAAGTGATTTGCTTTGCCATATCTGTTTGTCTTTTGAGTTAGGATTAAATGATTGCCATAATATCCGCTTCGCGCATGATCAAGTAGTCGCCACCTTCGTACTTAAACTCGGTGCCACTGTACTTGCCGTACAAAACGGTATCTCCAACTGAAAGTGTCATCGGCTCGTCCTTCTTGCCAGGACCAACGGCCACGACTTTACCTTTTTGAGGTTTTTCTTGAGCAGTATCTGGAATGATAATGCCCGATGCTGTTTTTGTTTCTGCGGCTGCAGGCTCCACAATAACTCTGTCAGCCAATGGACGGATGTTTAATTCTGCCATGATTTTAAGTTGTTTAATTTGACGGAAGGCTTAGTAGAAATTTTATGCCAAACGGGAATTGGTGTCAGAGTGTCACCGCAAGCGATCCGCGAGCGAAAATTTGGCACAAAAAGAAGCCCCCGCTCGGCAGGGCCGAGCGGGGGCTTGTCAAAAATTCTCGAGAAGATTATTCTTCTACGCTCTCAGGCATATCACCTACTGGCGCAGTTTCTTCTGCTGGGATTTCAGTTGCTGGCATTGTTGGTTGGAACGGAACAGCTCCTTCAACTTGCTCGTTCAACAGCGTATCTTCTGCTACTACCTCGTTCGTATTGAACATGTTCATTACAAGCACCAATGCGAACAAAGCGATCACCAAAGACCATGTTGCTTTGTCCAGGAAGTCAGTGGTCTTTTTAACGCCACCCAACATCTGTGGGCTAGAATCACCAAAGGCTGAGCTCAAACCTCCACCTTTAGGATTTTGAACGAGGATCACCAAAATGAGTAGTACTGATACTACTACGATAAGAACGGAGAACAGTGCGGTCATTATTTCAGTTGTTTCTTGATATCTCTAATTCGGTCGGCAAAGAAACTACTTTTTTCTGGGTATTTCAAACTTAATACCTCATAGGCTGAAATTGCCTTCGATAATAGTCCCTGATTAAGGTAAATCTCTGCCAATGTTTCGGTTACAAACTTTCCTTTTTCGTCCGCCACCATGGAAAAGACATTGATGGTCGCTGTTTTTCTGGAAGATTCAAATTTGGGTAATTCAGCGATAATCTCCCCGACTTCTTTACGCTTGTGCGCGGGCTCTTGAATCTTTAGATGAACTTCTTCTGTCCCTTTCGTGCTTCTTGAGATGGTTTCAGGAGCTTCCGTAGCATTGAGCCAATCCAAGAAGGTTGCCTTCCCACTAAAAGGCATTTCGCGTTCTTCCGGAACCTCAGCCTTGACCACTTCATTCGTCAATGGAGCGGGTTCCAGGTCAACTTCAAAAGGCTCATCAACCTCATGTATTATTTCAGGTAGGGTCTGTTTTTCTTGGGAAGAAGCACTTTCATCCAATTCCTTAACGACCTCATCGTCTTGTACTTCTACCTCCTCTTTAGCAGGTGCCAACGGTTCCTCCGTTCGTAAATTGCGACTTCGTAGTATGGCCTTTTGAACCATCTCAGGCAAGTGGGAAATATCATTAGGATCTCGCTTCGGCTCCGCTTGTACTGTAACCTCCTTCTTAGGCTCGGTCACCTCAACCGCAACTTCTTCCGGCATAGCCAATTTTGTTTCCACCACTTCGAGCGGCGTAACCTCAGGCTTCTTGGGCTTTTTTACATCCAAGGCACCTACATCGAATGTTATTGGCTTAGGGGCCGACGTTTCTTTTTTCGTCACCAATTCCGCGTTGTACCACTCCTTAAGCAGAGAACGGTCCGGCACCGAAATCGCAGCCCGTTTGATTTGCGCAGGTAACAAATAGCTTTCCGAGCGCTGCAAAGCCTTCATATACAAAGCTTGTAAAACACCTGAATAAGGAAAATCATTAACCGCTTGCTTGAGCGAGGCCAACTGGGCCTCGTCGAGTTTTTCCGGGTGCTCAAAGAGCTGATCTACCTTATGACCGTTCATCTACCAGTTTGCTATGGCGCGATTGAGAATATCTTCACGCAATTCTTTGATGATATCTGTCGCCAATTCTGCTTCAATATCGGAAAAATTCAAATCCGCATCATAATCGCGATACCTACTGAACCGTTGATTATAACTACTCTCCGTATCGAGATTATTCTCAAAATCCACCTGAACCACAATGGTGAAACGCATTTGCGCCACCTCACTCGGCCCTCGGGCGGCTTGCGGCCGAAGACTATATTCAGTAATCTTTCCCGAAAGCTCCATATCTGCACGACCATCTACCAATTCCAAAGGCGTTTGTTGTACAAAAATGTCTTTGATGGCCTCGGTCACCAACTGTGAGGTTTCGGGGTTGACCATTTGCGCCTCATTAGCAAAGAAATCCACTGCAATAGTTTTAGCACTCCCCACATTTCCTCCCGTAAAACTGTAGCCGCCTTTGCAGCTTACCACCGCCAATGCAATTAACAGCATTAAAACTCGAGAAAAAACTACCTTTCGCATTAGTCGAGGTTGTATTGTTTAATCTTACGGTATAGGGTTCTTTCTGAAATACCCAATTCCTCTGCAGCAGCCTTTCGCTTTCCAGCCGTCTTGTCCAACGCCTTTTTGATGAGTTCAATTTCTTTATCTACAAGACTGAGATTTTCAATTTCAATGGTCTCCTCATCTTCAAAATCTTCATAGGAGTTCTGATCCACGAAGCTGATGTGCGAATCTTTAGGCGCACCATATTCAACGGCCAACTGCGGGTATTCTCGCTGCAAGCCATCATACACAGTTTCTCCTGACGCCACAGCTTTTTTCAAAGCGTTTATTTCAGCGCGCATATCAAAGAGCAGCTTGTACAAGGCCTCGCGCTCTTGTGCAAAATCCGCATTACTAACCCCGTCACTTACACGTGTATTGGCCAAGGCGGGCAGATTAGGAGCGTCCACCTCAGGCAAGTAGGCTTTAAGCACCTCTTTTGTGATCACCCTGGTCGTCTCTATCACACTCATCTGCTCCGCAAGATTGCGCAACTGACGAATATTTCCAGGCCAACGGTAATGCTCGAGTAACCTCACCGCTTCATCATCCAAGCGAACAGCAGGCGTATGGTACTTGTGTGCAAAATCCGAAGAAAACTTGCGAAACAATAGATGAATATCAGATGGGCGCTCACGTAAGGGTGGCAAATGAATCTCCACTGTATTGAGTCGGTAGTAAAGATCCTCGCGGAATTTGTGGTCCTGAATGGCCCTAAGCATTCCTACATTGGTTGCCCCGACAACACGAACATCAATCTTGTTCGCTCGAGAAGCCCCAACACGAATAAACTCCCCCGTCTCTAAAACACGCAACAAGCGCACCTGAGAGGGCAGCGGTAATTCCCCTACTTCATCAAGAAAGATGGTACCCCCATCAGCCTCTTCAAAGTATCCTTTACGAGCACCCGTTGCGCCCGTAAAGGCACCCTTCTCGTGACCGAAGAGCTCACTATCAATGGTCCCCTCAGGAATGGCACCACAGTTCACTGCGATGTAAGGCTTGTGTTTCCGGTGACTGAGGTTATGAATGATTTTAGGAATATTTTCCTTACCTACACCGCTCTCACCGGTCACCAGCACGCTAATATCAGTGGGGGCAACCTGCACGGCTTTTTGAATGGCACGATCAAGCAAAGGGCTTGTTCCGATGATTCCAAATCGCTGTTTGATGCTTTGAATTTCTGACATGCGTTCTTCTTATGGGTTCTATACCTTGTTAGTCAACCACCGTGCCAATCAGCGTCGCGGCAGTACAACGGTCAATTCTGACATTTACAAAATCACCCGGCTTGTAGTCTTTCTTATCGAAGACTACCACAAAATTGGTTCCGGTACGACCAAAGAGTTGATCTTCACTTTTCTTCGAAGTCCCTTCCGCTAATACTTCTACGGTCTGACCCACCATTTGTTCATGGCGCATCAAACTGTGCTGACCTTGAAGCTTAATGATCTCGTTCAAACGACGTTTCTTCGTTTCTTCCGGAACATCATCCTCCAATTTGCGTGCAGCATAAGTGTTTGGACGTTCGCTGTAGAAGAACATATACCCGAAGTGGTATTGAACGTACTCCATCAAACTCAACGTCTCTTGATGATCCTCTTCCGTTTCCGTTGGGAATCCGGCAATCATATCATGTGAAATGGCACAATCAGGGATTATGCGACGAATACGGTCGATGAGTGCAAAATATTCTTCACGGTTGTGACCACGATTCATTAGTTCCAGAATGCGGCTTGAACCACTTTGTACCGGAAGGTGAATGTAATTACAAATATTGTCGTATTTCGCAATGGTCTCCAATACATCATCGCGCATATCCTGTGGATTCGATGTCGAGAAGCGAATACGCATTCCAGGTACCGCCTCGGCCACCATAGCCATGAGATCCGCAAAGTGAACGGCACTCGCCTTAGCAAGTTCTGAGGCCTTCTCAAAGTCCTTCTTCAAACCACCCCCGTACCACAAATAGCTGTCAACATTCTGACCGAGTAAGGTGATTTCCTTGTATCCGCGGTTCCACAGATCTACTGCTTCATCCACGATAGTTTGTGGGTTGCGACTACGCTCACGACCTCGTGTGAAGGGCACCACACAGAATGTACACATGTTATCACAACCTCGTGTAATAGATATGAAGGCACTCACGCCATTTCCGCCCAAGCGAACAGGCTCAATATTGTCGTACGTTTCTTCTTTGCTGAGAATAACATTGACCGCTTTTCGACCACCGTCCAATTCCGTCAGGAGATTAGGCAGATCACGGTAAGCATCTGGTCCTACCACAAGATCAACCAATTTTTCTTCTTCCAACAATTTCCCCTTAACACGTTCAGCCATACAGCCAAGCACCCCAATCTTCATGTCGGGGTTCTTCTTTTTGTGGCCATTGAAATGGTTGAGTCGATTGCGCACCGTCTGCTCCGCCTTGTCGCGAATCGAACAGGTGTTCAAAAGGACCAAATCGGCCTCTTCCGCATTCTGGGTAGTTTGATAACCTTCTTTGGCCAAAACAGAGGCAACGATCTCGCTGTCCGAGAAGTTCATTTGACAGCCGTAGCTCTCAATGTACAATTTTTTTGTTCCTGTCGGATTTGCGGCCTCGAGGACCGTACCGTCGTGCTCGTGTGGATTTTTATCGCCCTCGGCGTACAATCCTCTTCCGCTTGCGCGTTTGGTTTTTGCTTCCATAAAATTTGCTGCTCAAAACTTTACTTCCTTTCGCAGTGGTCGCAAAGATACACACCTTAACTGACATTTTGTCCGACCAATTCCATTTCGGAAAAAATCTTAAAAAATCTATTACGTAGTAATAAGGAGCCAAAAACACCCCTCCACTATATTAAGGTATTGACAACGCCTCCTTTTGTGTCGTTACTTTGCACCCTCATAACCTTCAACAAACCATTCTCATGGCGAAAAATCTTGTGATTGTCGAGTCCCCTGCAAAGGCGAAAACCATTCAAAAATACCTGGGAAGTGATTTTATGGTGTCTTCATCTTACGGTCACATTCGTGATCTCTGCGACAAGGGAATGGCCATCGACATCGAGAACAAATTCACACCAGAATATTGTGTCTCTTCGGACAAGAAAAAACTCGTTACAGAACTAAAGAAAGCAGCCAAACAAGCTGAAAAAGTATGGCTAGCTTCGGATGAGGACCGTGAAGGAGAGGCCATCGCATGGCACTTGTACGAGAGCTTAGGCTTGAAGGAAGACAACACCGAGCGCATCGTCTTCAACGAGATCACCAAATCAGCCATCCTTCGCGCTGTTGAAAATCCCCGCAAGATTGATAAAAACCTTGTGGACGCTCAACAGGCACGACGTGTTCTTGACCGTTTGGTTGGGTATGAGCTTAGCCCTGTTCTTTGGAAGAGTATTCAGCGTGGATTGAGCGCTGGTCGAGTGCAGAGTGTTGCTGTACGATTGATCGTCGAAAAAGAGGTGGAAATTGAGGCCCACCGCCCCGAGGCATCTTACCGTGTGAGCGGGTTGTTCACGGATGGAAAAATCAGTTTCAAAGCGGAATTGGGCACCAATCTAAAATCTCTTGAGGAAGCGGAACAATTCCTTGCCGGCTGTGTCAAAGCAAACTACGCCGTCGCAAGCGTTGAGCAACGCCCCGGCAAACGTACACCCGCGGCACCATTTACGACCTCAACCCTTCAACAAGAGGCGAGCCGCAAACTCGGCTACAGCGTGAGTCAAACCATGACCCTCGCACAACGTCTTTACGAAGCAGGGCACATAACCTACATGCGTACCGACAGCTTCAATTTGAGCAATGACGCCATGGGTGCAATCGCCGCTCAGGTCCAGAACCAATTCGGTGAAGAATACCACAAAGCGCGCACCTTCCGCACCAACAGCAAAGGCGCACAAGAAGCGCACGAGGCCATCCGCCCTACTAACTTCGCTAAAGCCTTAGCAGGAGGCGATGACCGCCAAAAACGCTTATACGACCTTATCTACAAGCGCACCATGGCCTCTCAAATGGCCGACGCCCAACTCGAAAACACCACCATTAAACTGATTAACCAAAATCAGCCGCAAGCGCAACCATTCACCGCTCGAGGGCAAGTCATTACTTTCGACGGTTTCATCCGCGTGTACCAAGAAGGCACCGACGATGAGAACAGTGACGAGCTTGAAGGCCAATTGCCTGCCGTAAAAGAAGGCGACATCCTCACATCCGAAGAAATCACTGCAACCGAGCGGTTCTCTAAACACGCACCGCGCTACACGGAAGCTTCACTCGTGAAAAAACTCGAGGAATTAGGCATCGGTCGTCCATCCACCTACGCTCCGACCATTTCGACCATCCAAAAACGCAATTACGTGGTTAAAGACAGCTTGGAAGGAAACATGCGCAACATCAATGTCCTAAGTGCCACAAGCGAAGGAGTGCACAAAAAAGTGGACACTGAACGCTATGGTGCAGACAAAAACAAACTCTTCCCAACAGACATGGGCCGCGTAGTAACGGATTTCTTGACGGAGCATTACGGTTTGATCATGGATTACCAATTCACCGCTAAAGCCGAACAAGATTTCGACACCATCGCTCAAGGTGAGGTACAATGGCAAGACAGTATTCAAAACTTCTACGACACCTTCCATCCCCTCATCGAGAATGCACCAGAAAGTGCGCGACCATCACGTACTCTCGGACAAGACCCTAAAACGGGTGAACCCGTTTATGTGAAGCTTGCTCGCTATGGATTCGTCTTCCAAATCGGTGACGGCGACGAGGAAACAAAACCACTTTTTAAAAAACTACCGCAGGGCGTAGGTTTTTACGACGCGACCCTCGAAATGGCTTTGAAAGAAGAAGTTCTTCCACGCACCGTGGGCACCTACAAAGACCTTGAAGTAAAAGCGAATGTCGGTCGATACGGCCCATACGTGATGTGGAACAAGAAGTTCTACTCACTGACGGAGGACACTCCAGAAGAAGTAAGCATTGCAAAGGCGATCGAAATTATTGAAGCCAAGGAAGCTGGCGCAGCGAGCAATACGATTGTAGAATTTACCGAAGAACCCGTTATCCAAGTATTGAAGGGACGTTACGGGCCATACATTAAATCCGGAGGTAAAAACTACAAGATTCCAAAGGATGTCGATGCTGAATCGCTTGACCGAGCGGCTTGTGAAGAACTTATGAAAGCGGGCGCCACAAACGGTCGTCGTCGTCGAAACTAGGCAGTAAATTGGGCTGAGTAAAATTTCAGCCTGTGGAACACCTCAGTCCCGTACCGGATAGCGTTTTTCAACACCTTCCAGTTCTTGACGCCCAACAATTGGGTGCGTCCATCGTTACCCACACCGAAATGGATGGACTACCCGATTTAGAGGGCATTCGCGTCGCCATCATCGGCGTTCAAGAAGACCGCCGTGCCTATCGAAACGTAGGCTGCGATGGTGCGGCCGATGCTATTCGTCCGTACCTGTACCAGCTCTATGCCGGAAAATGGGATTTCAAAATTGCCGACCTAGGAAACCTATACAAGGGCGAAAAACATAGTGACACCCTATTCCTTCTAGCCGATATCACCAAAGACCTGTTGCAAAAAGGAATCATTACAATTGTAATCGGGGGATCACAGGAATTGACCTACGCCGGCTACCGTGCTTACGATAGTCTTGAGCAAACGGTAAATGTCGTCGCGGTCGATGCCCGTCTTGATGTTGGAAGCGAAGGTCGGGATCTAGATCATCAAAGCTACGTGAGCCACATGGTCTTGCAGGAACCCCATAATCTGTTCAACTTCACCAACCTAGGTTATCAAACCTACTTCAATAATCCCGACGAAATCGCTTTAATCGACAAGCTGTTCTTCGAGGCCGTGCGCCTGGGCCAATTGCAACATCACATCGGACGCACGGAACCATTTGTGCGCGATGCCGATCTACTCAGTATAGATATAGGGGCCATTCGTCAAAGCTACAACCCTGGCACCTTTTACACCTCTCCACATGGATTTAGCGGTGAAGAATTGTGCGCCTTGATGCGATATGCGGGTATGAGTGATCGCCTCACTCAAGTAGGCCTATTCGAATATAACCCTCGATTGGACGTGCATGGACAGAGCGCCCACCTTTGCGCCCATGCCTTGTGGTACTTCTTCGAAGGAATAAGCCTTCGATTCGGCGATTACCCTGTAGGAAGCCGGACCAATTACGAAAAATACACCGTTCTAGTTGACGAAGACGAGACCCTCAATTTCTTCAAGAGCCCCAAAAGTGGCCGTTGGTGGATCGAAGTTCCCAAAGGTTTAGAGGATGATCGTGTCCAATTAGTCCCTTGCGATTATGAGGATTATTCTGAAGCGCTTTCGGGCAAAATTCCCGCCCGTTGGTGGAAAGCACAGCAAAAAGCGTGATAACTCTTCGCCTGAAAAGTCATACCGACCAATATTTTTCTATCTTTAGCGGCACACACAAAACACCACGAACGTAGCTACATGAAGAAATCGCGCATCGTTTTGTTTGCATTGCTCTGTACTTCTGGCCTTTGGGCTCAACAAGATGTACAGTTCACGCAGTTTGCGAACAACAAGATTTTCTACAACCCTGGGGTCGCAGGAGCTGGTGATGCTATATGCATCAACATGGCCCATCGCTCTCAATGGGTTGGTTTCGATAACGCCCCAACTACACAAAACCTAAGTGCCAATATTCCAATAGACATGTTGCATGGCGGTTTAAGCGTAGCCGTGACCAACGATATGATTGGATTTTTCCAAGACATCACAGCCGGTGTGGGTTATGGTTATCAAATGGACCTTGCAGGTGGGCAACTTGGCCTTGGCTTGCGTGTAGATTTTCGTAACAAAAATGTTACCTCTGGTGTTTGGGCCCCACCGCAAACAATGAACGATCCTTCATTGGTCGGCCTCGGTTCTCAGAGCATGGCTACAGACCTAAACTTTGGTGCTCATTTCGTGAAAGACAACTGGTACGCAGGTTTGAGTAGCACTCGACTTTTAGAAACTAAAGACATTCTCACCGCTCAAGGAGGTTCCTTTAACGCTGAAATTCGTGGTCAGCGTCATTACTACTTGATGGGAGGCTATGATATTGACCTAGGCAATGGTCTTGTTCTACAGCCTGCAGCAATGATGAAAACTGATTTTGTCACCACGCAATTTGATGTAAATGCCGCAGCGACATACAATAATCAAATTTGGGGAGGCGTTACCTATCGTGTGTATGATGCTCTCGCAGTGATGGCAGGATATCAGATTAACAAGGATTTACGCGCAACTTACTCTTATGATCTTACGACATCTAAACTTCGTAATTCATCATCAGGTTCGCATGAATTCATGTTGAATTACTGTTTTACCATCGAGATACCACCAAAAGAAAAAGGTAGTTATAGAAACCCTATATTTTTGTAATATAGCGGCTTCCTAAGTTTACAACGATTTAAGGAGAAATATACATACTATGAAAAAGTTCATTTTAGGGTTGGCTTCAGCGGTGATTCTTGCTTCTTGTGGGAGCAGCGATCACGGCGAGTTAGTGGGAGTACAAAACCGTCCTACATGGTACCCTAGCGAACCTTACGGAATGGTTTACATCCCTCAAGGGTCCTTCACTATGGGGAATCACGACGAGGATGTTCCTTATTCTTACACCGCACCAGCAAAGGTCGTGAGTGTTCCTGCATTCTACATGGATCAAACGGAGGTAACTAATAATGAGTACCGTCAGTTTGTTCATTGGGTACGCGATAGTATTCTACGCTTCCGCCTAGCAGAAGGTTTGGTAGAAGATTTTGAATACATCGATCTCAGCGAAAAAGAAGACCCTACTTTCTTCGAAGAATACATTGCGCTAAACTATCCTGATAGCATGATGCGTCGATTAGATTGGGATCCTTACCTAGAGTGGGAAGAGCGCAAATACCCAAGCGCCGAATACACTGAAGTGATTGAAGGTATGTACCTCGCTCCAGAAGAGCAGTGGTTGGGCTACCGCCATATGGATACACGCCAATTAAACTATACCTACTACTGGATCAACAAACAGAAGGCGGCAAATAAACTCAACCGAGTTGAATTCGACTACGCCGACGAAGATGGTGACGGTGAAATCTTTGGTTACCGCGATTACATTTCAGACACTCGTGCTGAAAGTGATCGTTCATCATTCTTTGAAAAAGAAACCATCAACGTTTATCCTGATACCTTGGTTTGGATCCACGACTTTACTTACAGCTTTAATGAGCCGATGCACGATAAGTACTTCTGGCACCCAGCATACGACGAATACCCCGTTGTTGGTGTTAGCTGGAAGCAAGCGAGCGCATTTGCGAATTGGAGAAGCAAGTACCGCAGAGACTATTTGATGGGAGCAAACGAACTCATCGAACACGACTTCCGTCTGCCTACTGAATCTGAGTGGGAGTACGCTGCACGCGGTGGAGAAGAATTGACCACCTACCCATGGGGAGGACCTTACGCGACGAACAGCGCGGGATGCTACCTAGCTAACTTCAAACCTCGTCGTGGTAACTTGACTGCAGACGGTGGCTTCTACCCAGTAAAAACTACCGCTTACTCTCCAAACGGATATAACCTATACTGTATGGCAGGTAACGTAAGCGAGTGGACCTCTACTGCATTCGATGTTCAATCCTACGCGTTTGCTAGCGATATCGCGCCAGACTTCCAATACAATGCGTATGACGAAGAAAGCGAAACAATGAAGCGTAAAGTGATCCGCGGTGGTTCATGGAAAGACGTTGCCTACTTCATGCAACTAGGCGCAAGAGATTACGAATACCAAGATACTGCTAAGAGCTACATCGGCTTCCGTACCGTTCAAAGCTTCTTGGGTCGTGACCTAAAAGATTTTTAATACCTATCACAAACACAACAACTCAACAACAAACAACTACTATGGCACTAATCGACGTAAACGGTAAAAGATTTAAAAACTTCATGGCAAAACTCTACGGTATCGGAGCATCCGTAGTAATTACCGGAGCGATGTTTAAAATCATGCACTGGGAAGGTGCGAACATCATGCTTGTTGCTGGTTTGAGTACTGAAGCGGTTATCTTCCTTTTCTCAGCCTTTGAAAAACCTGCAGTTGAATACGATTGGACATTAGCTTACCCAGAATTGGCTACAGGTGATGGTGGAGACGGTAACAATCGTCTTAGTGTCACAGAACAACTCGATAACGCTCTAGAGCAAGGCGGTATTGATGCGGCCCTTATCTCAAGATTGGGAGAAGGTATGCGTTCACTATCGGAAACTGCTGGTAGCCTGAGCGGTGCCGTTGATGCTGCAGGTGCTACTGCGAAATACAGTGAACAACTAAATACTGCTGCAAATAACATGGAAAGCTTGAACGCTTTGTACAGCGTACAGTTGGAAAATGCTACTGCACAGGTAGAGCGTCAGAACGACGTAATGGAAAAATTGAACGCCTCTTCTGCAAGTGCAGAAGGCTTGGCTTCAGAATTGAACTCTTTGAAAGGTAACCTAGAGACCTTGAACAGCGTATACGGTGGTATGTTGACTGCCATGGGTAAATAATTGATGACCCTATTATCAATTACTAACCCAAAAGAATACTAAGAAATGGCAGGAGGAAATTTATCACCACGTCAGAAAATGATCAACATGATGTACCTCGTGTTGACCGCCCTACTCGCACTCAACGTGAGCCGCGAGGTAATGGACGCGTTCCACGAGGTAATGATTGGTCAAGAAAACTCTATTGAAACTGTAGAAAAGCAAAATGCGGGTATTTATGCTGCATTTGAGGCTGCTGCCGCTGAAAATGCAGTAAAAGCAGGCCCTTGGAGAGATAAAGCAAATGAGGTAAAATCACGCTCAAACGATCTTTTCGAAAAGCTCGAAGATATCAAAACTACCCTAGTAGAACGCGCTGGTGGTGTTGACGAAGAAAGTGGTAAGCCCAAAAAAATGGATGACCGTGAAGCGGCGGCTAATTACATGTTGATTGAACAACATGGTCCAGAGCTCAAGGCTGCTATGGCGGAATACCGTGATTTCTTAAAGGAAAATGCAGAAGGCAATGCCTCGTTGATTTCAGCTTTGGAAACCACGTTCGACTTAAGCGATCGTATGAATGACGGCGCGAAAGAAACGTGGGAAAAACAAAAATTCGAGCATTATCCTTTGATTTCTGTATTGACCTTCTTGACCAGTATGCAAAGCGATGTTCGCACATCTGAAGCCAATGTAATCGACCACCTACAGAAGAATATTGGCAAGAGTGATTTGAAGTTTACAGGTGTGCGCACCGTGGTAATGCCAAAGAGCACTTTTGTAACTCAAGGTGGCGAATATGAAGCAGATGTTTTCCTTGCAGCTTTCGATGATACGCAAGAACCAACCGTTATTATCAACGGCCAGGAATTGTCTGCAGAAGACATCGTTGGTGGTGTTGCCAAGGTTAAATTCCCTGCGAACAAAGTAGGAGAAACGACTTGGAACGGAGAAATTCGCTTGACTCAGAATGGCGAAGAAAAAGTGTTCCCTGTTGAAGGTGCTTTCAACGTAGCCCCTCCTAATGTCGTTATTGCTGCGTCTAAGATGAACGTTTTATACCGCGGTGTTGATAACCCAGTTGAGATCAGCGTTCCAGGTGTTGATCCGAAGGATATCATCGTTAGTAACGCTGAACTTAAGAAAGACGGTAAGGGCGGTTACATTGCCGACGTTACGCGCGTTCGTGGTGGTGAAATAGATATCAAGGTAAGCGTAAAAGAAGGCGACAAGACCAAGCCTATGGGTTCTAAAGTATACCGTATTAAAAATCTACCTGATGCTGCTGGTGAGATTTTCGGTAAATCTGAAGGATTGATGTCAGCGAACCTTATCAAAAGAGCGACCGTTGATGCGAAGTTCAACAACTTCGACTTCGAGTTGCCTTTGCGAGTTACAGGATTCCAGATTATCATTCCTCCTTTTGCACCTATTGAGTGTTCTGGTAATACACTAAGTTCGAATGCAAAAGCTGCATTGGATAAAGCAAAACCAGGTACACCTGTTATTATTCGAAACATTAAGGCTACTACTGAAAAAGGTATTAAACCTAAGGTGGCGCCGATCACTATTGATTTGAACTAATATGTTACGTAAAGCGCTTTTTTTGGCAGCTATCGCTGTAGGCATGTCCTTCAGCACAGCGAACGCACAGGTTTTAGACCCTTCAGATGACGGTATCGTACCTGAAGCAACAAAACACTACCGCAATAACCGTGTTGTTCCTTACCCATACCTACGTCAGGACGACATGTTGTGGTCAGAGCGTCATTGGGAGCGCATTGACTTGCGTGAGAAAATCAACCTTCCGTTGTACTACCCCATTAAGCCTATGCCAGATCGCAAAGCACTATGGGATGTATTGGTAGATGGTATCCTCACCGAGAATACGATTACTGAAATCTTTATTGACGATCGTTTCGAATTGCCACTAACTGTAGAGGAAGTGCGCAAGAAAATTGAGCAGTACGATACTATTCCTGATCCTAATGATCCGTTCGGTCCACCTTTGGCCATCGATACCATTACGATCAAGGCAAATAACGTAGTTGCTTACCATTTGAAGAGCGATTGGTACTTTGATAAGCAACGTGGTGAGTTAAAGAACCGTATCATCGGTATTGCACCTGAAGTTCGTGATCCACGTAACCCATCATTGACTTACAATCCATTCTGGATTTGGTTCCCAGACGCACGTTACGCAATGAGCACATCTGTAGCATACAATGAGAAGAACAATAACCAACGTTTGACGTTCGATCAGATTATGCACTTCAGAAAGTTCAACTCGGTTATTACCAAGATGGATAATGTGTACGATCGTACGATCGCTGAATACAAGCGAAACGATGCCATGGCTCAGCTTCTTGAAGCGCAACGAATCAAAGAAGATTTGCGCAACAAGGAACATGATATGTGGACGTTCTAAGCATTACGATGTAAAACAATCAAGACTCCTGCTACCTTTGTAGCGGGAGTTTTTTTTATGAGATATACCGATTACATCATCGTTGGCGGTGGCATTAGCGGATCAGTGCTGAGTTTTGTCTTAATGCAGCACGGCGCAAGTGTTCATGTCTTTGACATGCCTAAAGAGAATAAAAGTTCTGCCGTCGCAGCAGGTCTGTGGAACCCTATTGTGCTCAAACGACTGAAAAAAGTGTGGAAGGCCGATGAGATGATGGAACAACTTCATCTCACCTATCCTGAGTTGGAGCAGTGGACTGGCCATTCATTTTTCGATATACGTCCGATTCGACGCATATTTCATAATCCCGGAGAACAAAACACATGGTTAGGGCTGACGAGTAATCCTGCTTTTGAGCCCTATCTGGACGATAGGATCGAAGAGGTGCCTGAGGGAATTGTCGCAGCATACGGTAGTGCCATGACGAAGGGGACAGGACGTGTTCGGGTTAACGACATGATGGAAGCTGTTCGAGGCAAACTCAAGGAGGAACAACGGTATACAGAAGCCCTATTTGATTGGAATGATGTGGTGCGGGATGAGGAAGGTGTGCGTTATGGCGATCTCCGTGCACATGCGATTATTTCTTGTGAAGGTGTTCAGGCTGCGCTCTCTGAACGGGCGCTTGAGGTTCGAGGTTTGGCTCCTGTCAAAGGCGAGGTGATCAAGGTGGAATTGGACAAGGATTTAAAGAACGAGTGTATTCATCAAGGACATTTTATGCTAGGTGAACCCAATCAACAAGCATTCGTTGGCGCCACCTATGCTTGGGAGGGTTTTGAAGAAGGTCCCACTGCCGCAAAGCGAAAAGAACTCGAAGATCATATCGATCATGTCTGGAACCGGCCATATACAGTCATAGATCACAGCGCGGGAATACGACCAGCGGTGAAAGATCGACGACCTTTGGTTGGAACCCACCCGGAATTCAAGCACACGTACCTCTTCAATGGCATGGGCAGCCGAGCTGTACTGATGGCACCTTGGTTGGCAACGCGAATGGCCGAGCATTTGGTTTATGGAGTACCATTACCCCAAGAGGTGTTGCCGGAGCGTTTTTGGATGGCATAAAAAAACCGCCTAATGGCGGTTCTATTTATTCTTTGTTTACTTCAATCTTTTTGGCCTTGTCGGATTCCCAGTTCGCTATGGCATTGGGGTCATAATGCACAAAAAATGATAACCATGTGGTCCGTGCTACCCTAAACAACAAGGGGCCCATGAGTACTAAGACACCAGCCAAAGTGTAGATTACAGGCCACATCGACCAATCCATCCACACACCGAATATGATATACACGGCAACAAACAAGGCTACAGTGTAGGCATAGCTTACGTACATAGCGCCGTAATAAAAGTTTGGCTCGGGCTCAAAATTTTGGTTGCATGAGGAGCAACGGTCATTGATTTCCGAGAAACGCTTGAGATTGTAGGGATTTGGATTCGGGTATAAATCACCCTCCATACAGTGTGGACATTTACTCTTTGTGATGGCGTAAAACTTCGTTCCCTTTAACATGCTCCGTTGTTTTTTGATTGAACAAAATTAACTTTTCGTGGCGGTGTTTTTGATACTTTTGTCACAATGATATTAGCGCTCAACAAAGCGTCCCTTTTCTTCGGAGGACGCGCCATCTTTAACGAAATAGGATTCCAGGTTAACCCAGGCGACCGCATAGGTTTGGTCGGAAGAAATGGTGCTGGAAAATCAACACTTTTGAAATTAATCAGCGGCGATTATAGCCTCGATGGTGGCTCGATGAGCATGGCCAAAGAGGTTCGCGTTGGATTTTTGCGTCAGGATTTGAAAATGGACATGGACAAGAGCATTATGGATATTGCCCGTAGTGCTTTTGACGAGATTGTTCGCATCAATGAACGCATGGAGGCCATTAACGAAGAGTTCGCAGTGCGCACCGACTACGAGAGCGACAGCTACTCACAGCTCATTGATGAGCTGAGCATGCTCAGTGAACGTTTTGGTCTATTAGGAGGTGATAGCTTGGATGCTGATGTTGAATTAATCTTGAAGGGTTTAGGGTTCGTTCAAAAAGATTTTGAGCGTGCGCTACATACTTTTTCAGGGGGGTGGCGAATGAGAGCGGAATTGGCACGATTACTCCTTCAAAAACCAGATCTATTGCTCTTGGATGAGCCGACTAACCACCTCGATATTGAGAGCATCATGTGGTTGGAAAAACATTTGAGCGATAGTAACCAAACCTTGATGGTGGTAAGCCACGATAGAACCTTTTTAGACAATGTCACAAACAGGACCTTGGAAGTGATGCATGGTCGCGTTTACGATTACAATGCGCCCTATGGACGTTATGTAGAGCTCCGTAAAGAGGTTCGTGAAAAACAAATTGCGGCAGCAAAGAATCAGGAGCGTGAGATTAAACAAACGGAGGAACTGATTGAGCGATTCCGTGCAAAAGCGAGCAAAGCGAGTTTTGCGCAAAGTTTGATTAAAAAGCTCGATCGTATGGATCGTATTGAAGTGGATGATGAGGATACCTCCGCCATGCACTTTAAGTTTCAGCCAGCTCCTCGTAGCGGGAAAGTAGTTGCAAAAGCCGAAAATGTCCATAAGAGCTATGGAGAAAAGCGTGTTCTACGGGGTGTTGACCTTGAAATAGAACGAGGCGATCGAGTAGCCTTTGTTGGACAAAACGGCCAAGGAAAGTCGACGTTGGTTAAGGCGCTATTGAATGAGGTTCCTGCCGATGGGCATCTTGAGCTCGGACATAACATTCATGTAGGTTATTTTGCCCAGGATCAAGCAGATGCCTTGGATGGTGATAAGACCGCCCTTCAGACTATTGAAGACGCTTCCCCAGAGGAAATGCGCAAGCACGCAAGAAGTATGTTGGGGTCATTCATGTTCCGTGGTGAGGAAGTGGAAAAGAAAGTAAAGGTTCTCAGCGGTGGTGAACGCGGGCGTCTGGCCTTGTGTAAACTTATGCTCAAGCCCATCAATTTTTTAGTGATGGATGAACCTACGAACCACCTTGACATGACGAGCAAAGATGTCTTGAAGAAGAGCCTCCAAGGATTCGACGGAACACTTTTGGTGGTAAGTCATGACCGCGAGTTCCTGGAAGGATTGGTCACCAAGGTGATTGAATTCCGTGAACACAAAGTCAAGACCCATTTAGGCGGTATTGAGTACTACCTCGAGATGCGTAAAATGGAAAACATGCGCGAGGTTGAAGCGCAAACTGCGGCGAAGAAGAAGAAAAAAGATGCGCAAAATTCTGCGGAAACTAGCGAAGACGGCTTGGGGTACAAGGAGCGCAAGCAGCTGGAGAAGGATGCCAAAGCTTTAAGCCGTAAATTAGAGATTTTAGAACACGAGATAGAAAACTTGGAAGCGATTATCGGCGATTGGGACGCGCAGTTGGCCGATCCAGAAGCCTGTAAATTATTGATGGCCGATCCTGAGTTTTATCCAAAATACGAACACAAAAAGGCTGACTTACAAGCCACAATGGAACAATGGGAAGAAATTCAAATCGAACACGAGTCCTTGCAGCAGCAGTTGGAATCTTAGTAGCGGGGAACCTTTGGGCACAGCCCAAGCTTGTCGTACAGGTGGTTGTCGATCAAATGCGCGCAGAATACCTGCAGCGATTTAACCATCAGTTCGCGGAAGATGGTGGTTTTCGCATTTTGCTAGACAGTGGATACAACCATTCAAATACCCATTACAATTACGTACCGACCTATACAGGTCCAGGTCATGCTTCAATTTCTACAGGGACTACGCCGAAGTATCATGGCATCGTTGCAAATGATTGGGAAGATAGCCGCAATGGCTACAACATGTACTGCGCTGAAGACACAACAGTTATGCCCGTGGGCACCGTAGAAAGCAGTTCACAGCGTTCTCCAAAGAATTTGCGCGCCTTGACCTTCTCGGATGGGATAAAGCTCTACACCAACAATAAAGGAAAAAGCTTTGGAGTTAGCGTAAAAGACCGTGGGGCAATTTTTCCTGCAGGACAACTGGCTAATGGTGCCTATTGGTTGGATGGAAACATGCATTTTGTAACCTCGAGTTATTATATGGATGAATTGCCTGGCTATGTCGCGAAATACAATGCGAAAGAGGAGGCAATGAAACTCATGAAGCGAGGCTGGAAACTGGATATGGCCGAGCGCAAGTATGTCGAAAGCTTGGAGGATGAGAATCCTTTTGAGCCTAAAATGAATAACAACACATCCAGTTTCCCTTATGATCTAGAAGCATTGGTTCATAATCGTGGCTTGGACGCGTTGAAAAGCACGCCTATAGGAAACGAGCTCGTAGCGGATATGGCAATGTTGTTGTTAGACGAAGAAGATTTGGGTAAAGACGAGTTTACGGACTTTTTGGGTATTAGTTTTTCTTCCACTGATTATGCGGGTCATACATGGGGAGTAAGGTCGAGAGAGGTGCATGATATGTATTTGAAACTTGATCGGGAATTGGGGAAAATCATTAGAAAATTAGACCAAAAAGTTGGACGGGATAATTACATCATCTACCTCACTGCCGATCATGGCGCCAGCGAGAATCCTAACCACTTGAGAAATTTCGGCTATGATGTGCGCAACTACGCCAATGCGGATGTGGTAGCAGGGTTGAATGAATGGATTTCGGAAAAATTGAATATCGATGATGCGGTTGCTAAAATTGTCAACCACCACCTCTATCTCAATCCGTGGGCTGTTAAAGATGCCGAGGACATTGCCTATGTCGCGGAACAAATGGATCCGTTTCTACACGTTTACACGGCGAAGGACATACGTCAAGGTCTAGGTGATGAGCATATGAAAATGCTACACCAGGGCTTTCAGAGCCGCTTCGCAGGACACCTAGTCTTTGAATTACAGCCGAATTGTATTTTCTACGGCCCTTATGGATCAACACATGGAACGGCATATGCTTACGATACACACGTGCCTTTCCTAATGATGGGATTTGGTATTGAGCCTGGTGTGGATCATGAGCGCGCTGCTGTTACTGACATTGTTGATCGCGTGGCGGAAGCTGCTGGACTGCCGTATGCCCCAAACAGTTGGGTAAGAGAATAATGTTTGGATGGTCTTAACGTTTTGGCTAAATTCAAACAAACAAAAAACTTAAGTATGAAGAAACTACTACTCCTTTCGGCCGTAGGTCTGGGCATGGCCTCATGCGGCACCTGCGATTGTGAAGTGCATCAAGATTTGTACACCTGGAATGCATTTGAATATGAGCTGACCGCAACGAATACAATCGGTACTGATACATGCTTAACTGCAGGTGTTATCGATTCTACGGAAACAGGGGGCGGTGCTTATCTAACCGTGACCCGAGTGGTTTGTCCGTAATTTGGATATAGAATTTTAGTCAATAAAAAAAGGCGCCCCGATGGGGCGCCTTTTTTTATCGGTTCTCACCGCGGCTCGCGGCGAGTAGGTTGGTATAAGTCATCACTTCATGAACTTCTGTACGACCTGAATGATCATACCAATGGTAAAGACCAAAAGTCCATAAATAGAAGTAATGCTGCTGACTTTCAGTCCGCCCGCGAGCATGGCCTGACTTACACCGCCCATAGCTTCAATGCCTTCGAATGCGCTAAACAATCCGATTAATTGGCCCAAGAAACCTATGGCTAACGCCAAGATTCCTAGTTCACGAACGCATCCTTTGCGGAAGGCCGCAACGATCATCAGAATAAAAACTAGTGAGATGGCTCCCATAAATAACGGTCCACCCATAGCAAAGTACTGTAACATAGTATTGGATTTTTGATTACCCCTACAAGGTCTAAAAAGCAGACAAAAATATAGCATTCGAATCCCCGGCTAAAGGTGTCGAAACCCCTCGTTGGGCGTGTTAGTGCCGAATTGGGAGCCAATTCCACCTTGCCTAATCTTTCGATGTTGTATTTTCCCTTTATGGAATCGACCGCACGAAAACAAAGCTTATTTCAAGGCATTTATTGGCTTGCATCTAGTATCGTACTGGGCTTTGTCTACCGAAGCTTTACGGATAGCTTCGCTCAAGCTTGGATGCTGAGCATGCTGATGATGCCGGGGGCGTTATTCGCTCGACTAATCACTCAAGTGCTTAAAAGTCGTTCTATCCGCAAGAGCTGGCACTACTGGATTTACACCGTTATTGGAACAATGTGGTTGGTATATATGGGTGCCATCGCGGCCTACTGGTACTTATTTCAATTGGACCCTGATCAATTCCCAACTATACTGATCAACCCAAGCTACACCGGCCTCTGGATCGCCGCCCTTATATTAGGCGAACACCAACTAGCCCGTCAACTTGGGTATAGCGATGATAGCACTCAAGACGATTTAGAGCGCCAAATCACCTTCACCTCCGATCGTAAAACGGTACTGGTAAATGAAAAGGAGCTTCTTTATGTTGAAAGCCTGGATCGTATCACCCGCATTCACGGCAC
This sequence comes from Bacteroidota bacterium, assembly GCA_041164065.1. Taxonomy (GTDB): domain Bacteria; phylum Bacteroidota; class Bacteroidia; order Flavobacteriales; family Schleiferiaceae; genus UBA10364. Next base: position 53,522 of record JBEAQE010000029.1, on the reverse strand, counting down.
AACTGGAAAGTTTTGGGACACCTCTCGTCCTATTAGCCAATGGGAATCCGAAACGGGCTGGCTCCGTATCCACCGCAGCTTCCTCGTCAACGCTACCCATGTCCAAGGTTTCAATTCGAAAGAAGTCACGCTCAAATATCCATTGGAACAACCAACAACTCTAAGCATCAGTAGGAGCTACAAAGACAGCATCACGCAGAGACTAAGCGACAAAATTCAGGCATAAAAAAACCCCCGGTGTTCACCGAGGGTCTCTTCTATTTTGGAGCAATTGATTACTTCAATCCCTCTTGAATCAGTTTGTTGAATTCATCCAATTTAGGAAGAATTACGATGCGAGTACGACGGTTCTTCGCACGGCCCTCGCGAGAGTCGTTTGAAGCAACAGGAACGTACTCACCACGACCTGCAGCAGTCATGCGCTCAGGGGCGATGCTGAAGTCATCTTGCAATACGCGAACGATGTTCGTAGCACGACGTACAGACAATTCCCAGTTATCCTTAACACACTCCGTAGCGATTGGATCAGTATCAGTGTGACCTTCTACCAAGATCTCAAGACCTGGTTTAGCCTCCATGATTTTAGCAACCTTGCCCAATACTGTTTTAGCATCTTTGCTAACATAAGCTGAACCCGGTTTGAACATCAACTTATCGCTCAAGTTTACGAATACGACACCTTTCTCTACACTGATCTGAACATCTTCGTCGTTCAAATCACCTAAAGCGCCTTTCAAAGAGCTCACCAAAGCGAAGTTTACTGAATCCTTACGGTTCATTGCATCTTGCAAACGTGTGATGGTCAAATCTTTTTCAGAAATGCTCTCCAACGTTTTCTCCATGTTCTCAGCATTCGCTGCGCTCATACGAGTCAAATCACCTACTTGCTTCACAAGATCAGCGCTTTGTGAACGCAATGAGGCCAATTCAGCCGCTTGCGCTTCCTTCGCTGCAGTTGCAGCAGCCAATTCCATTTTGGTGTTGCTTAGCTTATCCGAAGTAGTTTGTTGCAACTCCTCAAGCTCAGCGTATTTCTTACTACTTACACAGCTGGTCATTGTCACGGCAGCAGCAAGACTAAGAAGAACTATTTTTTTCATTTTCTCACATTTGATTTCCCGCAAAGTTAACAACAAGATTGACCTAGCAATGAGAGTTTTGGAAAGGATTTTATTAGTTTTATGGAAATTAAACCCACCAACATGAAAAAAACATTGACCATCCTGGCTTTGGTCTTCATTAGTTCAGGAGCATATGCTCAAAGCGCTGAAGCAGAAGCTTCTAAAAAACACGTTTGTACAGAAACCTGTAACCACGGCGAAGAGAAGAAAACAGAAGCGAAAAGCTGCTGCTCCGAGGGCAAAACTGAAGGAAAAGAATGCTCAGGACATGGCGACAAAAAGCACGGAAAGAAGTCTGAACAGCACGCCTCTGCTACACAAGAGGGCAAAAAATCGTGCTGCAGCGGCGAAGAGAAAAAAGCATCTTGTGGGCACCACTAAGATGGAAATCATAAAAAAAGCCGCCCAAAGGGCGGCTTTTTTTATGGCTTGATTTTTCCGGCGAGATAATCGTCTATGAAGGTCCTAAGCGTAGTTTCCGCATCCAGGTTCTTCGCAATGATTCGCTTATCCTTATCTAGGATCAATTTCTTTGGCGTGGCTGGAATATAATAATACCAGATAAAATTGGGACGACTCAAATCCTCCTCATACCCACAAATCCAGTCCAATTCATGCTCTGTGATGTATTTGTTCCAAGAATCAAACTCGGCCTCCAAGGTCAAGGTCAACACCTCTACCCCTTTATCCTTGTACTCGTCATAGAATTTCTTAAGCTTAGGAGTCTCCTTTTTACAATGTCCACAAGTACTGTCCCAGAAGTACAAAATGGTGATTGGACTCTTTACCTCATCCAAGCGAATGCGCTGACCTTCTTTCCACCCATATTTTGGGTTGGCGCGGGTATTGAATTCAAACCGTGGCGCTGGATTACCGATGATCTCACTGGCTAATCCATCCGCTTTGGCTTTGATATCCACCATATCCTCATTACTTACCCAATCGGCAAAACCCGTTTTGTAGAAGGCATTTACCAACCACACAAACACTTCATCCTCCCCCATGAATTTGCTTGTTTCGTAATGATAGGTCGCAGCACTTACCAATGTCCGCTTCACATCGACATGCATGGGCTGTGAAAAAAGCCACTCCAAATGATAAATAATGGTATCTGAATCATGGCCGAGCACCTGGTCGAAATATAATTCTCGGTTCTTCTGAAAGAAGGGGTTAATCAAAGTAGTGGCCGATTCCAAATTCGTGTAATCCCAGAAATGAGCGCGTAGCCAATACACATTATCGCTTCCTGTGAAGGGCAGCATTTGTGGCATTAAAAATTCTCGCAAATCCTTATTCTCAATAGCCATAAGATGGGAGCGTATGGCCTCTTCTTCAGGCTTTTGAGAAATAAAAGTTTTGAACGCCGTAAACTCCTCGTTTCCGGGGCCATTAACCTTTGCCGACAGTAAATTATTATAATCTCCCTCGACTTCCACGGTTCCCTGTGAAATCACAAAATCAAAGGTGTGGGATCCATCTATGTAGAAAATGAAAATCCCCTTTTCCTCATGGGACCAATTCAGATCAAAACAACCCTTTTTCAACGGCACAACCTCCTTAACCGCCAGCCCTTGCCCTCTTAAAAAGGCAATCTTCGCTTCACTGATGCTATCCGGAACGTTTGAAATACAGCCTTTTAAAACTGTTTGTCCATGAAGTAGGCCAGAGCCGGCCAATATCACCAAAAGAGAGAATACTATTTTACGCATAGTCTAAAGTTCAAATGTTCGCCTTGGAAAATTACGATATGCTTGCCTAAAAAACTTAGTCGAAAACGAAAGAAATCGGACCTCTCTGTAGATGAATTTCAAGTCAAATAAAAAAGCGCAACTCTCGTTGCGCTTTTTTGTGACCCCGCCAGGAATCGAACCTGGATCCTAGGCTCCGGAAACCCATATAATATCCATTATACTACGGGGCCAACCGTAATGTTATCCAATGACTGCACCGCTTTCGGCGCCGCCCTCCGGGCTCATCAGCTTAAGTGCGCCATCAGCGTCCTCGGCCATGAGCAGCATACCCTGACTTTCGATTCCACGTATTTTTCGTGGCGGCAAATTCATGAGTACTGTTACTTTCTTACCAATCATCTCTTCAGGAGTGAAGTGTTCCGCGATACCGCTAACGATAGTTCTTTGATCAAGACCGGTGTCCACCTTGAACTGCAGGAGACGGTCGGCTTTTGGAACGCGGTCGGCTTCGAGGATAGTACCGACGCGGAGGTCCATAGACATGAATTGGTCAAATGAAATATCTTCTTTCTGTGCCATATGTGTTTTTTCTGGCGCCGGTGCAGCGCTTTGGTTGGCCGCAGCAGCAACTTCTAATTTCAACCGCTGTGCTTCCACCTGTTCATCTTCGATTTTAGCAAAGAGCAATGCGCTCTCTCCGAGCTGGGTGCCTCCAACTATAATTTGTTCATTGTTAGCATCTTCCCATTGGAATGATTCCGACATGTTCAACATCCCGCGAAGTTTTGCAGCAGTCGACGGTAAGAACGGCTCGAAAACAATGGCAGCAGCCCCCATAATCTGGGTAGCCACATAAAGTGCAACACCTGCGCGTGCAGGATCTTGTTTATAGACCTTCCATGGCTCTTGCTCCTGAAGGTATTTATTTCCCAAACGAGCGACGTTCATCGCTTCGTTCAAAGCTTCTCGAAATTTGTATGCTTCGATGGACTTTGCAACGCGACGACCGTATTGAGTCATTGCTGCGAGGGCCTCGCGATCAGCATCGGAAAGAAATTCCGGTTGTTGAACTATTCCTTCAAAGTACTTGTGGGTGAGAACCATTACGCGGTTCACGAAATTTCCGAGACCCGCAACCAATTCGCTATTGTTGCGCTGTTGGAAATCCGCCCAGGTAAAGTCATTGTCCTTCGTTTCCGGCATAGTCGCCGTCAAAGCGTAACGCAATACATCCTGCTGACCAGGAAAATCTTGGAGGTATTCATGGAGCCAAACGGCCCAATTTTTTGAGGTACTAAGCTTGCGTCCTTCAAGATTCAAAAACTCGTTCGCAGGAACTTGAGTAGGAAGTGCATATTCCCCGTGCTGTTGAAGCATTGCCGGGAAAATGATACAGTGGAATACAATATTGTCTTTACCAATGAAGTGAATAACCTCAGCATTTTCTCCCTTCCAGTAGGATTCCCAATCGTTAGGAAGCAATTCCTGAGTGGCACTTATGTAACCGATTGGCGCATCAAACCACACATACATTACTTTCCCTTCAGCACCTTCCACCGGAACCGGTACGCCCCAGTCGAGATCACGAGTCATGGCGCGAGGTTGGAGTCCGTCTCCTGAATTCAACCAACTCATGCACTGACCCATTACGTTTGGTTTCCAACCTTCACGGCTTTCAAGGAAGCTGCGTAAATCATCAGAGAGTTCGTCAAGTGGCAAGAACCAGTTGGTCGTGCCGCGAAGCTCTGGAGTCGCACCGCTTAATGTCGACTTTGGGTTAATGAGGTCCGTGGCGTTGAGGGACGTACCACAGCTTTCGCACTGATCGCCATAGGCATCTGCGGCATGACATTTAGGACATTCACCTGTGATGTAGCGGTCAGCAAGGAATTGGTTTGCTTCAGTATCGAAGTACTGCTGAGTCTCCTTGGGAACTAAAGCACCTTTTTCCATGAGGTTCGTGAAGAACTCTTGGGCATTCTTGTGATGCTGAGGGCTTGAAGTTCGGCTGTAATGATCGAAACTGATGCCAAATTCTTCAAAAGCTCCCTTCATCATAGCGTGGTAGCGATCTACCACATCTTGAGGAGTGATGCCCTCTTTTTTCGCCTTGATGGTAATAGGCACACCGTGCTCATCAGAACCACAAACAAATTTCACATCACGACCACGCATGCGCAAGTACCGAACGTAGATGTCCGAGGGCAGGTAACATCCTGCCAAATGGCCAATATGGATTGGACCGTTTGCGTATGGCAAAGCGGCAGTCACTAAGATCTTTTTGTCCGTACTCATTCGATTGTGGCTTAGATTTCGAATCAGGTGCGAAGATAATGCGCTTTAATTGGATAAATTGGCTTTATGAAAGGAACAACGCCCCCATTTTTAAAAGAAGGTGATCGTATTGGATTGTGTGCCACCGCACGCTTTGCGACACCGGAAATTGTGGAATTGGCCAAAGGGCAGATAGAGGCCGCTGGTTTTGAAGTCTATGTGCATCCGGGCGCGCTCAAAACGCAGCACCAGCTAGCAGGTTCGGTTGAAGATCGCGTCGGCCATGTGAATGAATTGCTCCACGACCCTACCATTAAAGCTTTGTGGAATGTACGCGGCGGTTATGGCAGTGCGGAAATTGTCGATTCGATAGATTGGGACCAATTCCGTCGCCACCCCAAGTGGCTCATTGGCTTCTCGGATTTCACCACCTTTCTTTGCCATGCTGCTACACTCGGCATACAAACCCTGCACGCGCCTATGCCTGTGAGCTTTGCGAAAACTGAGCCATCTCACCTTAAAGCCACCTTCGCAGCATTGAAGGGCGAACCATTCGAATCACCTCTACCGGATGGCATAGATGGACCTGTGATCGGCGGAAACCTAAGTGTAATCTACAGTATTTACGGAACTCCTTCCCTCCCTTCACTCGAAGGCTATTACCTATTCCTCGAAGATTTGGATGAATACCACTACCACATCGATAGAATGTTATTGGCACTTTCGCGCAAGGGAGCTTTTGATGAATTAAAAGGTGTCTTGTTGGGTACATTCAGCGATATCCATGATCACGAAATTTCCTGGGGGTCTTCTATTCCAAACACTTTGGTAAAGTGGTTCAACGCGAAAAATATTCGAGTGTGGAGTGGCATTGCGGTAGGGCACACCGAACTAAACAAGCCATTAATTCTCGGATAATTCAAGGGAAGTAGTAACTTTTAGTTTTCCACTTTTTTTGAAATCCATAAGGCTGATTTCCAATTTAGTGGAATGCACTTCAAAGAATTTGAAAGACGAGCCGCGGAGGAATTGGTCCGGAAAGGGCATCGCATTCTGTTAAAGAACCATCGCATTGGGCGATCAGAGCTCGATTTAGTCACAAAGTCGGGGCAAACTTTATACATCGTTGAGGTCAAGTATCGAAAAAACGCTTTAGACGACCCTAGTGACTACCTCAATAGGAGTCAGCAGGAACGCCTTGTTGCGGCCGGAAGCACCTTAGTTGGACCGTTGAAATGCCGAGAAATCATACTCCTTCTAGCAGTCTACGACGCAACTTGTTCAAAGGCACGTTGGTTTGAGGTTCATCTTTGATAAAGTGGCACTACCTTTGCATAAAATCGCCCATATGCGCAGTAATCGTTCCTCCAATAAAGGGCCTCGCGGATCCAAGGGATCCGGCAACAGGTTCGCCGATGATAATAGGTCTCGTGGACCACGTCCACAGGGAGATGAGTCTCGTGGCTCAAAACCGAAGTCTAACTTTGGTGGACAGAAAAAATTCCGTGGCTATAAAGCAAAAACAGCAGAACAGCTAGTCGGCAGCGATGAAGAGGTGCGCTTGAATCGCTTTTTATCCGTTTCCGGAATCTGTTCACGCCGTGATGCAGATGATTTGATTGCCGCAGGCCTTGTGGAGGTGAACGGTCAAGTTGTGACCAGCATGGGCTATAAGGTGAAACCGACCGATACCGTGAAATACAACGGTTCAATGATCAAATCTGAGAAGAAACGATACATCCTACTCAACAAACCAAAGGGTTTCTTAACCACAATGGATGATCCGAGGGCCCGTAAAACGGTTATGGATCTCGTGGGTAACGCGACAAAAGAACGAATATTCCCAGTAGGACGATTGGATCGCGCTACTACGGGTGTTTTATTGTTTACCAACGACGGTGATTTAGCAAAACGCTTGACTCACCCATCTCACGGAGCAGATAAAATTTATCATGCCGTTTTGGACAAGCCGTTACTCAAAGCTGATTTCGATAAACTAGCCGCGGGAATCACCCTGCAGGATGGTCCCGTACCAGTCGATGAGATCAGCTATGTTGATGAAAACCCACGCGAAATTGGTTTACGCATACACATTGGGCGTAACAGAATCGTTCGTCGGATGTTCGAACATTTAGGATATACGGTGGAGAAGTTGGACCGTGTTAGTTTCGCAGGGCTGACGAAGAAGTCATTGAGCCGCGGTCAATATCGTTCGCTGACCGACCAGGAGGTTAGATTCTTGAAAACCCGATAATCGTGAAGGCGTTGGCTAAAATACTAGCCTACGTTGTGCTCGCAGTAACATTGTTACTTGCGGGTGGCGGTGCCTACGTCTATTTTCAAAAAGATGCTATTATCTCGGGTGCTGTAAATCGCCTAAATGAACAACTCGTCGTTCCAGTCGAGGTAGCCAAAGTTGATCTCGATATTTTCAGTGGATTTCCACGGCTTCGATTAAGTCTTGAAGGAGTGCGCATTGCTGATCCGCTGGGTGGCGATGAAGATTTTATTCAAGCGAGGGAAGTAGGTCTTGGCTTCAATATTTGGACAGTGATCAATGGTCGATACACGGCTGATGAGCTGGTTATAAGCGATGGTCAGATTTTCTTATACGAAACTGGGGCAAAATGGAATTGGGACATTCTTAAAACTGCTACCGACCCAAAGGACAGCACAGAATTTAACATTGAATGGCTGAAGATTAGACGTACCAGGGTTAGATATGAAGACCGCTCCAGCCGATCGCTTTACAACGCGTTCGTTAAAAAGGCCGATGCCCAACTTAAGATTGGAGCGGAAATGCGTTTGGATTTGGAAGGGAGTTTTGACGAAGTCGATGCTATGATAGAAGGCGAACAATGGCTTCAATCAAGCCCCGTAAGTGGCCAACTCACAATTGTATCGAACACGAATCAAAGCTGGAAGGTGAACAGTTCCTCGCTTTACCTCGCCAACCAAAAATTCCAATTATCGCTGGATGAAAATGGGGGCGAAATCCATACTTATGGCGCAGACCTACCTGTTTTAATATACGCATTGCCATTGTTTGAAGTAGACGCTTTTGAGGAATGGATCGCGCATAGTGACCTGCTTTGGAAAGGTTCTTACGAAGAGTGGAATTTGACCTTTAGTAAACTTGATGCAGCATTCATTTTAAAGAATCCATCCATGGAAATCCCGAAGCTCACCGGTTCTGGCCGCATCGTATGGGGAAGCGAAAAAAGAATCGAGTTCGGCCCCTTTAAAGCTCAAACCAAATCAGGTCAGCTCGATGGAACAGTACTCATTGAAGGCAATAACCCGCTTCTTAGGGCAACCCTTAATGGTGAGTCTGAATTGAATGAGCTTTTCACCTTCGTGGATGCCGACATACTCAAAAACCCTACCGGAATATGGAAAGGAACTGATCTCAATATAGCTCAGAGGTTCAATAATTGGGATGATTTTGAAACGGCCGGCAGCATGCGCTTCACCGGCAATGTCAATTTCATGAATTGTGCCTTTGGCATCAGTGAGAGTAACATCCAATTCGATAAAGTGGAGGCTGCATTGAATATAGACGGCAAGAATATTCAACTCGATAATGCATTCGTGCAAAGCGGTGATAACAATGCCGTCCTGTCTGGAATGATTTTCGATGCACTTGTTGATGGCGGAAGACCGCAGGTCAAACTTCGGTTGGAAAGTCCATATATCGACATCGATCCGTTATTATTCTGGGAGTTTGAAAATAATGATAACGAGGATGATTTTGGTTTTGATTTCGCTGTAGACCTAGACATCAAAGGGGTAAATCTTGGGGATTTCAATGGGACTAAACTCGTAGGCACAATCTTTAACCGTGGTGTAAAAATCTTGGGTAAGGAGATGTCAATTGAGGGGTGCAGTGGAAAGTTCATCGGGAATTGGGCCTTGGCAGAGCAGGAAAATGGAGAAAGCCGCTTTTGGTCACAGGCCAGTGCGGTAAATGTTGATCTAGCGGAGCTATTGTCAAGTTTTAACAACTTTGAAATCGAGGACCTTGATGCCTCAAATCTTAGTGGGCGAGCGAGCAGCGAAGCGGAATTGGTTCTATACTTCGATAAAGAATGGGAACTGATTAACTCGAAAACCTTGGTCGATGGAAGCATTGAGGTTAGAGATGGACAGTTGAAAAACTATGCCCCCTTGGAGGAGCTTTCGACTTTTGTAGACAGCAAAGAGTTGGAGCGCATCAGCTTTCCATCATTAAAAACCGATTTTAAGGTGGTGGGAGACACCCTTTTTATTCCCGAGACGAAAGTGGAGAACAGCGCCCTCAACCTATGGGTAGCGGGATGGCAAAATCTCGAAACGGATGATATTCGATACTCTGTGCGTTTGGGACTGAAGGATTTGGCAATGCGGGGGAAGAACTCGAATAGAGATTTAGGAAATTGGATACAAGAGGCCGAAAATGAGAACCAGCCTTATGTGCGCTTGCTCATAGGGTGTAACCTCGATGACGTTTGTATTAGTCTGGATCGGGAAACCATAAGAAAAAGCATACGCAAAGCTATCAAGGACGAAAAAGACGACCTAAAGACCCTTTTTAAGCGCAAGGAGGAAACTGAAAAACCATCAAATAGTGGGCGCTTCGAGATGCTATGGCCCGAAGATTCACTTAGCCTTAACCCAAGAATTCTTTTCTAAAAGTTGGCGAAGCTTTTTCCAATGTTATCCGAACGATGAGTCGCGTATACAGTCCACTTCGGTAATGAATATCGAGGTGCTCCACGACCTCCTCTGGACGTTGTTGCCAAGCTGTTTTCAACACCCAACCTATTCCTTTTTGCAATATATCAGGGGCGCCCAGCGCTACTTGGGGGCAGTAGCTCAATGTAGTTTGAATATCGCCAACTTTTTGATGCCACAAAGTGGCCACCAATGCGGTTCGCTGATGCCAAGTGTTGGAACTCGATAGAAATTCGAGCAAAGTATCTTCTCTCCCCGTCTCTACAGCTTGCCTACCAAAAACTTTGTGGGCGCAGGAATCTACTAAATCCCAATTGTCCATTCCACTGTAATTTACTTTCAGGAAATCATGCCAATGTGCTCTATTCTTCTTTTGACTCTCGTAGAGGCGGACCACAGCAAACAATGCCGTGTGGCGGACATCATGTACAGGATGAATCAATCCCGTACGTAGATCATCCTCAGACCAAAGGGCCAAAGATTCTTTCGCAACGGCTCGTCTGTTGGGCACCATAACCCCCATGAACCTATCCCCTTCCCCATAACCACCTTCGTAGTTCTTAAAATAACGGGAGAAATCTGCAATTCGATCGGGCTCGGCCAGTGGTTTGAGCGCTCGGTAAATAGGGTGATCTTCTGGCATATTACTTACTCAGCAAATAAGGCATCTACGGTCTGTACGGTTAACGGATGGTAATTCGGACGAGCTTCTTGATATAAATCCTTTGCCCAAGCCTTGCGATCTGCCGAACCCTTCAACATGGCCTCGTACATCGGGACAATAAATTTGCGACGTCCCACAGTCGTCAAGAACTCCTCTACACGGGCTCTCATCGCCACAGGATCATGACCCTCGAACGGCGTTTTTAATACATAGCTGTACCACGCGGCAATAATTTCAGGGTTACGGCTTGTACTGAACCCGTAATTCTTATCCATCAACATTAAATGTTCCGGGCCCAATTCCGCTGCGGCAGCCCCTCGGATATATCTCAACCATTCATGCGTCGACCATCGCATGGTCGTCTGCTGAGGTAAATACGCCATCGTATGCACATCTTCACCTTGAGGATCGGCTGCAATCAGCAGCTCCAAAGCTTGATCCACAGCAACAAATCTGTTTGATGCAGGGAATGGACAATTCTCAGGTAGACCCTCACCATAAACCCACTGCTCAACACCGACCTTATCCCATTGCTCCGGACTAAGCACTTTAGCCAATTCCTGGAGGAACTGCTCTGTCACCATTGTCTTGAAACGGAATTTCTCAAAATACCCCTTCAAGAACGCATCCCACTTCTCACGACCAACGGTTTGCTCACAAAGCTTCAAAAAGTGATACCCCTTATCGTAAGCAATGGCGTTCACACCGTCGTCAGGATTACCGCCTTCAAGATCTGCTTTCAGCGTAGTCATCGAGGGATCCTCCTCCATGAAGGCACGCAATTCTTTTTGCATATCATCGTAGGAAAGGGCACTCAACATATCAGCATAATCTCGACCGTAAACACGCTCCATGATGCGCATTTCAAAGTAGACCGTAAACCCTTCGTTCAACCAGAAGTCATTCCAGGTGGCATTGGTGACTAAATTACCGCTCCAACTGTGGGCCAATTCATGGGCTATCAAACTCACTAAACTGCGATCACCGACAATAACAGTGGGAGTCAAAAATGTCAAACGCGGATTCTCCATCCCACCGAAAGGAAAGCTCGGCGGCAAAACCAGCATATCGTAACGACCCCAATAATATGGGCCATAAAGATCCTCCGCCGATTTGATCATATCCTCCGTGCCGCCAAACTCAAAAGCGGCATTCGCTACCATCTCTGGTTCCGCATAAACACCGGCGCGATCACCAACTGACTGGAACGCTAAATCCCCCACACCAAGGGCCAACAAATACGAAGGCACCGGCTGTGGCATATGGAAAGAATAACGTCCGTCCGCCGATTTTTCTTGAGGATTATCAGCACTCATGAGCGCCAACATCCCTGTGGGCACCTGAACATTTGCATCATAGGTAAAGCGCACACCCGGACGATCCTGACAAGGAACCCACGTACGCGCTAAAATCGCCTGACTTTGCGTAAAGAGAAATGGCATACGTTTCCCTTGGGTCAATTCCGCCGGAAACCATTGCAACGCTTCCGCACCTTCAGTAGTGCTATAGGTTATACTAATCGTTTTCGAATCCGCTGCAAGGTCACGAACCACCAAGCCCGTACCTAAAAGCGGGTCTTCCTCGCCTAAAAGATCCCATTGTGCCTCCTTACCGTCAACACTTACGTGTTTAATATCAAGTGCTTTAACATCAAATACCACTTCGGAACCATGACCCTTCTCAAGCGTCCATGTCGCCGTGGCGCGGATCACCTCGTTTTTAAAGTCCACTTCAGCATCCCAATCCAAGTGACTTACCTTCGAATCTTCCGAACTAAAGCTGTGCGGATCTACAAACAACTCCGCGCGAACACTAGTATCTACGTTCAAAGTCACCGAAGACTCGACCGAATCAAAAGGCTCCACAGTCGGGTTTTGACAGGCTACAAATGCGTTTACCGCAATAAGAAGTGCACCAATTCTTTTCATTCCAATATATTTGGGTAGTTTCAAGCAAACAAGATACCGCACATGCGTCAAAAACCCGGCCTCATAACCCGTTTGATTGTAAGTTCCATCGCTGTCTTTATAGCCGCCTGGCTACTTCCCGGTGTTGAACTTCACGACTTCACAACCGCCATCGGTTTAGCAATCATTCTCGGCATTCTAAATGCCACACTCAAGCCACTACTCGTCATCATCACCCTGCCCGTCACCATCATGACCTTGGGATTATTTTTACTTATCATCAATGCCATTATCATCGGTATTGCCGATACCTGGCTCGACGGTCTCTACGTGCGCAGCACCTGGTCGGCCATCTTATTTAGCCTATTGATTTCAACCTTTACTTCATGGCTCCACCGCTGGGGCGAGCAAAAAAACTAGTTTTAGTCGGGAAAGCGAACGCGTTCCCAATCGGCGTGAATGCCAAAGATTTGAGCTGCCATAGCTAAAAAGCTATCCGTCTTATCGCTCAAACAATAACGGGTTAGACCTACAGCTTCAGGATAATCCCAAGCCTCTACCACTGCTTGAGCAACAATAGCCGGCGCATCAATCCATCTTACTCCATCGAGCATCTCCTCTGCTACTTTTTCGAGCAAAGGGTAATGTGTACAGCCTGGCACCAAGGCCTCAATACCGTCCAATCGTTCATCCTTCAAATAGTGGTTGAGCACCTGCGCATCGATACCCGTTCCTAAGAATCCATCTTCTATCAACGGCACAAGCAGCGGCGTACTCAAAGAACACAGTTCTTTCTCTGGGGCCAATTTCAACAAACGATCTGCATACGCACCACTGCGCACCGTTGCACGTGTACCGAGCAATCCCACGCGCTGTTCAGCTCCTCGTGCCACTTCAGATACCACGGGATCAATCACATTAATAAATGCTACCTGAGGAAAAGCGCGTTCCAATTCCTTTCCCGCCGCCGCACTGGCACTATTACAAGCAATTACGATGAGCTCGCAACCCTGAGCCACTAAAAACTCAACAATACGCTTACTGTAGCGAACAATAGCTTCATCACTTTTGTCACCGTAGGGCAGGTGCAAAGTATCTCCATAGTATACCTTGGGCACATCCGGCAAAGCACGTTCCAACGCGCGCAGCACCGTTAGTCCACCCAAACCACTATCGAACAATCCTATTTTTTTTACCTCGCTCATCGGTGTGCAAATTACCAAATAAAAGACCCCGCGGGCCGATGGCCCGCGGGGTCTTTATATTTTTTTCGCTTTAGGCTTATTTGATACCCAACTCTGCCTTTACCAACGGCATGATGTCTTCACCACCGTCAACGTAAATAAGCACTGCTTTAGAAGCAGATGCGTCAACAATGTAAGAGAAGCCGTTTGCTTTAGCTACTTTATTCACAGCTTCTTGTGCCTTCTCAATGATCGGCAACATAAGGTCCATTTGCTTCTTTTGAAGATCTTGCTGTGCGCTTTGGTTGAAAGCCATGATGCGCTCTCCCATCGCCTGAAGTTCTTCTTGCTCTTTTTGCAAACGCAACTGAGTCCAAGTATCAGAATTCGCTTGTGCGTTCTGCATCTTAGTGATGTACTCTTCCTGCATGGCCGTTGCATCTTTTTCGAGCAAACCAGCATATGCCTGTAAATCAGCATCCGCTGCCTGAGTTTCCGGCATAATGCTCAACAACTCATCAACATTGAGGTGACCTACTTTTTGCTGTGCATTTGCAGTACCAGCAAGGCCTAAAGTCAAGGCTAGGGCGAGTAGAACTCTTTTCATTTGTTTTCTTTGTTTAATCACTTTATACTCTCAATCACTTCGTCACTGTAATCCTTGTCTTTCTCTACAAAGAGTACACCACTCTGTGAACTTTTATCCAAAACGAGGTCTAATTTACGCTTCTGAGCGATAGCCTGTATTGCGCTGAAGACCTTATCTTGGATTGGCTGGACCAATTCCCCTCTTTTTTGGAAAAGTAAACCCTCCGGTCCAAAATATTTTTGCTGAAGAGCAATAACCTCTTCCTGTTTTTTTACAATAGCCTGCTCACGCTGCTCTACCTTCGCTGGACTGAGCAAAATACGCTCCGACGCCAAAGCATCCTTCAAACTTTCCAACTCGCTTTGCATAGCACTGACCTCACCGGCCCACTGCTCACTGAACTTATCAAGCTGGGCAGTTGCCTGAGCGTATTCAGGAACCGCTTTCAAGATATAGTCCGTATCCACCACCCCATAGCGCTGTCCGAAACCAAGGGTAGCCATGGAGAGGGCAAGTACAGTAAACAGGGTATTAAGCTTCATGCTCACGAATGTAAAGGAATTTTAGAACTGTTGACCGATAATGAAGTGGGTGTTCCAGCCGCTCGCTTGAGCACCACCCGGTTGCGGATCAAATCCATAAGCTACATCGACACCCATCAAACCAAACATTGGCATGAAGATGCGAAGACCGGCACCGGCACTTCTCTTCAATGAGAACGGTCGATACTCCCAGAAATTGTCGTAGTTGTTTCCTCCTTCAAAGAAAACGAGCGGGAATACTTGCGCCGACGGGTTGTTCGCGATGATGTAACGCGCTTCGAACACAAATTTATTGTAGAGGGCACCACCACCATCAGGGGTGATGCTATTGTTTTGATATCCACGAAGACCGATGATTTCGCGACCATCGATAACGTAATTGGCCAATCCATCTCCACCAACGTAGAAGCGCTCAAACGGCGGTAAACCGAGGTCTTTATTGTAGGTGCCGAGGAACCCAAACTCACCGTGGGTACGGATCACGAAGTCCTTAGTGATTGGCGCAAACCAATCAGCATTAAACATCCACTTGTGGTACTCCACGAGCTTGAAACGCTCCTCGCTACTCAAGTTTTTGTAGTCGATATCGTTGAAAGCACTAAACGGTGGGGTCAATTCCGCCGTAAACTTGATTTGCGAACCGCGCGTCGGGAAGATTGGCACGTCAGTATTGTTTCGGCCCAACGAGAATTTGTAGTTAACGTTGTTAGAAACCCCCTTGTTGTAGTCAAGGAAACCCGTAGGGAAATTATCCAGATTGAATCGGCGGAACTCCAAACCTTGGTACAAGGTGAAGTAATCGTCCGGCCACTTCAATCGCTGACCTAAACCGAAATTTATACCCGTAATGTAAAGCGACTGACGGTTCGGATCAGAAGCCTGAACACCGTTGCTTTGAACGTTGTGATAAATGGTTCCTGTAAAGCTGTTCGGCTTGCGACCACCCAACCAAGGCTCTGTAAAGCTGGCGTTGTAGCTCTGGAAATACAAACCGTTCGATTGCGCACGGATGTTGATGGTTTGACCATCACCGGTCGGCAACGGCTGCCATGCACGCTTCTTACCAATGTTACGGGCAGAGAAGTTGTTGAAGTTCAGACCAAGAGTACCGATAACGCGACCTGCACCCCATCCTCCTTGTAGCTCCAGCTGCGAGGTTGAGCGCTCCATCACGGTGTATTCAAGATCAACGGTACCGGTCTGCGGGTCCGGAACAGGATTCACCCCAATGTTTGTTTGATCGAAGTATCCCAACTGGGCCAATTCACGAATGGTACGCTGAATCATCGCCTTAGAGAACAAATCGCCCGGTTTTGTGCGCAACTCACGGTAAACTACGTGGTCATTTGTGCGTTCGTTACCGCTAATACTCACCTTGCGAATGGTAGCCTGACGTCCCTCCTGGATGCGAATTTCTACATCGATGGTATCGTTATGTACATTCTTTTCAACCGGCACCACTTGAGAGAAGAGATAACCGTTGTTTAGATAAATAGAGGCTACATCATTACCGTTCGGATCGAAGCTTACACGCTCATTCAGGTGCTGGCTATCGTAAATATCGCCTGCCTTGATTTTTAAGATGGAGCGTAATAGCGGGGTATCGTATTTGGTGTTCCCCACAAAGGTGATATCTCCAAAATAGTATTTACGACCCTCTTCTACGGTGATTTCAATAATAATACCTTCCTGACCGGTGTAGTTTGTATCCTTTATAATACGCGCATCTCTATAGCCCAATTCATTGAACTTGCGTACAACGTTTTTCAAATCATCGCGGTATTCTTTCTTGCGAAGCTTGCTCACTTTGAACATCGCCTTACCCTTGATCTTGGTGTCCTTCATGGCACGACGCAAGACCTTATCGCTGACTGCTTCGTTGCCGTGGAAGACGATGTCTTCGATCTTCACGCGTTCACCGACATCGATTCGCAAACCTAGAATAACGGCATTGTTGAAAGCGGAGTCAACCTGCTGACTGATGTCCACTTTGGCGTTGAGGTAGCCCTTTTCTTTGAAGTAACTCAAAACCTTGTTGCGACTCATCACAATCAAGTTTTCATTAACCACCTTGCCCGCGCGTAGACCAAGATCCTCTCGCAGCTCGTCCTTCCAGCTTTTCTTCACTCCAATGATGTAGTATTTACTCATTTTCGGAAGTTCCTTCAGAACGATGTCGAGATAAACTTTGTTGCCTTGCTTGCTTACCACATTGATGGTGATGTCTTCGAAAAGTTGTTGACGCCACAAGGTGCGGATGGCATCGGAGATCGCTGGATCTGGGAATTGGACATTATCTCCAACACGCAGATTCGTCAACATGATGACTACATTAGGGTCCAAATCACGTGCACCAGTGACGGTAATACCGCCGATTTCATAATCCACGCCTGGAAGTAAGTTGAAATCACCTGTTCCTATTTCCTGAGCGGAAACGAAGGTGGTAAATACGGTAAGTAAGAGTGCCCAAAGGGTATTTTTCATCTGTCTTTTAGCCATTTAGCTGTTCTGAGGTCTGTCCAAATCGACGTTCGCGTTTTTGATACGCGGCAATCGCATCGTACAAACCTGAAGCATCAAAGTCAGGCCATAATACAGGTGTGAAATAAAACTCCGCATAAGCCAACTGCCATAATAAGTAGTTGCTAATGCGCTGTTCGCCACTGGTGCGAACCAACAAATCCGGATTAGGCATACCTGCAGTAAACAAATGCTGCTCGATATGGCCTTCCTGAATATCTTCTGGAGCCAGGGATCCATTCGCGACATCTTGTGCCAGCTTGCGAACGGCCTGAACCATTTCATCCTGTGAGCCGTAACTCAATGCAAGTGTCAAAGTTAACCCACTGTTCCGAGATGTGGTATCCATTACAGATATTAACTTTTCTTTTGCTTTACTAGGTAGCGTGTGGAGGTTTCCGATGGCATTAAGCTTGACATTATTGTTCATTAAGGTGGGCAGCTCCTTCTCGAGAGCCGTCATCAAAATGTTCATTAATGCATCCACCTCAGCCTTTGGTCTGTTCCAATTCTCCGTTGAAAAGGCATAAACTGTGAGGTATTCCATGCCCAATTCCGCCGATGCAGTGGTAATCCTACGCAACGCCTCAACACCTACTTCGTGACCTCGAACGCGTGTCATAAAGCCCTGCTTTTTCGCCCAACGACCGTTACCGTCCATGATCACCGCAATATGTTTGGGCATATTGCTCGGATCGAGACCGGCTTTTTCTCGGTTGCGAATGAAAATTTTAGAATCCGTCACAGCGTTCATTACGGGGACTTAGGTTATAAAAAATGGTCAGTCCGGCAAAAATAGACCAATCATTTGTTTCTGGAGTGCCTCGATAGAGACCTTGCACATAATCTACATTTCCAGGGTTTGCAAAGTGCGCAGCGGCGAGACCTCGAAGTGCCCCTAATTCCTCTGAATCCACATACTTACCACTGGTATCATCTATAAAATCTGTTCCGTAACGGCGCCAACCGATCTCCGCGGCAAACGAGAAATCGCGACTAATACTATGTCTGTAACCGATGCCCATGGGGACCGCGATAGCTAGATCGTTGTACATTAAGGTGTTAGATAGTTCTGTGCCTTGCCCCTCTGTCCCCAGAGCACGAAGATCATACCACTGATCGTTATACAAGCCCCGAGGGGTATAAGCAGTGAGGGCTAGGCCCGCAAAAAGGTAAAAGCTCTTATCAAACTTCGATCCCGTAGCATATGGCCAATAGTTGAACTCCACCACACCGCTGAACTCGCCGACCTCTGTTCGAACTGCAATATCCCGAGCTTGCTGAACGGATTTATTCGACCACGCATCATCGGCTTTTAAAAAACCGTGGGTGTAAGACACACGCGTTCCCCAATGCCAATTATATTGTCTACGCAAAGAAATGTTTCCAGCGAAATCCGTAGGCAGCAAGGTTTGTGCCCCCACATCACCACGGAGGTAGGTACCAGCCATCCCGGCGCCGAGCTCAAAGAATTGGGCACGGGCGGAAAACGCGGTTGTTAAAACGACAAGAACAATGAGTACTCGCTTCATTTAATTTCTGTGGTCAAAGCCCCAGCTCAGTTTATTCCGGAGCGTCGAGGCAAAGTCGTGTAGCTCGGTTTGCACCAAGGCGACGCGAAAATCGGCTTTTTGAACGAAAATCTCGGTATTCGTGGTCAAACTATGCATTCGACTGTCCAAAGAGGCTAGGTATTCGTTCTCGCGACTCTCCACACGAAGGCGCAAGGTGTTACTATCGGATATAACGAATGGGCGCATCGTTAAATTGTGCGGCGCAATGGGCGTAAGCACAAAATTATCGCTGTTGGGCATGATGATTGGCCCGCCACAACTGAGGCTGTACCCAGTAGATCCCGTAGGTGTGCTAATAATCAATCCATCGGCCCAGTAACTGTTCATGTAGGCGCCATTCAAATAGGTATGCACCGTAATCATGCTGGTCGTCTCCTTGCGCGCAATGGTGATTTCATTCAGTGCAAAGTTGGGTTTCATCACACGGCTATCGGAGGTGCGGGCTTGCAGAAGGGTTCGAAAATCCAATTGGAAACGGCCGCTAAAAAGTGCATCCAACGAACTATCTATAGTGTTCTTCGCCACATTGGCTAAAAAACCCAAACGCCCCATGTTAATCCCCAATATTGGAATATCACGAGCCTGAATCAGGACAGTTGCTTCGAGTATCGTCCCGTCTCCACCCAAGCTGATCAGAAAATCCGGGTTAAAATTGTCCAATTCCTCTGCATCCGAGTAGATGGTGTAACGCAAGTCCGTATGCTCATGATTGCGAATTTCATCAAGCGTATCACGCAAAGAGTGGTATGCCGCAAAATCAACATCCTCTTGCACGAATCGATCAATAATTTGTTCGACGTAGGGCAAGTTTGCAGGTTTGGGCTCTCGGCCGAAAAGCGCTATTCTCATCAGTACTTCAGATAATTCATTAGATGGTCGTAACGCTCCTGGTAATCCTCATGAAAGGTTTTGTCGCCGTAAATGGCAATGACCTCATACCCGTAGCGCTGCATGCTTTGAACAATGGGACTGGTGTGCTGAACGTTGAGTTTAATCGTGACCTCCAACTCATCCGGTGTCGGTGCCGGCGCCAACCATAAACCTAATATTCGAGCATCATTGTGTTCAGCAGACCCCGCAATTTCCAGAACGCTATATTGACGTGCTTCGATCCGAGCTACAACAATAGCACCGCCTTGTTTCAGAGTAACCGAGTCCCTAAAGTATTCGATTAAATCACTCCAGATAACAGACTTAACATACTTGCCTTGTTCATCAATGACCGGAACCACCGAAATACGGTAATGAGCACATTGTTCGAGCATGTCAAAAGCGTGCGTACCAAGCATGACAGCAGGAGCAAATCCAGCGTTAAAAACAGCGTCAATGGTTGCGGAATCGTCCTCGGCGTTGTACAAATCATCCTCTTTGATCAAAGCGCGATACATCCCTTGCTCATCCACAAAGGGCAGATGAGCCAATCTCATTTCGTCCATTCGCTCCAAAGCCTCAGCAACCGTGGTTGAACTTTGAAGTGGCTGAACCAATTCCGTATGACGACGTTCTTCACTCATTACACTAACAAACATAGGTCTTTTATTTAGCTTTGCAGGCATGAACAATCACACAAAACTCAGCGTGAACATTAACAAAATAGCCACCCTTCGCAATGCGAGAGGTGGTGATGTTCCCAATGTTCTTCAGGTGGCCCTGGACTGTGAACGCTTCGGTGCGGAAGGTATCACTGTACACCCTCGTCCTGACCAAAGGCACATTCGCTACACGGATGTGGCGGAATTGGCCCCAGCAGTGCACACCGAATTTAACATCGAAGGCTATCCCAATGACGAGTTCGTTGCGCTCGTGCTCGCAAATAGTCCTGCTCAGGTCACACTTGTTCCTGATCCACCAGGGGTGCTCACCTCTAACGCGGGCTGGGACACCAAAACGCACTTCGAATTTTTAAGTCAAACCATTGCCGTCTTCAAGGAAGCGGGCATTCGCACCAGTATATTTATTGAAACGGATCTAGAGCTCATCGAATGGGCGAAGAAAACCGGCACCGATCGCATTGAACTCTACACTGAAAGCTACGCCCAAGGCTATGCTCAAGACAGAGCAGCGGCCGTAAAGCCCTACCGGGAAAGTGCATCTTATGCAAAGGAGATTGGTCTCGGCGTGAATGCCGGTCATGACCTCAGCTTGGAAAATCTCGCCTACTTCGCCCAGGAATTGGCCGGTAACCTTGATGAGGTTAGCATAGGTCATGCGTTGATTGCGGACGCCCTATACCTCGGTTTGCACAATACCATTCAACAATACCTCAATTGTTTAAACCCGGCGCGATGGAATCAGTAAAACTCTTCTCTAAAGTCTATGGCGAAGGAGGAAGACCATTGCTCATTCTTCACGGACTATTTGGCATGGGAGATAACTGGGCCACCCACGCGAAAGTTTGGGCGGATCACGGTTGGGAAGTGCATGCCATTGATCAGCGCAACCACGGCCGAAGCCCTCAGACCACAGAGCATTCGTATGATGCCATGAGTGCCGATTTGGAGGCCTACATGGACGACAAAGGGTTGAGCAGCGCGCACATTTTAGGCCACAGTATGGGTGGGAAAACCGCTATGAATTTTGCGGTTAGCCGTCCAAACCGGGTAGACTCTCTAATGATCATCGATATCGCCCCAAAGAGCTACCCTATTCATCATCAACACTTTATCGATGCCATGCGGAGCCTAAACTTTTCTTTGTTGAAGAGCCGCACCGAAGTCGATGAAGCCTTGGCTTTGCAGGTCGACAACGAAGGTATTCGTCAGTTTTTCTTGAAAAGTTTGTACCGCAAAACGCGCGATGAATTTGCCTTTCGATTCAATCTTGACGCCATAGAAGCGAATTTAGACATGGTTGGAGAGCCACTAGAATTCGGATATTATAATAAACCAACCCTCTTTATCGGTGGAGCCATGAGTGGCTACATCCTTCCCGAGGATCATGACCGCATTCACGAACTATTTCCGGAGGCAGAAATCATTTCCATTTCCAACGCTGGGCATTGGGTACATGCGGAGGCCCGAGAGGCCTTTAGTGAAGCAACTCTTCAATTCCTAGCGCAACAATAAAGCGGGTTTAGAGGTCGGTTACCGACTTCAGATGAACCGTTATACCCGTCCAGGTTCGTTTATGCGCTATGAGCATTTCGCTAATGTTCGGTTTACCTAATGGTCTCCATGCGTTGTTACTGAAGCCATATCGTTCCAGAGGCTGAGTAAAGAACCCACGATCTAGTTCCTCATTGCCGTTGATGTCCTCGTAGAATTGGACAGCAAAACGCGCGGGCAAATCCATTCGCACTGTATCTCTATCCGAGGGGCTTTCGATATTTAAGAATCCTGCATTTATAGCCTTACCATTAGGATCAAGTACTTCATAGACGATGGTGGCGGGATACTCTTGTGCACCTGTAACCACTACATAAAATCCTTGAGCGCGCACCCATGACCCTAAAGCAAAGGTCATTAGCATTGTCATGAAAATCTTAGTCATAGTCCAACTCCACCCCTCGCTTTGCTAATAACTCACCTTGAATTTTCAAAGAATCCAACACACGCTCGAAAATGGGTACGAACAGCGCCGGATTTTCACTGTAAAACTGAAAGCTCTTCTTAAAATCGGCCTCCAGGATACCGTGCTTCTCGTACACCTTCGAATAATAGTCCTCAATGGTATTGGTATCCCCTAGAATCAAAGATCCATTTCTAGCGCCTTCGATCACATGAATGTCTACCAAGACCGGAACCATTTCTTCCAACGAAAACACACCAGAAGGAATAGAGACCTCCTTTTTACCACAGGACATCGTAAGAAATGCAGCAATAAAAAAGGAGGTTAACTTTCTCATTTTTCTTAACGGTTGAATACGAGTCGAGAACCTAGCTGACTATCGTCGAACTGCCCTTCTCGATAGGCCAAATGGCCTCCAACGAAAGTGTGGGTAACCCTGCTCTTAAACGTATTTCCTTCAAAAGGTGACCAGCCACATTTAGAAAGGATGTTGTCCTTATTAACGTTCCACGGGCGATGGCTCGCAACAATGGCGATGTCGGCATGGTACCCCTCACGCAGATAGCCACGTTCCTCCATTCGGAAAAGGATAGCCGGGTTGTGGCACATTTTTTCCACCAACCGCTCAATACTAATTGTACCATCGTGAACACGCTCCATCATTGCAACGAGTGCATGTTGTACCAAAGGACCTCCTGAAGGAGCGTTCAAATAAGGCTGCTGCTTCTCTTCAAAAGTATGAGGCGCATGATCGGTAGCGATCACATCGAGTCGATCATCCAAAAGCGCTTCCCAAAGTTGGTCTCTATCAGCAGCTGATTTCACCGAAGGATTCCACTTAATAAGACTGCCCTTTGTATCGTATTGACTGTCGTCAAACCACAAATGGTGAACACATACCTCCGAGGTGATGAGCTTTTTCTCTAGTGGCTTTTTATTAGTAAACAGAGAGGTTTCCTTACCTGTACTAATATGGAACACGTGCAAACGGCTTCCATGCTTTTTAGCCAATTCCACAGCGAAAGAGGAACTGAGATAACAGGCCTTTTCACTGCGTATTTGCGGATGCATACTCATCGGAATATCCGCACCGTATTGTGCTTGTGCACGTTCTAAATTCGCTTTAATCGTCGCTTCGTCTTCACAATGCGTGATCAGTTGATGATCAACTTCACCGAAAATACCCTCCAAGGTCTTGAGTTCATCAACGAGCATATTACCCGTCGAACTGCCCATGAAGATTTTTATCCCTGAAATATCTCTCTTGCTGGCACGTTTGAGTTCCTCAAGATTGTCATTAGTCGCCCCAAGGTTGAAGCTGTAATTTGCTAAACTCACTTGCGCGGCCCGAGCGTACTTCTTCTCAAGTTCTTCAAGAGTGGTAGCAGCGGGTTTCGTATTGGGTTGCTCCATGTAGGAAGTGATCCCTCCAGCAACAGCGGCTCTACTCTCCGAAAAAATATCCCCCTTATGGGTTAGCCCAGGCTCTCTAAAGTGAACCTGATCATCAATTACGCCTGGAATAACATACTTACCATCGGCATCAATAATGATAACGTTGCCATTTTTAGGGCCAATGGATGAATCAATCTTTGCGATACGGCCGTTCTCAATGAGAAGATCTCCTTCAGTAATGACACCCTCATTAACCATGCGGGCGTTTTTAATCAAATATGATTTGCTCATGAAACAGTTATGATTTCGAGAAAAAGCTCCAAACCTTAAGTTTAATAACGCCTAAAATGGCCTCTTTAATAATCCCCGATGACATTTTACTAGTACCCTCAGTGCGGTCCGTAAATATCACTGGAACCTCAACAATTTCTATACCACGACTCCACACCTTGAATTTCATTTCAATTTGGAAGGCGTAGCCCACAAAATGGATTTTGTCAAAGTTAATGCTTTGCAAGGTCTCGCGCGTGTAGCATTTGAAACCCGCGGTACTATCTTGTATTGGCATGCCGGTAATAAAACGAACATATACAGAGGCGAAGTACGAAAGCAATACACGACTCATTGGCCAATTCACCACATTCACACCCTTGATGTAACGCGAACCTATACTCAACCCAGCACCCTCTTTACAAGCCTGCTCAAGGCGTGCCAGATCATGAGGATTGTGCGAGAAATCACAATCCATTTCGAAAATATACTGGTAGGAGCGAGCCAATGCCCATCGGAACCCGTGAATATATGCCGTACCCAGACCAAGCTTTCCTGTTCGTTCTTCCAGGTGAATACGGCCATCATACTGAGCCATTTTCTCTCTTACGACATCAGCTGTACCGTCCGGCGAACCATCATCTACAATGAGCACCTCATAACCAGGCTCTAAACCCATTACGGTATCCAACATCTTGGCGATGTTTTCAATTTCATTGTACGTGGGGATAATTACGAGGCTTGGTCTAGACATAATGATGGCAAATGTAGGAAAGAAACCACTAGATTAGTGCTAATGAAGTTCGACCTATACACAAGAAAAATTTGGTGGAAAATTGCCCTGATCATTTTCGGGATTTTCATCGGTGTAGCCTCTTTGGTCTACACTGAATCTTTTTTGAAGGATTTGAGAATCGAAGAGCAGCGAAAGATTGAACTCTGGGCTAAGGCTGTGGAAGAAGTTTCTTTTGCTGACGACCTCACCAACCTGGGTTTTTACACGCAAATCATCCAGAACAACACCACTATTCCAGTCATCCTAACCGACAGTGCTGGAACGATTATCGCACATAGAAACCTCAATGTGCCAGAGAATGACCAGGACGCCTATATGCAACGTAAATTGAGAGAGTTCCAAAGTTCGGGATCTGTCCTAGAGAACAGCTTCGGAGACGGCAATACGAACTACCTCTACTACAAAGGGTCGACTCTTTTAACCAAACTGCGCATATACCCCATGGTGCTGTTGTGCGTGATCGGAATCTATATGCTCATCAGCTACATGGCCTTTTCAAACGCGCGAAGAAGCGAACAAAACAAGGTCTGGACTGGAATGGCGAAGGAAACCGCCCATCAAATCGGAACACCATTAAGTGCGTTGTTGGGCTGGACGGCCTATTTGAGAGAAAAGTATCCGGAAGAGATGGCTGTGGAAGAAATGGAGGCAGATATCGATCGTTTGACCATGATTACTGATCGGTTCAGTAAGGTTGGGTCGAAACCGGAATTGGGCCAACAAGATCTCAGCCAAACCATCAACCAGACCGTTCAATATCTTTCAACACGGTTGGGCAAGAAGATAGAGCTGAGTGTGGATGTACCACAAAGTCTTCGCTTAGCACACAACAGACCTTTAATCAGTTGGACCATTGAAAATCTACTTAAAAACGCGGCTGACGCGGTAGAAGGCGATGGTAAAATCGAATTGCGAATGACTCAAAGTGACCAAGAAATTCAGCTTATCGTTTCTGATAATGGTAAGGGGATGACTATCGCGCAACAACGAAAGGTATTCTTACCCGGCTTCACAACAAAGGACCGCGGATGGGGTTTGGGACTGACACTCGCGAAACGAATTGTTGAGGAATACCACGGTGGACGTTTATCTTTACACGGTTCCGCACCGCAAATGGGAACTGTATTTATTATCACATTACCGAGAGAATGATTCCTGCCACCCTATATCTCCATATTCCCTATTGTAAACAGGCATGTCATTATTGTGATTTTCACTTTTCGACATCGCACCAAACAAAGGGGGATGTCTTAAAACAGATGCGGTTGGAATTGCGTCAAAAAGCTTTGGAGAGTCCATGGAATAGAGCGGCATTCTCAAGCGTTTATTTCGGCGGAGGCACCCCTAGTATTTTGAGTATCGCTGAATTGTCGGTATTGCTCGAAACGATTCACGAGCTCTATGCCCTCGATGACAATCTTGAAGTGACAATCGAAGTGAATCCGGATGATATCACTTCACAGAAATTAGCCGAATGGCGATCCGTAGGTATTAATCGTCTGAGTTTGGGGGTGCAGAGTTTTGTTGATGAGGAATTGGCCATTATGAATCGCGCCCACAACAGTGATCAGGCCATTCGAGCCCTTGAGACCATTGCTGAAAGCAATTTTACGAACCTTTCTGTGGACTTAATTTATGGAATGCCCGGATCCACACTGCAAAGTTGGGCGGACAATTTGTACAAACTTGACCCCTATCCTATCACCCACCTTAGCGCATACACTCTAACGGTAGAGCCGAGAACCGCTTTGGAAAAAAGCGTTAAAAAAGGACTTATAGAATTGCCTAGTGAAGAATGCATCATAGGGCAATATCAAACATTGCGAAGCTGGACTCACGAACGTCGTTTTGAACACTACGAATTATCCAATTTCGCCAAAGGCGGATATATGAGCAGCCACAACAGTCATTACTGGACTGGAGAGGCTTATTTGGGAATTGGTCCCGGAGCACACAGCTTCGATGGGGTCGAAAGGTGGTGGAATGTCAGCAATAACAGCTTGTACGCAAAAGGTCAATTGCCGGAGCGAGAAATGCTCGCCCCTCGAGATCGCATTAATGAGAAATTAATGACCAAGCTGCGGACTGCAGAAGGGTTTAATTGGTCGTTTGACTTGCCTTCTGAACAAACTAAAGCCCGTGAACTATTATTCAGTCGCGTAAAGACTGGCGTTGAACAGGGGCATCTCTCTCCTAAACCTTTTGGGTTTTCAATCCGTCCCGAGCATTGGATGCGCAGTGATCAAATTATTTCCGATTTATTCATATTGGAATCGGATTTAGAAGAGGCGAACGATGAATAATAAGACGTTCGACGCCAGCTTTGAATTCGACCCGTTTGTCGATGATGTTCATTTTATGGGGTGCACTTTTGACGGCACAGATTTGCGCAATGTCCAGTTTGACGGATGCACTTTTGAGGAATGCACCTTTAATAATGCGCGGTTATTGAATGTAAGTTTTCAAGATTGTGAATTTACCCGTTGCTACCTACAAGGGGTGGACATGACATTGATTAAAGGATTAATGCTGAGCTTTCGCATGGAAAATTGTAACGTGCGGTACTCGAATTGGACACGAATGAATCTCAGTAATTGTGCATTTCACCAATGTGATTTCAAAGGGGCCGACCTCAGCGAGATCACTATGAAAAATACGGAGCTCACCTATTGCGACATGTCTAGCGTTATATGGGACGCGGCCAACCTTAGTGGGACCGATATGGAAGGATCTCAAATTACTATGAATCCAAATGGGATGATTCTAGAAGGAACCAAATTTTCATTAGAACAGCTGCCCGGGCTGCTTACTCAAACTGGAATTCAAATCGTATGATCTTCGAAATCAAGCGCGGTAATCACCCGTGTAAAATCAATCTTGTAGCGCCCTTCGCAGACCTCAGTTTACCCGTTTCTGATATTGCGCGTGCTTGGTACATCGAACCCCCTAGATTTTCTCCTGTGGTCTTGGGAGAATGGGTGGGCTCAGTGGCTCAAGGCAGCAGCGTGAATTTTTTCAATATCGAATTTAATCCACATGCCCACGGTACCCATACGGAGACTGCCGGGCACATTACGGAGGAACGTCATCCAATTAATGCGCATTTCAAAGACCCTATGATGTGGGCATTGCTGCTGAGCGTAGATGCTCGCGATGGCAAAGTACAAGCACAAGATTTTCGTAATGCTTGGGAAAATGCCGAAAACCTCGGATGGACAGAAGATGTTAAAGCTGTCATATTTCGAACGGAGCCCATCATCGAAAATGTTACGACCCGCAACTATAGCAGCACCGATTGGCCATATTTGGAAGCCGAAATTGGCCAATTCCTCCGCGAGAATGGCATAGACCATCTACTAATCGACCAACCCAGCGTTGACCAGGAAGAAGACGGAGGTGCACTCGCTTGTCACCGTTCCTTCTGGGGTCCAAGCCCGGAGCTTTCACTCCACCGAACCATCAGTGAGCTTCTTTATATTCCAAAAAACATCGAAGACGGCCCTTATCTGCTCAACTTACAAGTTGCACCTATGAACAATGATGCAGCCCCTTCACGGCCGCTTTTGTACAAGCCATTATAAAAAAAGCGCCCCCGTTGGAGGCGCTTTTTATGCATGAAAATTTTTCGTCTATCGTTGTTGACGCTTACGTGTACGTGCATCAACGGCAGCGAGCGTTGCCATGTTGACGATTTCACGTACTGAAGCTCCGAGCTGCAATACGTGGGCGCTTTTCTTCGTACCGATGAGCATTGGTCCAATGGCCTCCGCTGCACCGAAACTTTGAAGCATTTTATAGCTAATGTTCCCAGAAGCAAGGTTCGGGAAGATGAATACGTTCGCCTGGTGCCCTACGAGGTCTGAGAACGGGAAGCTTTCTTCCAAGAGTTCATTGTCCAGGGCAAAATTTGCCTGCATCTCGCCATCTACAATCAGTTCAGGATGGTCGTGACGGAGACGCGCACTCACCTTCGCCATTTTAATCGCATCAGGCCCATTGCTTGAACCAAAGTTGGAGTAGCTTAACAATGCAATTTTCGGAGTGATATTAGTGCGCTTCACTGTATCCGCTACGTTCAATACCATTTGAACCAAATCATCTTCGGATGGATCGAGGTTTATGGTCGTATCAGCGAAGAACAGAGGACCTCTTTTGGTCAACAAAATGTACATCCCCGCAGCCTTTCGCATATTGTTCTCCGTACCGATAATTCTTAGGATCGGACGAAGTGCCGTTGGATATTTCACGGTAAGACCACTAATCAGAGCATCAGCATCGCCGTCATGAAGCATCATATTGCCATAATACTCACGACTCTTAATCTTAGACAGACACTCACTCATCGTCCAACCGCGTCTTTTACGCAGCGCATATAGATGCTCCGCATACTTGATACGATCCTCCGTTTCCTTCATGATGTCAATGACCTCAGCACCCGAAATTTCGAGCTGGTACTCGTCCACCAATTGTTCGATACGTTCTTTCGAACCCAGCAAAATCGGTTTAGCTACACCATTGCTCAGCAATATTTCAGCAGCCTTCAAGATGCGGTAATTATCCCCTTCCGTAAAGACAATTCGTTGTGGATCTCTGCGGGCATTTTCATTCAGCAGGCGGATGAACTTATCGTCACGACCCAACCTTGCATTAAGCTCACGATTGTAGGCTGCCCAATTCTTGATTGGTTCCTTCGCAACACCACTTTCCATTGCCGCTCGAGCCACTGCCGGCGCCACAGTCGTGATCAATCTCGGATCAAAAGGCTTGGGAATAATATAAGTGCGTCCAAAAGTTAAATTATTCTCATCGTAGGCGAGATTAACCATTTCCGGAACGGGTTCCTTAGTTAGTTCGGCAATAGCACGTACAGCCGCCAACTTCATCTCTTCATTAATCTTCGTAGCGCGTACATCCAAAGCACCACGGAAAATGAATGGGAAGCCCAGAACATTATTCACCTGGTTCGGATTGTCCGAACGACCCGTAGCCATGATAATATCCTCGCGTGCATCCATAGCGTCCTGGTAGGCGATTTCAGGATCCGGATTTGCTAGGGCAAAAACGATTGGATCATTGGCCATGCTCTTCACCATCGCTTTTGACACAATACCTCCTTTGGAAAGACCAACAAATACATCAGCACCCTTCATCATTTCCTCCAAATCTGCCTCCGCGTGGTCTTTAGCAAAGATGGCTTTCTCCTCGGTCAGCGAATCTCTCGAAGTAGTGATAAGCCCTTTCGAGTCACACATGAAAAGGTTCTCCAACTTCACCCCAAGCGACAGATATAATTTCGCACAAGAGATGGCCGATGCACCCGCACCGTTAAAGACAACTTTCACATTGGAAATATCCTTCTCTGCAATGTCTAAGGCATTCAACAAGGCTGCACCGGTAATGATTGCTGTTCCGTGCTGATCATCATGCATAATTGGAATATCCAATTCCTCTTTCAGGCGCTGCTCGATGTAAAAACAATCTGGCGCCTTAATATCTTCAAGATTGATTCCACCAAAAGTTGGTGCCAATGCTTTTACCGTGTCGATGAAGCGGTCCGGATCATTTGCATCCAATTCCAAATCAAAGACGTCGATATCCGCAAAAATCTTGAATAACACACCCTTTCCTTCCATAACCGGTTTCGAAGCCTCCGGTCCAATATCGCCTAATCCTAAAACAGCCGTACCATTAGAAATCACAGCAACCAGGTTCCCTTTAGCCGTGTATTTATAGACATCATCTGGGTTGGCGGCAATTTCCTTACATGGTTCTGCCACACCTGGCGAATAAGCGATACTCAAATCGCGTTGTGAATTTGAAGGCTTTGTGGGCACCACTTCAATCTTACCAGGTTTAGGACTCTGGTGGTAATGAAGGGTATCTCTTTTCTTGATAGGTCTCTGACTCATAACGAGTGAAATTAGTATAAAAAGGTGTTGAACGGAAACCTTGAACCGTGGATTTCTGCGGCCACGCGGTACAGTGTTCTTCTCAACTCTTCTATGTTGTTTTTATCCTGTGCGCTTATAAACACGGCACGTTCGCCCACCTTATTCATCCATGATCTACGCCAGTGATCAAGGTCGTAATGACGAGGAGTGAGTTCCAATTCAAACTCATCAACCTCTTCATGAGTAAAGGCGTCAATTTTGTTGAAGACCATGATGGTTGGTTTATCCATGCTTTGAATCTCCTGCAAAATAATATTGACACTGTCGATGTGATCCATAAAGCTCGGATGGCTTATATCCACGACATGCAACAATACATCAGCCTCTCGCACCTCATCCAAGGTGCTCTTGAAGCTCTCAACCAATTGCGTTGGAAGTTTGCGGATGAATCCTACCGTATCGGTCAACAACAAAGGCAAGTTGTCAATGTTGATTTTTCTTACGGTCGTATCGAGGGTGGCAAAGAGCTTATTCTCGGCCAATACATCGGTCTTACACAATAAGTTGAGCAGCGTACTTTTCCCTACGTTTGTGTAGCCCACCAAGGCCACGCGAACAAGTTTCCCGCGATTGCTCCTTTGGGTAGACATCTGGACATCGATTTTCTCCAACTTCTTTTTCAGCAAGGCGATTTTCTGTTGGATGATACGACGGTCCGTTTCAATCTGTGTTTCCCCAGGACCGCGCATCCCGATCCCCCCTTTTTGGCGCTCAAGGTGCGTCCACATTCGCGTCAAACGCGGAAGCAAGTATTGGTATTGGGCCAATTCCACTTGAGTACGAGCATAAGAGGTTTGTGCCCGCGCTGCAAAAATGTCTAAAATCAAATTCGTCCGATCCATGACCTTGACCTCCATCATTGCCTCAATATTTTTCAACTGAGAAGGAGTCAATTCATCGTCAAACACGATCATATCAATTTCCTCTGCGTCGACGAAGCCTTTGATTTCCTCCATCTTTCCCGAGCCTAGAAAGGTTCGTTTGTCTGGACGCATCAGCTTTTGGGTAAACATATGAACCGTATCAGCACCAGCGGTATCCGCGAGGAAGCGCAGTTCTTCGAGGTACTCCAATGATTTATCCTCGTCTTGGTCCTTGTTAATGATACCAACGAGAATACAGCGCTCCCTTCCGGGGGCTTTGTGTTTTTTTAGCTCTAGCATGTAATGAGGCTCTTAAGCGCCCTGCAAGAATTCAGCCCAAGGCAAGCGACTCAACATCAGCAAGAAGCCGATTCCAAACCAAATGACGATGGCTTTAGATTTGGAAGCATCATCCGAACCGCGTTTGCTTTTCGCACTGCCTACAGTGACAAGCACAGCACCTATAAGCATGGTCACAGGGTGTTCGATAAATTTAAATCGCAATGCACTGTCCTTCATCAATGTTCCCATTTCAGAGAATTGGTCCAAATGGAATCCAAAAAGCATCACCAACCCGACCAACACTTGGATGTGCGTCAGCATGATAGCGATCTTGTTTTGACGTACCAAACTCGGGGTGAAATCTCGATCGGATTTCCAAACTAGAAAATTCTGAACGATCACAACGAGCATTAGAAGCATCCACAAGAAAGGGAGCCAATGGTGTAAGTGTAGTAAACCTGTGTACATCTATTCGTATTTTTCACAAAGTTACAAAGGACCATCGAAGCGACGCCTCACTATGAAAAAATACCTGCTATTCACATTGTTCGCACTTTTAGCCTGGATATTCGGCCTACGACCAATGTTCTACACCCCATCAGTTCAGGATCGGTATTCCCCGTCAACACCTTTATCCACTTACCAACAGCGGGAAGGCACCCTCGAGCGGCTTAGCAAAAGCTTGCGATTTAAGACCATAAGCCAGGATCCTCGAATGTTGGATACGGCGGAATTTGATGGGTTTGGAAAGTTTTTACTCGATTCATTTCCTCTAACATTTGGGACATTGAGCGTCGATACCTTCAGCAGCCATACCTATGTGCTGAATTGGCCGGGAAGCGACATGGAAGCCAAAAACTACCTGTTCATTGCGCATCAAGATGTGGTGCCTGTCGACCGAAAAAGTCTAGCAGAATGGGAAAGCGAGCCCTTTTCAGGCGATGTGGTGCGCAAAGATGATGCGATCTGGGTCTATGGTCGAGGCGCGTTAGATGATAAAAGTGCGCTTATTGCGACCCTAGAGTCCATCGAGCTGCTACTTTCACAAGGTTATAACCCTGGGGCCAATTTATTTTTCTGTTTCGGACAGGACGAAGAGATCGGCGGGAAAACTGGAGCGGCCATCGTCGCCGAGCACTTTCGCACCACCAACACCACTTTCGAAGCAATCCTCGATGAAGGCGGCATTATCTCCACCGGAAGTATTCCCGGGCTTAAAGACCGCCAAGTTGCCCTTATCGGCACTGCTGAAAAGGGGTATTTGAGTATTGAGGCCCAATTCCTCATTCCCGGCGGACACAGCAGTATGCCCAATGAACATACCGCTTTAAGCCGCGCAGCCGAATTCACTTTAGCGGTTCAAAACGGCCTATTCGAACCGGAATTCTCCGAACCGATCGATGGCTTCATTACCCACCTCGCTCCTGAAATGCCCTGGGGCCTTCGTGCTGTCTTTGCCAATCGCTGGGCCTTTGAACCCCTGCTCCTTCACCTCTACCAAGACAGTCATACCGGACGAGCCCTAACCAACAACACTTCCGTGGCCACAATCATGGCCTCGGGGATTAAAGACAATGTAGTACCCGCCAGCGCACGAGTGGTTTGCAATACCCGCATCCTTCCTGGCACGAGTGCGGAGGAAATTGTACGTAGATACGAGGAATTGGCCACTCCACTCGGTGGGACTGTAACGATCTATCAAAACATGAGCACACCGGCTTCGCTTACCTCCTCCACGGAAAGTTCCTCATTCACACTTCTAGGACAGGCGGTTCGCACCAATTTTCCTGATGCACTGATCAGTCCATACCTCACCATCGGCGGCACAGACAGCAAGAACTTTGACGGGCTGGCTAAAAATACCTATCGGTTCTTGCCGCTCGTTTTATCCCCAGAAGAGGTCAATGGTATACACGGTACAAACGAGCGGATTTCTGCCAAGAATTACGAAAGCATGATCCACTTTTACTCCGATGTTATCCAAATGTGGGGGCAATAAAACAAAACACCCCCCGAAGCTGCGCTCCGGGGGGTGTTAATATAATTCGAGCGCGGCGCGCTCCTATGTGCGATTAGTGGGCGTCGTTTTGATCGCCTTCTGCAGCCTCAACTTCCAAAGCAGCATCTTCTGCTACTTCTTCCATCGTTGCAGCGGCCTCTTCCACTACTGTTTCTTCTACTACTGCTTCTTCAGCAACCTCTTCGATTACGATCTCAACAGTTTCCGTAGTTTCTACAGTTGCGTGACCTTCACCAAGAATTGGTGCGATTACCAAACCAACCAAACAAGTCAATTTGATCAAGATGTTCATTGAAGGACCAGAAGTATCCTTGAATGGATCACCTACAGTATCACCAGTAACAGCGGCTTTGTGTGCATCAGAACCTTTGTAAGTCATCTCGCCGTCGATCATAACACCTGCCTCAAAAGACTTCTTAGCGTTATCCCAAGCACCACCGGCGTTGTTCTGGAAAATTGCCCAAAGAACACCACTTACAGCAACACCTGCCATGTATCCACCGAGCATCTCAGCTGATTCCTGACCTGTGTAACCGAAGAGCATCGGCAAGAAACCAATAACCAATGGGAAGATAATGGTCATTGCACCTGGCAACATCATTTCTTTCAAAGAAGCATTGGTAGAGATTTCAACACACTTGTCGTACTCAGGCTCTGCCTTGTACTCCATGATGCCAGGGATCTCCTTGAATTGGCGACGTACTTCCTTAACCATTTCCATTGCTGCCTTACCTACAGAGTTCATAGCCAATGCAGAGAATACAACGGGAACCATACCCCCTACGAACAACATCGCAAGAACTGGTGCTTTGAAGATATTGATACCATCGATACCAGTGAAGGTTACGAAGGCAGCAAACAATGCCAATGCAGTCAATGCCGCAGATGCGATTGCGAAACCTTTACCGATAGCAGCAGTAGTATTACCCACTGAATCCAAAATGTCCGTGCGCTCACGTACTTCTTCAGGAAGTTCGCTCATCTCTGCAATACCACCCGCGTTGTCCGCGATAGGACCAAAGGCATCGATAGCCAATTGCATGGCAGTGGTTGCCATCATGGCTGAAGCTGCGATAGCCACACCATAGAAACCTGCGAAAGCGTAGGCCGCCCAGATAGCACCTGCAAAAAGTAGAATCGGAGCAAATGTTGAGATCATACCAGTACCCAAACCAGCGATAATGTTAGTCGCAGCACCAGTAGACGATTTCTGTACGATACCTAGAACCGGTTTTTTACCCAAACCAGTGTAGAATTCTGTGAAGTAAGAGATCAAAGCTCCCACGATCAAACCAACCAACACAGCACCGAAAACGGCGTTGCTAGTCACTTCTTTCATGCCCTCACCGAAGAACTTCATAGTCATTGTTTCAGGCAACAACCATCCGATCAATACGTATGAACCAATAGCCGTTAGGATGATAGAAGTCCAGTTACCCATGTTCAAAGCACGTTGAACTTCAGCTTCTTTAGCGTTGTCGCTCTTAATGCGGATTAGGAAAGTTCCTAGAATAGAGAAGATAATACCTACACCAGCAATGATCATAGGCAACCAAATCGGTCCCCAGTTGGTAATACCTGCATCATCGCGCATCACGTAGTTACCCAATACCATAGACGCCAATACCGTGGCAACGTATGAACCAAACAAATCGGCACCCATACCCGCAACATCACCTACGTTATCACCCACGTTGTCAGCAATAGTAGCTGGGTTACGTGGATCATCCTCAGGGATACCTGCTTCTACTTTACCTACAAGGTCAGCACCAACATCGGCAGCTTTGGTGTAAATACCACCACCTACGCGAGCAAACAATGCGATAGACTCAGCACCCAAAGAGAACCCTGCGAGGGCCTCGAGCACTACGGTCATTTCATTGTAAAGTGTGTCCTCACCAGTAATGAACCATCCGGTCAACAAAGCGAACAAGGCGCTCAAACCGAATACTGCCAAACCAGCAACACCCAAGCCCATTACAGTACCTCCACGGAAGGATACTTTCAATGCTTGAGACAACGAGCTGCGCGCAGCTTGTGTGGTACGAACGTTGGCATCAGTTGCAATGCGCATACCGATATTACCCGCTACAGCCGAGAAAACAGCACCGATAACGAATGCTACAACAATGAACCAGTGTGTGGTTTCAACAATGCTCGAGATTACGCCGAGCAAAATGCCTGCAATCACAACAAATACAGCAAGGATGCGGTACTCCGCATTCAAGAATGCCATTGCTCCTTCTTTTATGTAAGAAGCCAATTTTGACATTTTTTCAGTACCCGTATCCTGTTTTACCACCCAAGAACGGAGGATCAACATGTAGATTAGGCCAACGATTCCCAACCCAGGAATCACATAAAGCAAGTTTTCCATGATAATTATGGTTTGATTTCAAATAATCAGCCCTCTCCAAAATGGAAAGGGCTGCAAATATACGTGTTACGGCCTTTGAAAAAAGACCTTTGAACATTCCTATTGGTTATTTAACGTACATCACTGATTTCACCGCATCAATGACCTCACCCACTTGCGGCAAGAAAGCCTCTAGAAGTGTAGGAGAATATGGTGCTGGCGTATCCGTAGTTGTAATTCGCTTGATCGGAGCGTCAAGGTAATCGAAGGCTTCACGTTGTACCTTATATGTAATCTCAGATGAGATTGAAGCCAACGGCCATGCCTCTTCTAGACAAACCAAACGGTTCGTTTTCTTAACACTTTCAATCACAGTATTGTAATCGATTGGACGTACAGTGCGCAAATCGATGATCTCACAAGAGATGCCCTCTTTTGCTAGGATATCAGCCGCTTCGTACGCCACTTTAATGATCTTACCAAAGCTTACGATAGTAACATCAGTACCCGCACGTTTGATATCCGCAACACCGATAGGTAGGATGTACTCGCCTTCTGGAACTTCACCTTTATCGCCATACATCTGCTCACTTTCCATGAAAATCACAGGATCGTTGTCGCGAATGGCACTTTTTAGCAATCCTTTAGCGTCATAAGGGTTAGAAGGAACAATAACTTTCAAACCTGGACAGTTAGCATACCAGCTCTCAAAGGCTTGAGAGTGTGTAGCAGCCAATTGACCCGCAGAGGCAGTTGGACCACGGAAAACGATTGGCACGTTGATCTGACCACCAGACATTTGCTTCATTTTAGCAGCATTGTTGATGATTTGGTCGATGGCCACCATAGAGAAGTTGAAGGTCATAAACTCTACGATAGGACGCAGACCGTTCATGGCTGCACCTACGGAGATACCAGCGAAACCAAGCTCGGCGATTGGTGTATCGATAACGCGCTTAGGACCGAATTCGTCCAACATACCTTTCGACGCTTTGTAGGCACCGTTGTATTCAGCGACTTCCTCACCCATCAAGTAGATGTTCTCATCGCGGCGCATTTCCTCGCTCATGGCCTCACAAACGGCCTCTCTGAATTGGATTGTTTTCATATTAATTGCTGTGTGTGGTCGGCAAATATAAGCACCAAAAAGGAGCTTTTCGTATCAAGGGAGTGCTCTATTCAATTTTTGACCAATTCTCTATGAATTTGGCAAGAATTCACGTCTAAACAGCACAAATTGACAAAGCATTTGAAAGTCCAGATAAAAAGTCGGCAAAAGCGCACAAAGAGCATCCAAAAATCTTGGATTTATTATGCACGCATAGTAATTTGGTGGGCGAAATCAAACACAAAGCGTATGAACATCCTAGTCTGCATCAGCCACGTGCCCGATACTACCGCGAAGATTAACTTCACGGCAGACGGCAGTGCGCTAGACGCAAACGGCGTTCAGTTCGTCATCAACCCTTACGATGAATTCGGACTGACCAAAGCGCTCCATATTAAAGAGGCACAAGGCGGCACGATTACAGTGCTTAACGTCGGCGGCCCGGAAACAGAACCCACTCTGCGCAAAGCACTGGCGATCGGTGCTGATTCGGCAGTACGTATTAACGCCACCCCTACGGACGCTATCACAGTAGCCCAAAACATCAAGAACCACATACAGGCTAATTCGTACGACCTAATCCTTTGCGGTCAAGAAAGCATAGATTACAACGGAGGTCAAGTGCCTGCAATGTTGGCCGCTATGTTGAATCTTCCCTTCGTAAACGCTTGTGTAGGACTAGACCTCAACGGCAATGAGGCAACCGCAAAAGCTGAAATCGACGGTGGGCATGCAACGCTAAAGGCCAACTTACCAATGGTCATTGGCGGTAAAAAAGGGTTAGTGGAGGAAAAAGACCTCCGGATCCCGAATATGCGCGGCATCATGACGGCTCGAACAAAACCTCTTTCCGTGGAGGAAGGGAGTAATGGTGGCTTGACCAAAGCCGCAAACTTCGCAAAACCTGCAGCGAAGGGATCCACCACCATGGTTGATGCAGGAAATGTAGAAGAATTGGTTCGCTTGCTTCATGAGGAGGCCAAAGCCATTTAAATCCACTACTCGATGATTTTAGCATTTGTCGAATCTTGGAATGATTCATTTAAAAAAGCTTCGTTTGAAGCCGTTTCATATGCCAAAACTTGGGCTGATATGTCAGGCACCACTGTACGCGCCATTACCAGCGCCTCTACCGCCGACATCAACACCCTTGCCACCTACGGCGCGGATGAAATTCACACCCTAGAACTAAGTCAGACCGCTTTCGGTGTGGCTTCACAACTCCAATCACTTATCGAAGGAGCAACTGGTATCGTAATTGCCGGAACAAGCTTCGGAAAGAGCCTAGCTCCTGCTGTCGCGGCCTTGTGTGGCGGTGCATTGAGTACCAACACGACTAGCGCGCCTAAATCCCTTCAACCCTTTACGGTCGAACGAGGCGCGTTTTCATCAAAAGGTATTGAAACGATCGAGCTTCATGGCAGACTTCCAATCATCAGTTTTGTACCAAACAGCATCGGCTTGTCAGAGAAATCGGCTGCTGGCACCGTAAGCAATGTACAAGCTAATGGCAATGACCTATTGAAAGTCGCAGAAGTAAGTATTGCTAAGGGCAAGATTAGCCTCCCTGAAGCGGAGGTTGTGGTGAGCGCTGGCCGCGGTCTCAAAGGCCCTGAAAATTGGGGGATGATAGAGGAATTAGCAGAGGTATTAGGCGCAGCCACAGCGTGCTCTAAACCTGTTAGTGATATCGGATGGAGACCACATAGTGAACACGTAGGTCAAACCGGTATCCAAGTCAACCCGAATCTGTATATTGCAATCGGAATTTCAGGCGCCATTCAACACCTCGCTGGGGTGAGTGCTTCGAAGACCATTGTCGCAATAAATACTGATCCGGAGGCTCCGTTCTTCAAGGCAGCAGATTACGGTATTGTCGGCGATGCATTCGAAGTTGTCCCAAAATTGGTGGATAGCTTGCGCGCCTTCAAGGCCAGTAATTGATGCAAGAGGTACAGCTCGAAGTAAAAGGACTTTCCTATAGTCAAGGTAAATCAGGAGCTTACGCCCTTATCCTCGCAGAAATCGAGGGTCAAGGCCGTAAGCTTCCTGTCGTTATAGGCGGTGCGGAAGCGCAGAGTATTGCAGTAGCTATGGAGAAGTCTGTAGCCCCTCCACGCCCATTAACGCATGACACATGGACGAACATGCTGGAACGTGTGGGAATAACACTTGAAAAAGTGCTTATACACAGATTGGTGAATGGGGTGTTCTATGCCAGCATATATGCCCAAGATGCTAGCGGCAATACCGAAGTCTTCGACAGCAGACCTTCGGACGCTGTTGCCATGGCTGTTCGTATGGAGTGTCCTATTTTTGCAACGGAAGAAATTTTGGCCAGTGCAGGTATTACACCTTCGGAAGAAGCGAAGGCTGACGGTCAACCACAGGAGTTCGAGAGCGATTCGGAGCCGAAGAATGAACCAGCATTAACGCTGGAAGAATTAGAGGCATTGCTCGAGGAAGCCGTGGAAAATGAAGATTATGAATTGGCTGTTCGCCTGCGCGATCAGATAGAGAAACTCAAATGATTTTACGAAGCGTATTAGCGCTGTTGGTCTTGACCGGCGTGCTGTGGTTGTTCAGTTCGAATAAAAAAGCCATTAATTGGTTAACCGTTGTCAAAGGGATTGCCTTGCAGCTTGTCCTCGCATTTGCGGTATTGAAGGTGCCGGGCGTTAGCTGGGCGTTCGACAAATTCAGCATGTTGGCCGTAACACTTTTAGATTTTACCCGCGAGGGATCCCAATTCCTTTTTGGTTCACTCATTAGCAACACCGATGGTTTCGGTTACATCTTTGCGTTCCAGGTATTGCCCACCATCATCTTCTTTTCAGCGGTTACTTCATTGCTCTATTATTACGGCATTCTTCAGCGCGTAGTAATGGGCATGGCATG
This sequence comes from Bacteroidota bacterium, assembly GCA_041164065.1. Lineage (GTDB taxonomy): Bacteria > Bacteroidota > Bacteroidia > Flavobacteriales > Schleiferiaceae > UBA10364. The sequence goes on along the minus strand of JBEAQE010000029.1, from coordinate 13,297 downwards.
GGTAATGCAGAAAACACTACACCTAAGTGGAGCCGAATCGCTTGCTGCCGCAGGGAATATTTTCATCGGTCAAACTGAGGCCCCTTTGCTCGTGAAACCATACATCAAGAACATGTCGCGATCAGAGCTATTGAGTCTGATGAGTGGTGGTATGGCGACCATTGCCGGTGGCGTATTAGCCGCCTACATTGGATACTTGGGTGGACCGACCGAAGCAGGGCAAATTTTCTTTGCCAAACACCTATTAACGGCCTCCGTACTCAGTGCACCTGCCGCGTTGATTAGTGCTAAGATCTTATTGCCCGAAACACAAGATGTAGAAAAAGTCGCTCGAATCTCTGGAAACTCCATGGGTTCAAATGCCCTTGATGCCATTAGCAATGGAACTACAGAAGGCATGAAACTCGCAGTTAATGTCGGCGCCATGTTGCTGGTATTTACGGCACTTGTATATGGAGCGAATTACCTTTTTGTGGAAGGGGTTGGATCTTGGACCGGGCTCAACGACTGGGCAGCTCGAGTTACTGATGGTCGTTACGATAGCTTTTCGTTGCAATTCATCATGGGCGCCTTACTCAGCCCGATCGCATGGATTTTAGGCGTTCCATCGGCTGATCTCATGTTGGTTGGCCAATTGCTCGGCGAGAAAACCATTCTGAACGAATTTTACGCCTACGTAAGTCTCACCGACATGCGCGATGCAGGGTTATTTACTTCCGAGCGTTCCGTGGTCCTGAGTACGTATATGCTCTGTGGCTTTGCGAACATTGCGAGTATTGGTATCCAAATCGGGGGAATTGGTGTTTTAGCACCCACCCGCCGAAAGGACCTCAGTGAACTCGGTGTCAAAGCTTTGATTGCCGGAACCGTAGCCTCCCTTTATACCGCGGCCGTAGTCGGCATGATGATATAAACTTATGGAGCCCGCCGAAAAAATAATTCTCGGTGTTGACCCAGGTACAGTGGTCATGGGATTTGGTGTGATTAAAGTGGAACGCGGTGCGATAAAGCCTGTAGTCCTAGATGTCTTGAAATTTAATCCCAAGCTCGATCATTACACTCGATTGGCAAAAATCTTCGAGGAGCTTAGTCAAATCATAGAGCGCTACGCACCTGATGAAATGGCCCTTGAAGCTCCCTTCTTCGGGAAGAATGTACAGAGTATGTTAAAGCTAGGTCGTGCGCAAGGCGTGTGCATGGCGGCGGCGCTGAATCGAAAAATTCCGGTATTCGAATACAGTCCTCGACTTGTAAAGCAGAGTATTGTCGGTTCGGGTAATGCGAGTAAAGAACAAGTTTCAGGTATGCTTCAAGCAATGTTTCCAGGCGTGGAACATAAATACCTAGATGCGTCCGATGCCTTAGCGGTGGCCATATGCCACCAGAATCAAACCAGCGGACTACCAAGCCCTAAGCACGGTAGTAAAAAAAGAAACCCCGGCAAAAGCCGGGGTTCATCTAGTTCGAGTTGGGAACAATTCATTCAGCAGAATCCAGAGCGTCTGAAATAGACGCAGCAATCGAACGCATTTCTTCAGGACTAAGGTTCAACGGTGTATTCGAGAAGCTCAATTGACGCTCAGAATTAATCGGTACCAAATGCAAATGAGCATGGGGCACTTCCATTCCCAAAACTATCGAACCAACACGCTTGCACTCGATGACTCGTTTTTGAGCCTTCGCAACCTTTTGGGCGAAATTCATCAACGAAACATAGGATTCCTCTGGTAATTCATACAATTCATCCATCTCCAACTTTGGAACACACAAGGTGTGCCCCTTAGTCAATGGACGAATGTCTAGAAATGCGATGTTATGGGCGTCTTCAGCAACCTTATAACACGGAATTTCTCCGGCGATGATTTTAGTGAAGATGCTTGCCATGAGTTTATGCCCCAGTAATTTCAAGTATCTCAAAAGTAACCACACCACGTGGTACTTGGATCTCCGCAGTCTCTCCGACCTTTTTACCTAATAATCCCTTTCCAATAGGGCTGCTCACGGAAATCTTGTTCTTCTTGATGTCCGCTTCTTTCTCTGCTACTAGACTATACGTCATGGTGGCACCGTTGGCGGTATTCTTTAGCTTCACTTTGGTCAAAACGCCCACCTTCGACAAATCGATATTCTCACTGCTCAAGACACGCGCGTTGGCAATAACGTCTTCTAGCTTCGAAATTTTCATCTCCAGAAGACCCTGTGCTTCTTTCGCCGCATCGTACTCAGCATTCTCACTAAGATCCCCTTTATCGCGGGCCTCAGCAATCTGAGCGCTAATCTTAGGACGCTCAATAGACTTCATTTGATCTAGCTCAGCGCGGAGTTTATCTAAACCTTCTTTAGTGTAGTAACTAAATGACATAAACCTTTTATGATTAAAAAAGAGGCCACATGGCCTCTTCTCGTTTCTACTAAATTACAAAAACTACAATTACAACGTAATGCGGGCACCCAAAGTATGGATACCTCCGAAGGCACCTGAAGTACCGCGGAAACCGTAGTCAATAGCGAACGCTCCACTATCACCTGTAGGAACATTGAAGCTAAAACCACCATTAATACCGCTGATTGCTGTAGTAGCTACTGCATCTGCACGATTGTCAAAAGCGACATACCCGAGTCGTACGGCAAACAAATCTTTAAGGCTGTATTGTACACCAGCGTGGTATGTATCCTTCTCGAAGGAATTTGACGTGAAGTTCAAGGCACCCGTAACTTTACCGTTTGATACAAACCAATCGTAAGAACCACCAATGCTTAACTGAGTAGGCAACTCAAACTTTGCACTACGGCTTTCGAAGGTCTGAGTATAGGGAACACCATAGGTAGGTACGCTGAGCGTAACACCCAGACCATCTCCCTGATAAGTGATACCTGGCCCTACATTCTTCAGCGTAATACCAAATTTGTATCGATCATCCTCTCCAGTACGGTATTGAACACCTGCGTCAAAACACACCCCATTAGTATTGAGGTTGGAGATACTGCTGCTATACAACTTGACATTCACACCACCATAGATGTTCTCCGTGAACTGTTGAGCGTAACCCATAGAAATCACAAGGCTCTGTGGGGAAATAGTCGCACCCGTTCCGTCTGGCTGATCTTCAGTAGTTACTTCCCATTCCCCGTAATCAAAAGAGGTTAGAGACATACTCAATACACCGACGTCGCTAACGCGCTGAACAAGAGTGGCCGCATTGAGTTGAATGCCTGCGCCAACCAACCACTGGGTATTGTTAAAACTTACCTCCGTGTTTTCACTGGCAGCAATTCCTGCAATGTTTAGGAATGTAGCGTCCATCCCGCTTGAGCCCGCAATATTCACAGAGCCCCATCCCGCAGAACGTGCAAATGGGTTGATCAAGAGTTCAGAAGCACCCGCTGAGCCGGCACGTTGTGGGTTACCAGCCATAACTGAAGTAGTTAAGGCTATCGAAAGAATTGAGGTGATATATGCTTTCATCTTCATTTCTACTGTTCTCTTAGAGTGAGTTCAAATCGACTGGACGCAATGCTCCGAACCATTTGACGATCTTTTCGCCCAAATCGCCCGCGTCTACGTGAATAATATAAACCCCTGACGCGATTGGCACGTTGTAGGTGTTCTTTAGATCCCACTCTGTGTAGGTCAAACTATTGTCTTTACGCAACTGACGCACCAAAGTTCCGTTTGGCGTAAATATGCTGATTGTACAGGTCTCAGGAAGGTTGGTGATCTTCACCGTATTTTCCAACTGAGAAGTTTCGTATGCACTGTATCCGTAGTACGGGTTCGGTACAACACGAATGGTTTCCAATGCCGAAGTACCCACGGTATCAACTCCCGTTTTCGTAGCAATGCTGTTCGTGTTGAACTCAAACATTGGGTTACCGTCGTTAGGCTCGTTAGCTAATTTACTGTTGGCGTAACCTTTGTTCATACGAATGCGAATACGTGTTTCTGTTGGCAATTCAGTATACGGATCAAAGTCTAGACCTTGACGTAGGGTTGGCATACCCACCCAACGACATGCTCTCCAGAAATTCGCACGTGAAATGTTTCCAGCACCACCGCTAAGGGCAAGCTTAGGCAACAAATCTTTCAACGGCCAGTTGCTAATTGCACCACCTTGGTAGCTCAAATCTGTAGCTGTACCGGAAATAACATCCTGATCAGCGAATACATAGAGGTAATGCTGTCCACCAAATAGGTAACCACCGTTCACCGAGTTCCCCGGTGATTTAACCAAGGTTGACGTTGGGTTCCAAAGCATGTCATTTCCGTTTTCACCTTGAAGCCACGAGTTTTCCGCGAAGGCCATGTTCAGTCGTACACCTGTTTCAACGTCAATAGCGTAACCTGGGAAGTATGACCAACCTGGTTCTAACGAAGCGTCTTGAACAAGCTGTCCGTTTTGCAAAGTCCATGAGGTGTCTTGACGTTGGTGGAGCTTTCCATCACCGTGTTCACTCAAACCACTTTCTTCAGCCATTTCGAATACTGGTACGCGGGTCCACTTGCTGCGATCACTGGTGAATACGATATCCACTGAGTGTAAATCAGCAGCGTCAGCTAGGTTACGACCAATGCTTACTGAAGGGCCCATACCGTAGTTGTTGAATCCATCTACAACGGTGCGTACATTCGACGAAGTGTACATATAAGGCGCCCAAGTACCATCAACAATACCTTCAAAAACGCTCTTCGCATCACCATCCTGATCCGGATACATATTCGCAGGAGCCTCTGTTGGGAAGCTATTTGTACCTGCTAAAATCCAGTTGAACGGCGTGTAGCTCTTATCGTCTTGAACGCCCGCCCACCATTCTTTCGAAGGATCTTCATAGATGATTTCGGAGGTGATGTATCCATTGTTGTAATCACCCTCGTCATCGCCTCCTGGGTTTTGAGCTTGCTGCAAGGTTACTGACAGACCAAGGTCAGCAATAATCTGCTCGTTGAAGAACGCAAGGGTCGTATCAGCTTTGGCGATTACAGCGCCATTTTCATCCGTAATGGTCCACTTCGCACTTGATGATGCACCATCGAAGGTCATCGTATACTTACCACCTTTTACTTGGAGCGGATCCACTACTTTGATATTTACGGGCCCCATACCTCCCATGTAGGTCGGCTGTCCTGTTGCAGATCCATCGAGAATGGCTTGTACCTCTTCGAGGGTCAATTCCAATTCCTCGCCACCGTTTCCTTTTCCATCGAGACGGGTGATTTGAGGTCCATCACCGTATTCGGCAACCTGAATCGTTCCACTCTTCTCAGAATCGATCATGTGTGGAATACAAGTGTAAGTCTTGATATTACGACGTCCCGCGAGGTATGGAATTTTCTGTCCACCAGCTGCGGTAGTTGGGTTGAAGATTTCGTATTGATTTTGACCATAAGCGATCACGGTGTAGTAGTACTCCTTGTGGTTAATCAATGAACGGTCGCCAGTAGCGAATTGGTCCTCTGTGATCTGGAAAGAGGTAAATACACCACCATTGTTAGTCGTCAACGTCATGTCCTGCGGTACCAAAGCATTGAGATCAGGATCTACCTCCCAGTTGATGAGTTGAGTGATGTTGTTCTTGATATCACACTGTGCAACCATACGCGCTTGAGTAGGATCGTAAATATCAGAGATACTCACGTCTTTGTTGACCAATTGGAAGATCTGGAACCCTTCAAATACGTAATCAAAGTAGTTTGGATTCGCGTTCAAAATAGAGTCGCGATCATCTGGACTCACCGTGATCAGCGGATCACGCTCACGGTAGCTAAATCCTTGGTTGTTTGATCCTGGACCGTAAGTCAATTTCAAGATTACCTCGCGGTTTAATTCTTGAATCTCCATATCCGGAGCGTCTGGACCGTTCAACACTTGGAAACAGTTGTCGAATAGTTTTTGCGCTTTATCATCGGCAATGATCACCTTCTCTACAGAAGCGAAAAGATCATTGTTGATCAAATCACGTTCCCAAACCACACCGGTAGTCACAAAGTTCAATGCACCAGGAGCCAATGAGAATGGACCGGCACTGTGAAGTCCACGCTTATCCTCTTTGTTCGCTGGGCTCTCCCACCAATCTACAGGAGCATACGGAGGGTATGCACCAGTTGTGTCATAGGACATACCTGGGTAAGCGAATCGAGTTGGCACACCGCTACCAGATGCAACGAAACCGTCACCGTTACCCACATCACCTGCACCAGAAGGTGTCTCGATGATCAATTCCGAACCGTTCTTCCACAAAGAACGCATGTAGTTGTAGAAGTGCGTCGCATTATCAGGGTTACCTGAAATATTCGATCCGGTGTTGTTGTAGTACATGAAGTTACTCATGATGATACGCTCATTAACACCAGTTGCTGGGTCTTCAGGTACACACAATCCTGTTTCTGGATCTTTTACCCCATCGACACAACCGTCACGGTCGTTATCCACACCATCGAAGTAGTCAGCGAAAGGACCTTGGAAGAAGTCAAAACCAACGGCTGGAGGATTTAAACCATAACCCAATGGTCCCTCATCTTCAGTATCTGAGTTATAACAGTATCCCAAACCGCGTGCAATATCACAACCGATAATATCATCAGTGTAGTTACCAAGATCAGGGTCAAACCAAGTCGAGAAGTACGTATTGGTCAAACGGAATGTTGAACGGTTGATAATACGATAGTTGTTGAAGGTCATGTTGTTTACCTCATCATTGGTTGAGAAGGCAAATGCTTGTGCACGAATTTCAAAACCGAGCGCACCCGCTTGTGATTCTGTGTGAACGTTACCACGGTCGTTGTAGACCCACCACAATGTTTGATCACCATAGAGGACATCCGTTTCTTTATCACGACAATCGTACTCACGATCGATATCGTAGGCTGGATAATCTACGAGTGGATCGTAAACACCATCGCCATCACGGTCAACGAAAGGCGCAAGCATGTATGGCAATTCACCTTCAGCTCCGTTTCCTGGCCAATCCAAGATACTTTTTGGAATCTGGCTCTCGTAACCCGGGAACAATTCCGCATCGTTACAGTTTGGATCTGCCAAACACTCTAACCAAGCCTTGTGAATATCAACCTCCTCACGGTAAACCATCCAGTGACGGTCGTATTTATCACAAACTTCTTTGCTCGTAGAGGCTGTACCATCGGTTGTTAGAGGACCTGGCCAGTAATCGTTACCTGCTTGACGGTAGGTCATCGCAGCGAGTTTGAGCTGGTTACCTTCGTCCAAACCACCGAGCCACAATGACCCAGCGAACATGGAATGCTTGTTTGATCCCTTGGGCACTTCATAGCGTGCGGTGTTCAAATCCCACCACATATCGCCACCACCGAGGATCGTTGCACGAACGTTGTTAATACTCAAATCGCTCTGTGCCTTAGATGGCTGACAGAGTTCTTCCACCGTCTTCATGGAACCGGCAGAACCGGTGTTTGAATTGGTCTTGCCAACACCTTGTACTTCGCGACCGAAAGTAGCCGGAATAGTTAAAGCGGTAGAAAGTAAAAGGAGAAATATTCTTTTCATATGCTATATGATGTACTGCTTCTTGATTATAGTCCTACACGGATACCCAAACGCAAACGACGTGGGAGGCTGTAGAAACCAGGGTTCGCCATTGAAATGTTGTACAAATCCGCAAAGGCCTGTGCGTTTGTCTGGAACTGCATAGCGTTCTGTCCTTGAGGCGAGCTCAAGTAACCATCATCATTAGGTGAGCCAGTGAAAGCATACACACCGAGGACGTTCTTCGTATCGAGCGCATTCAAAACCTGGAGATACATCTCGAAGTTGCTAAACGCCTTGTCTTTGAAGTTCCATACTTTATTCACCGTTGCATCCACGCGCAAGCTCCAAGGCAAACGTGAACCATTGAGGTTACCCACGATTGGGGTAGCCGCGTCGGTCAAACCGTAAGCTAATACGCGACGGGTATAAGGCGTACCTGAGTTCGCATTAACCACTAAGTTCACACCTGCGTTTTCAAGAACACGTTTTCCGAACCAAACAGGACCATTATAAGCTGGACCTTGACCGTAGCGATAATCCATATTCATCACCACTTGGTGACGGCTATCGTAGCTCAATGGAAGAATATAACGCAAGTTCGGTTGACCTGAACGTGCGATGTTCGCACCCGAGGTAGCACCAGAACCAGTACCGTCAGCAAACTGAAGGGTGTAGTTTGCATTCATACGGATGTTGCCGGTACGACGAAGGTCATAGGCTACAGTGTACCCTTTAACAGTACCGAAATCAAGGTTACCGTAAGCGATGTAAGTAATTGGGTACGCCTCGGTCATGCTCAAGGTCTGCATCATATCACGCATCTCGCGGTAGAAGGCGCTCAATTTCAATGCGCTGTTATCATTCAATTTTTGACGGAAACCAATCTCGTAATCGGTTGTACGCTGTGGTTTCAAATCTGGATTCGCCAGGAAGCTACCATTATCACCGTTTTCAAGTTGAAGGTAGGTGATCGGATCCATACGGTTCAACCCTGGATCTGGACGCTGCACCAAGATATCGTAGTGTGCGAAGAATTCAGCCTCATCCGAAATCGGGAACTGGAACGAAACACGAGGGCTCACAGTAACCTGAGGTGCATAATCCTTGAAACTCTCATTAGCGGTTACGCTCAACTTTTGCTCTTCGATACCCGGCTGCTTCAAGAATGGCTTAATACCACCACTCAAATCGGCAATATTTTTAGGATTCGCCTCTACTTCACCTTCAGCTGTATACCAGGTAAAGCCGTCGCGGTAACCCACAATAGTCGAAGGATTATCTTGATCGTCTACGTATACAACAGCCGAGCTGCTCATACCTTCTGGCACGGATGCACCAGAAAGTGAAGTGCTCGCAAGATCACCTACGGTGTAGGCTGGGTAAAGCACGAATGGATCTGCCAATACTGGCTGATTTGCATCAAAACGGTCCACACGAACACCAATATTAAAGAAGAGGTCCTCAAAGGTGAACTGATCTTGAATGTATCCGGCCATGTATATTGGCTCAAAGGCACCTACTGTACGTTTCGAATTTCCTTGAGCGTCGGTTGCAAAGAAGTCATTCAATGAAGGACGACTGCTGAGTTGGTTTCCGAGGTAATCGAATCCAAAGTAGCTTACATACTGTCCTGAACCAATGTTCAAGAGTTCGTTTGCCGAGAACATGTCCAAGCTGAATGTTGACGGATCATAGCTGTCGATATCCAACCAATCGATGCCGTTTGGATCCATTCCCAATTTCTCGCGCAAGTTGCGGTCGAAGGTGCGTGGCTTGTCAGCATCAAACAAACGATTGTAGGACAAGGTATCTTGGAAAACACCATTGTTGTCATAAGAGGCAACTGGGTTGTTCAGATCCAATTCTCGGATAGCGTCGTTTTGCAACAAACGCATGAGAGTCCACAATCCGGTTGCGCCGAGGCTCCATGCACGGTCGAAACGCTGTTCGTACTCCACACCGACAATCAAACTGTGGTCCTTGATATCAAAAGTAGATGATGCCGTGATGCGGAATTGGTCATTCAAGAACTTGCTGTATCCACTTTGGTTAGCACCAACGTTACCCCACAAGCCATATACACTTGAAGGTTGGTCACCGTTCAACAAACCACCACCAGCACGAATGCTCTCGAGGCTTACGGCGTTATTGAAGATTTGACCATTTTCCACAAAATCAAAGAAGTTTGACGTGTAGTTCGCCAAAATAGGGTTGTTTTCCCCTGGGGTGAAATCAACGCCTACACTTTGCCACACGGCTTGTGTCCAAGCGTCCATTACCTTACCATAGTTCGGATCATTCGGATCCTTGATAGTATCACTTCCCATCACATACAGAGGACGGTATGACGTTTTGTAGGTTCCGATATGCCCGTAATTGAAGAAGTTCTCCTGATGGCGTGCATCACGGTTCCATCCGCGGTTTCTAGTGAAATCAACCTGAATGGTGTAGAAGGCATTGCGAATCAATGAACTTGAAGTATCAGAAGCATTTCCAAAACGCTGTTGGAAGCGCAAATAAGTCGACCAGTCCTCACGTAGGTATTCAGCGTTGTTGTCATAGTTCATCAATTCTGCGAAACGGCTACCTGAACGACCGCGGCTCAAATTGTAACGACCCCCTAATGTCAAGGTCGTTTTCTCTGAGGTCACGAATTTCAAGTTACCTGAAGCACGAATGGCCGTGTTGGCCACATTCTGACGGTAGTTTTGCGTTACAAGATCATCAGCGGTTAAGAAATCCGCACTGCTCAACACCCCGAAGCCTGAAGACGCAGGAACCAATGGGTTGGCTTGCAAATCTGCCAATTTCTCATCATTAACTTTATATACCGGCAAGGCACGTGGTGATCCATCTGCGTTGTATTGAAACTCAGAAGCGAGAAGGAAACCAACAATAGGTTGACCACGCTTACTGCGAATAATCGGCCCACCAAGAGTTAAGGCACCTAAGTTGTAATGATATTGATCAAATATTGAGCTTGTCAACACCTCAGATGATCCGAAGTAATATGGTGCAGGTCCTTTAGTAGTTGTTGAAATCACACCACCGGTAACGTCACCGTACTGTGCGGGAAGACCCCCCGTGATCACCTCAGTTTGCAAGATCGCGTCACGAGGAATGTTTACATCCCCGCGTACTTTAACCCCATCGATGAACACTACGTTCGTTGAAGAACGTGCACCACGCACGTTGAAAGATCCCGAACCATCCTGCTGGAAGACCCCAGCAGTAGTACCAACAATCTGGCTCAAATTACGGTATGGAAGGTTTTTAATTTCCTCAGAACTAACAATGTCTGATGTTTTACCAGTTTCAATCAATTGCTCCTGAGCAGTGACCGTAACCTCCTGAATCATAGTCGATTCGATCGTCATGTCAAAATCAACAACCTTGGGCTTGCCTGAGTAAACGGTCACGCCATTCAGGTTGAAATCAGCGTAGCCGATGAATGTACAGGTAAGATTGTATGCACCTGCATTCACTGGATTGATGTTGTATTTTCCATCGAAATCGGTGATTCCAGTTGAAATCACAACGTCCTTATCCTTCACGATAATAGTCGCAAAAGCAATAGGCTCTCCGGTACGTTTGTCTTGTACGGTTCCTTTTATCGAACCTGGACGGCTTTGAGCCTGACCGAGGACCATAAACATCGCAAAAACGAACGTGAGTATTCTTTTCACCATATACCTGGCTTTACATTGGGTTTACAAGAGCGTAAATATAAGCATCGAAAGCCGCTTCTCAGCATCGAATTTTAGTCTACTTTAGAGGCTATGTCAAAAAGCCGAAAAACTGTTAAAACCCTGACGCTCGCTTTAGCTGGACACCTGATTATCAGCGTTTCAGGATGCACAACTACTCGAGTGGAATACGACATTCCCGAGCCTTTTGTAGATGCAACACTGTATTTGAGTGATCCTTCAAGCTTCAATCTAACCGTCATTGGGGGGCAATTATTGTTGCCAAACCAAGGCCACGCGGGAATCCTTGTATACCGACGTTACTTCGACCAAGACTTCTATGATTTTGCTGCCTATGAGGCCGCATGTCCAACCCATTGGGCGGATGGTTGCGGTACACTCGAAAGCAGTAATGGAGACCTGTATTTTACATGTGGTTGCGATGCACACAGGTACCAGTTACTTGATGGCCAAAGCATTGACACAAACCACACCTTGCCAATAAAGCAATACAATTGCACCTTCGATGGCGCCAACATTATACGAGTGACAAATTAAAACGTCCGCCCCAAGGGGACGGACGTTCATCATTCTTCTTTTTTAGGCTGAAATCAAACGAATGCGTTGTGACCAGTAATATCTAGACCTGTGATTAGCAGGTGTATATCATGGGTCCCTTCATAGGTGACTACGCTTTCGAGATTCATCATATGTCTCATGATAGAGAAATCGCCGGTAATTCCCATTCCGCCGAGCATTTGACGGGCTTCACGGGCTATGTTCAATGCCATATCAACATTGTTGCGCTTAGCCATTGAAATCTGAGCTGAAGTGGCCTTGCCTTCATTTTTTAGTTGACCTAATCGGTAGGTGAGCAGTTGCGCCTTGGTGATTTCGGTAATCATTTCAGCTAATTTTTTCTGCTGGAGCTGGAATGCGGCGATGGGTTTGCCGAATTGGATACGCTCTTTCGCATAACGCAATGCGGTATCATAGCAATCCATAGCGGCACCAAGTGCACCCCAAGCGATACCAAATCGGGCGCTATCTAGGCAGGACAATGGAGCACCCAGACCGTTACGCCCTGGGAGAAGATTTTCTTTTGGCACTTTTACATTGTCAAAGACAAGTTCTCCTGTAGCCGAAGCGCGAAGAGACCATTTGTTATGCGTTTCAGGAGTTGTGAAGCCTTCCATTCCGCGCTCGACAATGAGGCCGTGAATGCGACCTTCTTCATTTTTAGCCCAAACCACTGCGATGTCACAGAAAGGTGCATTGGAGATCCACATTTTTGCCCCATTGAGCACATAGTGGTCGCCCGCATCTTTAAAATTCGTGATCATACCGCCGGGGTTGGAACCAAAGTTGGGTTCGGTCAAACCAAAGGCACCCAAAAACTCACCAGAAGCTAGTTTGGGGAGGAATTTTAGCTTTTGATCCTCACTTCCGTAAGCATAAATAGGGAACATAACCAAGGAACTTTGAACGGATGAGGTCGAGCGAATACCGCTATCACCACGCTCCACTTCTTGCATCATCAATCCGTAAGACATGTGATCAAGACCAGCACCGCCATATTCGGTAGGAATGTATGGCCCAAAAAGACCTTGCTCGCCCATCTCTTTAACAAGGTGGCGCGGAAACTCAGCTCGCTGTGCGTAATCCTCTATAATGGGGCTAACCGAACGCTTGACCCAATCACGGGTAGCGTCGCGAATCATTTTATGTTCATCACTCAATAGGTCGTCTAGACCATAGTAATCGGGATGCTGAAATGGATCCATTTTATGCGTTTTTGTTTGCGTGTTCAATTTAGAACACATTCTTCGGTTTTGTGTTATATGGAATAAAGAAAATTGGTTCGGAATACTTGTATCTTGTGCCATACTAACACTTCGGAAATGAAAAAATTCTACATGCTCACTTTAGCCTTACTCGTCGGGCACTATTCCTACACCAACAGCGGCGGTTCGCCAGGCGGAAGGTCAGGTTCCCCGGCTTCAAATGGCCAGACCTGTATGAGCAGCTACTGCCACAGTGGCGGCACAGCGAATGGAAATGAATTTATCGATATCAACGTGGACGTGGTACCCAATAGCTCTTCGACTG
>JBEAQE010000028.1:0-24888 GCA_041164065.1 Bacteroidota bacterium | reverse complement strand
GAATCACTTTAACCGTTGATAATTATCACCTCGGTTTCTTTGTCTGTGTTGTAATTTCACGAGCAAATCAATCATTACATGTCTGATATCGAAATCGCTCGCAGTGTCGAGCCCCAGCATATTAACACCATTGCCAAGAGATTAGGTGTAGATCCTGAAAAAATAGAGCCGTATGGGAAGTATAAGGCCAAACTTCCTTTGGAGCTTTTACGCCCGAAACGTGAAGAGTTTGCTAAGCTTGTTCTTGTTACGGCTATATCCCCAACCCCTGCAGGTGAAGGAAAGACAACAACGTCTGTGGGATTAGTAGACGGCCTGGCAAAAATTGGCAAGCGTAGTGTTGCAGCCCTCCGTGAGCCTTCATTAGGCCCTGTTTTTGGTATTAAGGGAGGTGCTGCTGGGGGCGGGTACTCTCAGGTTATCCCTATGGAGGATATCAATCTTCACTTTACTGGTGATTTTGCGGCGGTTGAAAAGGCCAATAACCTCCTAGCAGCATTGATCGATAATAACATTCAAGCTAAAGATGGCGGATTAGGTATCGATCCTCGCACTGTTTTGTGGAAAAGGGTGATGGACATGAACGACCGGAACCTACGTAACATTATTACGGGTTTAGGCGGAAAGTCGGGTGGTATGCCAGCGCAAACTGGCTTTAATATCACGGCAGCCTCGGAAATCATGGCTATTCTGAGTATGGCGTCCTCTTTGGAAGATTTAAAGCGTCGATTCGAGAACATCTACATTGGAGATACGTACAGCGGATCGCCAGTTTTTGCCAAAGACCTCAATGCTGCCGAGGCAATGACCATCTTAATGAAAGATGCTATTCAGCCTAATCTAGTTCAAACTTTGGAGGGTAATCCGGCTATTCTGCATGCAGGACCGTTTGCGAACATTGCTCAAGGAACGAATAGTTTGATTGCAACCAAAATGGCTTTGAGCTATGGTGACTGGGTGGTGACTGAAGCAGGATTCGGTGCTGATTTAGGAGCGGAGAAATTCTTGAATCTAAAGTCACGTATAGGCGGGTTAAAGCCTGCCGCAACCGTTTTAGTGGCAACCGTTCGCGCATTGAAGTACCATGGTGGTCAGCCACTCAGTGATTTAACAACGCCAAATGTGGAGGCCCTAGCGGAGGGTATTGCGAATTTGGATAAGCATCTGGAGAATTTGCAGGGCTTCGGAGCACCTGTGGTAGTCTCTATCAATGCGTTTAATTCGGACAGCAAAGAGGAATTGGACTTCATTAAAAACCACGTGGAAGCGAAAGGAGTACAGGTGGCGCTTAGTGAAGGTTGGGCTAAAGGAGGAGTGGGTATGACGGCGCTTGCAGAAAAGGTAGTAGCCTCGGCTTCGGAAACTCCTGCAACACCCACTTTTACCTATGGTCTAGAGGACTCCATAGAGGTAAAGATTGAAAAGATTGCCACCAAAATCTACGGAGCCAAAGGTGTAGTCTTTGATGCTAAAGCAAAGAATCAAATGAAGCGCTTTAAAGATCTGGGAATGGACGGCTTGCCTATTTGCATGGCCAAGACTCAAAAGAGTTTTAGCGATGATGAGAAGGTCTTGGGGCGTCCTACGGGATTCACCATTACGGTACGCGAATTTGAGGTAGCGCATGGTGCTGGATTCATTATCCCTATAACAGGTGCAATGTTACGAATGCCAGGTCTTCCAGCGCGTCCTGCAGCTGAAGGGATGTCTATTGATGCGAACGGAATGATTGACGGTCTGAGCTAGTCCGTTAGTGTTTGATGATAACTTCTGATGGGTCTACGCGTCTGCGTGGTCCCCAGAAGCCATCTTCCATGCCTTTTCCTACGGCGATGACCATGTTAATCTCTGCACCTCGGGGCAATCCTAACTGACGTTTCAGTCGTTTTGCATCGAATCCTTCCATAGGACAGGAGTGGAAACCTTGAGCGGCAATGCTAAGCATGAAGTTTTCTGCGGCAAGGGCACAACTCTTGTGAACCGTGATACGCTGTCCTGCATGTCCTTCACCACGAACAATGGGACGCGCCAAACCAATGAAAAAAGTCAACGTGCGGCGGAATAATCCAAGTAGACCTAGGCCATCGTTCATGTATGAGAGCGGCATGAGTTGACCGTAGTATTTTGACCGTAGCTTTATGGAACGTGCATTCGGATCACCGAGTCGCTCAGCGTCTTGCGCGATCAGGTCCATGTGCCACTTCACGCGCATTCTCCACAGGTCACGTCGGGTTACGAAAACCACCAATTCCTGCGCGGATCGAGCGGCCATCTGACTCAAACAGTTTTCCACCGTCTTTTGGTGCGCTTGTTCACTGTGCATCCAATGAAACTCCCATAGCTGCATGTTGCTACTGTTGGGGGCGAGGGTAGCGTGATGCAAGGCCTCCTCCATGACTTCAGGTGGAACGGGCACTGATGGGTCAAACTTGCGGTTGGATTTGCGGAACTCAATGATTTCGTTGAATGTCATAGATTTAAGGCATTACGCGGGCCCAATTGGCCAAATGGTGGTGTCCTTCGTGCTGTGAGCGCAGCACGTCTTTATAGAGGACCTCACCGTCTTTGATAATGTAATATACACTGCTGTTTTGCTCTTCGATGAAGTATCCGCCGCCGGGAAGCTTTTGATGGAGCCCCTCTGTGAAGGTAAAGATCTTGTAAGCGTCAAAGGTCTCTTGCTCGATGAATTCGAAGCGATTCTCTTTCAGGTAATAGCGCACCAATCCTGAGTTACCTCCTTTAAAGGTCAAAGGTTCATCGACTAAGCGCCATTTATTTGGGCGATCACCGTGAAGACTTTGGCTGTTGTTGTTGAATAGGGTAATGGTACTATCACTTTCAATATCGACATCGTGTTGGCTCTCAAAGGGGCCGGTGATGACTTCGATAACTTGACCTGTTGAAGGGCGGAAGTGAAGGATCCATGAGCCGCTACGGGCGCTGATAAAAACATCGCCCTGTTTGAAATGAGGACCGTCGGATAGAACGGGCTCGACGTCATTAACATGAAGGGGGTCACCGGGAGTATTGCTCTTTACCAGTAGATAACCAAGATCATTCTCGTAAAGTATTTCCGCAACGCTTTTGTGGTATAGTATTTCGCCTGTTTCGGAATCGAATTGGGTTATAGCATTGTCCACGAAAGGAAGTTCGCGACCACCTACATTGAATGTCGCACCGTAATATTGAAAGTCTGATCCGTCTTTAGTGTAGGTAGTTGCCCAAATGGTACCGTCCGGTCCTAGGTTGATGGCATGGTGCTGTCCAACATCGGATTGTTTCCAAAGTCGTTCACCATTCTTGTCTATTTTAATGAGGCCCGTCGTACTTTGTAATGCATAGACTATACTAGAATCCGGCAGCATGACGGGGCTGACAATACGGTTGTGTTGGTTTGCTAGGCGCGTAATGAGCCAGCTTTTTAGCTCCTTACCGTTGCGAAGGTTGATAAGGGCTATTTTCCGTTGCCAATTCTCATTTGCATAGCTCGTCAATATCACCACATCCTCATCAAGCTTATTGATCGGCTCAAAGTCCTCCTCAGTGGGCACAAAGACTAGAGGCAACCGTTCCATGGCCTCTTTCGCGATGATTAGTCGATCAGGCAGGGTGGTAGTAAAGGTAAGGGCTCTGCTCACACTATGTGGAATCCAGTCGCGGCCTTTGGTGTCTTCGCGAACGAGCCAGCCGAACAGGATGATGAGGGTTGCGATTACGACGGAATTGGCCAGGAATAAAGGAAGTCGTTGGAGGAATCTATTCATGGCTTAGTTCATTACGCGGGCCCAATTAGCCAAATGATGGTAACCTTCGTGATGACTCGGTAGCACACCCTTGAAGCGCACCTTTCCGTCTTTAATCACCCAAAGAAGGCTGGAGTTCTGCTCTTCGACGAAGTATCCGCCCCCTGGGAGTACATCCACCACACCCTCGGTCATGGTATAAATGTTATTGTTCGACATGATCCTATTTTCCACACGCTCGAAACGATCACTTCCGAGATAATACCGAACTATTTCACTTTGGAATGGCGGAATTTCAAGCAACTTGACTGTGCTCAACTCACCTACACCCGGCGTAAAGATTTCACGGCGGTGGGTGTTGTTATTGAACAACAGGAGCGTCGAATCACTTTCGATATCCACATCGTGCTGTGCATAAAAAGGCCCTTCAATCAAACGAATGACGCTATCTGTAGAAGGGCGGTATTGCATGATCCATGATCCATTGCGTGCACTGAGGAATAAATCGCCCTTATCGAAATAGGGTCCATCCTTTAGGGCAGGCTGAACGTCGTTCAGGTGAATGGGATCCTTGGCCAGGTCACTCTTGATCAACAGATGTTCCAGACCGTGTTCGAACATGATTTCTAAGACACTTTTATCAAACAGAATCTCGCCCGTGTAGGCATTGATGCGTGTGATATTGTTATCGAGAATACTGTACTTCTTTCCGCCCACCACAAAGGTTCCACGATGCGGCATTCCCGTTCCCGCAGCTTTAATGTATGAACAGGTCCAAAGCGTGGAGTCCGTATCCATATTTTTTCCGTGGTGGTTGAAGAAAGCCTTTTGACGCCACAAAACCTCGCTTTCCTTGCTCAATCGGTTCAATCCGGAATTCCACTCCAAACCATAGATGATGGAGCTATCTGGGAGCATTAGCGGGTGACATATACGATCGTGTACATTCCACACTGTATCAACAATCCACTCCTTGTACACGTGACCGTTCCGAAGATTTATGAGCGCAATCGTGCGTCCGTCATCCTCGTTATGGTATGAGGTCAAAATCTTCACATCATCTTCCAGCGTGTTGATGCCTTTGAAATCCTCCGGTGTTTTTACGAAGGTTTTTGGAACCTGGGTCAATTCCTTTTCGACCCGCTTCAACAAATCCGGCCAGGACACAAATTCGTAAACGGCATCATTAACCCCACTGGGGAGCTTGGCGGAGCCCTTAACCACGTGCTTCACACCCCATCCAAAAAGGGAAAGGACAGTCAGCACCAAAACGGTCGAGGCTAAATACAGAGGTAATTTTCGCATCCTGCAAAAGTAGGGCAGGCAGACGAGAACTTTTAAAGGCTACCGAATTGTTCGTATGCGGCTTTCTCCAGGGCTTCGCGATGTTCGGGCGCGGCGATGCTAATAAGCGCTTTGGCACGTTGACGGAGGTTTTTGCCGTGTAGGTTGACCGCTCCGTGCTCCGTAACGACCCAATGCACGTGAGCGCGAGTAGTCGTTACACCAGCCCCCTCATGTAGTCGGGGTACAATCTTACTCATACCTTTCTTCGTCGCAGCGGTAAAGGCGAATATAGGTTTACCCCCCTCAGAGAGTGATGCTCCTCGGATAAAGTCCATTTGACCTCCCACGCCAGAAAACTGCTTAGGCCCGATTGTGTCCGCACAAACCTGACCCGTAAGATCCATTTCAATAGCGCTATTAATCGCGATTACCTTGGGGTTTTGTCGAATAATTGCCGTGTCATTGGTGTAGGCGGCATCTTTCATGGTGATCATGGGGTTGTCGTCCATGAATTGGTACAGCTTATTACTTCCCATAGCGAAACTTGCCACAATCTTGTGGGGTAAAATCTTCTTATGAGCCCCAGTAATAACGCCTTTTTCCACTAATGGAATGATTCCGTCAGAGAACATCTCCGTATGAATTCCGAGGTCTTTATGATTGCCCAATTCCCCCAAGACAGCATTTGGAATATTTCCAATACCCATCTGCAACGTAGAACCGTCCTCAATCATACCCGCAATTCGACGACCGATATTTTGTTCGTCCTCACCAATAGGCTTCCAATGCGCCTCATGCAGGGGAGTGTCCACCTCAATATGGTAGTCAATATCATTGATATGGATCACACCATCCCCATGAGTACGTGGCGCCTGAGAATTCACTTCTGCGATGATCATTTGCGCACTTTCTATAGCACCCAAGCTGATATCCACAGATGGTCCTAATGAACAATAGCCATGCTTATCCGGAGGGCTCACTGAGATAAGAGCGACATCCAAAGGCATGCTCCCATCGCGAAACAATCTAGGCATCTCACTCAAGAACATTGGTATATAATCCGCGCGGCCCGCTTGAACGGCCTCGCGCACATTGGCACCTACAAAAAAGGCATTGTGAAAGAACGTCTCGCTCATGTCTTTATTGACGTAAGGAGCTTTTCCCTCAGTATGCACGTGAACAAGCTCCATGTTTGCCAATTCGTTCTCACGGGCCACCATAGCCGCAATAAGTTGTTGAGGGGCCATAGCCACACTATGAATAAACACTCGCTGGTTAGGACGCAAGTGTTTAACGGCTTCTGCCGCGTTACTACATTTCATTTTATAAAGGGATTTTAGTTGCGGAAGTAGGTCCAGCCTCCTTCTTGCTTTACAATGATTTCCTTGACACCCATTTGGACCATCTCTACACCTCCTATAAGGTCTGCGGGCACCAATTCCTGATTTAGCATACTCTTGCGACATACCACGAATTGTACACCATCCTCCATTAATTCTTTGATCTGGGCTTCATGCTTGGTTTTTGCCATTTCATATAGGGCAATACCCTCGCCATGCACCACAAGACGAATCTTCACATCTTCGCCCCAACCCGCCTTCAATGCCTCAATCCGGCTGAGGGTAGCCTTTTGATCCTGCGTGCGATCACTGTCCAGTTGCATAATCACATAGTGTTGGGTGTTTTCTTGAGCTTGAACCTCGACTTGGGTCCCAAACATCAATAATCCAATAATCGCAAAACGTAAGGTGTGTATAGCCTTCATAGCAAAAGGGTGTTGGTTTAATACTTAAGCTAAGTTACACCAACACCCTTCGGCCTAAAATGACAATTATCACCGTTTAAATTTCAATAATCAATCCGATGGTCGGGAGCATTCTGCCCGTATCACTTTGAATCGTTTTCACTGAATAGCTACCGGGTACCGTTGGATCCACTAAAGGTGCACCCAGGTCATCGCGTTCCACGGTGAGGTAAGGCATTAGCGGAATGGGGCTGCTGGTGAAGTTTTGTAAATCCAGGAACCAGGTCAAGCTGTAGTTCTTCTTGTTGTACGTCTTGTCCAAACGCACATCAATAACACTATAAGAATCCAATCTAGCGGACATCGGATTGTTAAAATCGAAGATGCCGCGCTGTAGCACGTCCCAATTATCTTGTTGTGCGCTGAGATCACTATCGAACGGTGTGTAAGGCGTACCCGTCGCCCAACGGTATTTGGCTCCTATCTGCCATCCTTTACCCCAAACTTTTCCCAGAACAAGGTTTACGTTATGTCGGTTGTCCCATACCGTTGGCATCCAAGCATCGGTGCTGAGGTGACGCGTCTCGCTCTTTCCGAAGTTATAGCTCATCGTCCACCAATAGGTGTGCTTTAGCTTTTGCTGAAGGAACAACTCAATACCATAGCTGCGTGCCATAGCCTCCGACGAACTCACCTGATCACCGACCGCTACGTAGGCCCCAATAGCCTGATTAGACACAATCCCATCGGACCAGTAGTAGGGGAGGTCGCTATAGTATTTGTAATAGGTCTCTAGCGAAAATCGGTAAGTCTCACCATTTTGGAACTCAATTCCCGTTGCCGCTTGTTTTACTTTGGCCGCATAGCTGTATCGTGTCCAATTATTCGCGCTGTTGGCCAACAAACTCACCGCCGCCGGCAACTGCGTGTATTGCCCCAAATTCCCTTGAACGGCCCAGTTCGGGCTGAGGTGGTATTGTGCAGACATACGTGGGCTCAAATTCGCCAACGGATTGACCGTGGTTAAATTTACGGTGTGCATGTCCGTGCGCAACCCTGCGCTAGTACTCAATCGGTTATCATAGTAATGCTTTGTCAAATGCATAAATGCCCCTAGGCTTCCGAATTGCAAATCATTCGCGTATTGTACAGTATCGATTCGATGTTGGTCCCAAACAAAGCGCTGTTGCCACATATCAATTCCCATCTGACGGTGAACGTAATTCACCCCGTACTTCCATTGCCAAGCCCCGCTTACAACATGGTGGCTCAGATTCATTCGCGTATTGATTTCCTGAGCATCATAAGCCAACTGACGATCTTCTTCCAAACCTGTGTTCCCAACAAACTTTCGCGCAATGTTATCAATGCGGTCCTGACTCACTACGGCTTCCCAGCGTCCATTTTCTCGGAACAAGCGATACCGTGCCCCAAGTACCTTGGTGCTTTGCTCACCCTCTGGGATATATCCCACGTTGTACAGTAGAGCATCGGAACCACGTCCTTCCGTATACAAGCGGTATTTGTCCCAACCGCCTAGTCCGATGATGGTCAAATCTTGCTTTTCACTGATGCGGTGGTGGATACGTAACTGGGCGTCTTGATATGTTGGCAGCACGGGTATGTTGAACAGTTTGAAGTAATGCTGTGAAAAACTATTGCGCCCGGAAACGATGGCCGTCGTGTTCTCACCGATAGGACCTTCAAAGGTTAGCCCATAATCCGTACCGCCCTGCGTTGCTCTAAGGCCCCAACGATCCTTGCGACCACTTCGTCCTTCTAATTGCAGTACCGCGCTGAGTACATCATCAATCTCGGCTGCGAACCCTCCGGTAATGAGGTCCATACCATTGATATGGTCGGGATTAATAAGTGAAACAGCACCACCGCTCGCGCCCTGAATGCTGAAGTGGTTCATGGTTGGAATGCTAATGCCATCTATAAAGTAGCGGTTTTCGCTTGGGGCGCCCCCTCTCAAGGCTATCGCATAACCAAAACTTGGTTTGGGAAGTGCGCCAGGAAAGCTCTGGATAACCTTGGTGAGATCGAGCACGGCACCGGGCATTCGCATAATCTCCGACCGGTTTATGTTCTTGATGCTCAGCGGTGTTTCTTCAGTGCGATGAAATGCATCGGCGCGAACGGCAACTTCATCGAGCGAAGTTGTGCGTTCCACGAGTAGGGAAATGAACTCTGGCTTGGTACTGCGAATTTGTACCTCGTGTATGGTTTGCATTTGTCCAGTTGGACTAATAGCACGAACGTTGCACAGTCCTGTTGGCAATGCCTCGAAGGCGAAATTTCCTGAGGCGTCAACAGTTGTTTTGTGTGTAAAAGCGCCTTGGATGACCTGAATCTCCCAGTTTGTTAATGGGCTGAGGTTTAGTGCATCGAGTGCTTCACCTTGAAGTTTACCTGTACGCTGAGCGAAAAGAGCGTTAATACTGAAAAATATCAACGCTAGGGATAGGGTTTTGCGCGTCATTGCTTTACAAAATTTGCGCAAAGGTATTGGCTGTAGATCAATTAGGATACCACGGTCCTGAAAATCTCATTCGATGGCTGCTTTGTTCGTGAGGCACAATGACTTTGATATTTTTGCCGAGGCTGTACCTGCAACATTAAATAAGATATAAGTTAAAGCTTTAATGCGCTAATTCAGAAATGCGCGTGAGCAAATTCATGTTTGTGATACAAATACGTTTGCCGCTCGTGCTGATAGCTCCTTCTTTTTTTAGTTCCGAGAGTAGACGAATCAGACTTTCAGTTGCCGTGCCAACCATGTTTGCGAGTTCCTCACGGGTTAGGCTGATATCTATGCTACCTTCATCGTCGGTGCCAAAAGTAGCTTGGAGAAGAAGAATCAATTCTGCTAAGCGTTCGCGGACAGACTTTTGAGATAAATTGGTCACAATTTTACCCCATTCGCCTAATTCATGGCATGATGCGGCCAAGAGCTCGAAGCTGAATGTGGGATTTTCTCTCAAGGAAGCTAAGAAAACATCTTTTGGAATAAAGCATGCACGAACCTCGGTATGAGCTACCAAGGAACCAGACATTGGATCATTGGAAATCATCGCTCGATATCCCGCTAATTCACCAGGTTGCGCAAATTTGATAATCTGCTCTTTTCCTTTTGGGCCTAGTTTAAAGAGTTTCGCGATACCTCCGTGAATGCAATAAATGCCATTCACGCGCATCCCCTCGTGATAGATGGTTTGTCCTTTTTTAAAGACTATACAGGTTCGGTTTTTACTAACGTCATCTAAGCTCTCAGTACTGAGATTATTCAAGTGACTGTGACTTAAATGAGGGCAATGTGCGCAATCAGAAGGATGGGTAGGGGTAGGCATTTTACTCTAGTTTGATTACTCTAAATTTATGACAAATATCAGTTTGATACCAAACGTTATGTGAGACTTTTGTAACGATAGCTTTACCAAATATGCAAAAGTGCCAATTCTGCGAGCAGCCAATCGATGCTGGATTTAAAATCACCCGTGATGGCAATGACTATTGCTGCACCGGTTGTGCCACTGCCGATGCAATGCTTGGTGGATCAGATCAAGAAGGCCCCTCTGTAAAGCTCATCGACCGCTATTCGCACTTGAGCCTTATTGATCATAAAGAAGGACTCGATAAAATCAATGGAAATCACTGGCAATGGACCATACAGCTTCCAGGCATCCATTGTACATCGTGTCTTATTCTCCTCGAACGAATGGGCGAGTGGCTCCCAGGGGTTCGGGATGTGCGCGTCGCCTTTAGCACAAAACAGGCTGTGGTCCAATTCGATCCTGAAATGATATCCGTGAGCCGTCTTGCTGCATGGCTGGATTTTGTGGGCTACCCACCGTCCATTATAACACAGAAAAAGAAAGCAACGTCGGAAATAGCAGAGCTTGGTATTGCGGGCTTCGCCATGGGAAATGCCATGATGAGTGCCTTTCCCGAGTACTTTGGGCTGAGCGAAGAGGCGAATTTTCAACTCTTGTATTTTTTCCGCTATAGCACGGCTTTTTTTGCCACTATAAGCCTGATGGTAGCCGGTAAGTTTTATTTGATCAACGCCTTTAAAGCCGTTCGCTATCGACAATGGTCTTTGGATATACCCATTGCCCTTGGAATGCTGGCATTGTGGGGTTGGAGCGCACATTTGTTATTCACAGGTCAGAGCGGTGGCTATTTCGATTCCCTTAGCGGACTGATTTTCTTTTTAATCCTCGGTCGATTCTTGCAAGGACGTACTTATGCGGCCTTTAGTTTTGAACGCACCGTGGATGATTTTTTACCCATTAGCGTTTTTAGTTTGACCCGTGGAGAATTTGTTCGACTGGGAGACTTGAAGGAGGGTGAGGAGTATCAAATTCCGACCGAAGGTATCGTTCCGGTGAAAAGTACCCTGATGGGCAAAGCGGAATTGGACTATAGCTTTATCACGGGAGAGAGCGAACTGCAGCAGTTGGATAGGGATCAAACGATTTTTGCGGGGGCTCGAAATGCTGGTAGTACATTGATAGCAAAAGTTTTACAAGCTCCAACTCAATCAGAAGTTGAAGGGTTGTGGAAGTCCAAAGATCGCGAAACTACAGGCTGGGTGAGCGAGAGCATCACAGCAACCTTCACCATCAGCGTTTTAATCATTTCTTTTCTGGCCACATTCGTTTGGTGGTTCATAAACCCTGATCGTGCCATTGAGATCGGTGTGAGTGTACTCATTATTGCGTGTCCTTGTGCTCTTTCGCTTGCGGCACCATTTGCGTATGGAACGGCTAGTAAGTTGTTGAGCGATATGGGGCTGTATATGAAAAGTGGCTTGGGAATTGAAAAATTGGCTGCAGCACAACGGTTTTTTTGGGACAAAACGGGGACGCTTACCGAACGGGCGTCATCGGTTAACATAACTGAACTTAGCGAGAGTAATAAATCGGTGTTTAGAGCTATGGTGGGGCGATCTTCGCATCCGGTTTCAAGATTGTTGGCGCAGTACCTGCAAGAGGGCCCAAAAGCGACTTTGTCTCGATGGGAAGAGCACGTGGGCAAGGGCATCGAGGCCGAGTTTGAGGGTCAGACCTTTGCCCTGGGCTCTGCGCAGTGGCTCAATACCACCGGCGACCAGACCGTCATGGCCATTGAAGGTCATGTTGTAGGTGGTTTTGGATCTGAATTTTCCTATCGAGCGAATTTGACGGAATTGTTCCAGGCCATTTCAGACTTGGGCGGGGAGCATGTTTTGATCAGCGGTGATCACCCGAGGGAACTGCCGCGGAATTGGTCGAAATACTTTGAAGGAAAATCACATTTTAACAAAAGTCCACAACAGAAAAGTTCTTTGGTCCAGGGGCAGAAAAATGCCGTCTTTTTAGGCGACGGACTGAACGACGTGCAAGCGATGGAAAGTGCAGATCTTGGCATTGCCGTGGTTGAAAACAGCATGAGCTATATTCCCAAAAGTGGAGGCGTTTTGTTGGCGAATCAATTATTGGAGCTGCCTGCGATGATTCGCTATTCTAGACGCGTTCGGTCACTGGTGAAATGGGCATACATGCTGTCGCTTCTTTACAACCTCAGTGGTGTAGCCCTAGCACTTTTCGGAGCCTTAAGTCCCGTCGTTGCTGCTATTCTCATGCCGCTCAGTTCAATATCTGTGGTATTATTCGTGGTATTGGGTGCTCGGGCCTTGCGATAAAACATGATAAATATCAGGGTTTTAGATGAGCATTGTCATAGGTAGGGCAAAGTAGGTTCATCAAATTTGTTCTGTTAAGTGCAGATTATGAACATCATCTTCCTACTTCTTTTCTTTAGCCTATTAATCGCCGTAGTTTTCTTGGGAGCCTTCCTGTGGAGCAACCGCGATGGTCAATTCGAAGATGTTGAAGGACCAGCGATGCGCATGTTGCGCGACGAACAAAACAAATCCACAACCAATTCTTAAAATTTCATGGAGAAGGAAGTTTTCAAGTATGATAACGTGGCAACCAGAAACTTTTTGGTCGCTACCATCGTTTGGGGAGTCATCGCCTTTTTGGTGGGACTTATTGCCGCTACACAGCTGTTTTACCCGGACCTCAACCTCGATTTGCCATGGCTGACTTTCGGTCGCCTACGCGCACTTCACACCAACGGCGCCATTTTTGCTTTTGTTGGTAATGCGATTTTCGCAGGGGTTTACCACTCGCTTCAACGCCTATTGAAAACCCGAATGGCTTCTGATCTCCTTTCGCGTATTCACTTTTGGGGTTGGCAATTCATCATTATTAGTGCAGTGATCACTTTACCACTTGGTATTACCTCTTCAAAGGAGTATGCCGAGTTGGAGTGGCCTATCGATATCGCCATCACGTTGGTGTGGGTGGTCTTCGGTGTGAACATGTTCTGGACCATATTAAAACGTCGTGAGCGTCACTTGTATGTTGCCATTTGGTTCTACATCGCAACCTTCGTAACGGTGGCCGTGCTTCACATCGTGAACAATTTGGAATTGCCGGTGAGCATGACTAAATCATATAGTCTCTTTGCCGGTGTCCAGGATGCCTTGGTACAATGGTGGTATGGGCACAATGCAGTGGCTTTCTTCCTGACTACTCCAGTACTCGGGTTGATGTATTACTTCTTGCCAAAAGCCGCTGAGCGCCCGGTATTCTCTTACCGTTTGTCTATTATTCACTTCTGGGCCCTGATCTTTATCTACATTTGGGCTGGTCCTCACCACCTTTTATACACTGCGCTTCCTGATTGGGCACAGAGTTTGGGTACGGTGTTCTCTATCATGCTCATTTTCCCTTCTTGGGGAGGGATGATAAATGGTCTATTGACATTACGCGGTGCGTGGGATCGAGTTCGTGATTCAGCGGTCTTAAAGTTCTTCGTCGTAGCTGTTAGTGCCTATGGTATGGCAACTTTAGAAGGCCCGCTACTTTCATTGAAAAACCTAAATGCAATCGCGCATTACACCGATTGGATTCCAGCACACGTTCACATTGGAACATTAGGTTGGAACGGATTCCTAATCTTCGGTATGATCTACTGGTTGTTGCCACGTTTGTACCAAACTTCATTGTACAGTGAAAAATTGGCCAACTGGCACTTCTTTATTGGAACCTTGGGTATTGTATTCTGGGCATTGCCAATGTATGTGGCTGGTTTTACGCAGAGTATGATGTGGAAACAATTCAATCCGGATGGCAGCTTGCTCTATGGTAACTTCCTTGAAACGGTTACTCAAATCATTCCTATGTACATGCTGCGCGCAACCGGTGGATTGCTTTATTTGACGGGTGCAGTGCTGTTGGTGGTGAACGTTGTTCGCACCGTTCGTACGGGTACCTTGTTACGTGAGGAGGAAGCTAGTGCAATGCCATTGGCTCCACGCTATCAGAAGGAGGAAGGTGAGTACTGGCACCGTTGGATTGAGCGTCGCCCAGTTACGCTACTCATTTGGAGTATGGTCGTTATTCTCATTGGTGGGGCGGTAGAAATCATTCCAACCTTGAAAATTGACAGTAATGTGCCAAAATTAGCCGCAGTTAAGCCCTACACGCCACTAGAGCTTGAAGGTCGTGACTTGTACATTCGTGAGGGCTGTAATGCATGTCATAGCCAAATGGTACGTCCATTCCGTTCTGAAACGGCCCGCTATGGTGAGTACAGCAAGGCTGGTGAGTTTGTATATGATCACCCGTTCTTGTGGGGGTCTAAACGTACGGGACCAGATTTGCATAGGGTAGGAGGAAAGTATCCGCACAGCTGGCATTACTACCACATGAAGGATCCTACCATCATGTCTCCAGGTTCTATTATGCCGCGTTACCCGTGGTTGTTTAACCACAGTGTGAACTTCGAGGATATCGTTCCTAAGATGGAGGCGATGGTTACTCTTGGGGTTCCATATACCGAAGAAGATGTTGCAAATACCGTAGCTACGGCCCAGGCTCAGGCTGAAAGCATTGCGGCTGTCCTTAACCAGGACGAAAACATCGAGGTGCTGCCTGAAGATGAAATCGTAGCATTGATTGCTTACCTACAGCGCCTTGGAACCGATATTAAAGTAGCTGCCAACTAAGATGTTGAAGTTCATTAAACATAGCATGCTAGAGATAGATTCAGTGGAGGTCTACCCAATGATCGCACTGCTTCTATTTGGGGGATTTTTCCTAGGCTGGTTGGTGTATTCCATCATGATGCCAAAGAGCGATTCCGACCGATTCTCTCAGCTGCCTCTAGAACCTAACGACTTTAAAGACACCCATCATGAATAACAAGAAGTTCTTTACCTTTTTCTTTATCGCCTCGTTGCCCTTGCTGGGGTTGTGGGCGTACCTAGACCTTCCAGAGGGAACAGCCATCGACCTGTTGGCATCGGGGTCTAACTGGATTATTGCCACCTTATTGGTTTTGATCTTTATCGCGGTGATGCGCATGTTCTCATATTTGAATCAATTGCAGGAATTGGTTCTTAAGCAAAATGCTGAGGAAGAAGGCGTTGCAGCTGAAGACGCACCGAAACCAGTGAATTGGTGGAGTGAGATCTACGCAAAACTTACGGATGCAGTGCCGGTAGAAGAGGAGGAGCGCGTGTATACCGATCATAATTACGATGGTATTATTGAGCTCGATAACAACCTACCACCATGGTGGAAGGCCGGTTTCTATCTAGGCATTGTATTCGCCATTGTGTATTTGTTGCGTTTCCACGTGTTCCAAATGGTTCCACTTTCTGGTGAGGAATATGCCATTGAGATGGCTCAAGCAGAGGAGGACGTTAAGGCCTACCTCGCTACAGCGAAGGATCTTGTAGATGAATCTAATGTAGTGGCGCTGACTAATGCAGCGGCTTTGGCTAGTGGTGAGAAGATTTTCAAGCAGAACTGTGCCGTATGTCATGCCGCAGACCTAGGAGGTGGCGTTGGGCCTAACCTAGTGGATGCCTACTGGTTACACGGCGGGGGTATTTCCGATGTCTTCACCACAATCAAATATGGTGTTCCCACCAAAGGGATGATCGCTTGGAAGGATAACCTTCGGGCGGGTGAAATGCAGGAGGTGAGCAGTTATATCTTGAGTATGGCGGGAACTATGCCAGCGAATCCTAAGGATCCTGAAGGTGATTTGTTCACTGCCGTGACAGAAGTGGCAGAGGAAGTTCCAATGGAAGAATAACTTAGACAAAACAAGTAAGTCGGGGCCCCTTTTGGGCCCCTTTTTAGTCATGCAAGAAGATAGTTTTAGAGATTCCGTCGCGACCATCGATGATGATGGGAAACGCGTTCACATTTATCCTAAAAAAGTAAAAGGTAAGTTCGCCAGCGCACGTCAATATGTGGCCTATGTGTTGTTGGCTATACTTTTCGTGGGACCTTGGATAAAAATTGGAGGTCAACCCATGTTCATGATTGATGTTCTAGGTCGGAAGTTCGTGCTGTTGGGTCAGATTTTCAGACCGGCGGATACCTTCATTTTCGTACTACTTATGATCTCTGGGGTGGTGAGTGTTATTGTCTTTACAGTGGCTTTTGGACGGATATTCTGCGGGTGGATATGTCCACAGACTATTTTCTTAGAACATGTTTATCGAAAGATTGAGTATTGGATTGAGGGCGATAGAAATCGTCAAATGAAGTTGGCGAAACAGCCGTGGAATTGGGAAAAAATCTGGAAGAAAGGGTTGAAGAATTTCATCTTTTACCTCATTGCCTTTGTAGTGAGTAATGTCTTCCTTCAGTACCTCGTGGGCTCTGATCGTTGGCTTGACCTCATCAACGATGGTCCTATGGCTCATTTGGGCAACTTTAGCGCTATTGTGGTGTTCTCATTTGTCTTCTATTTCGTCTTTGCATGGTTCCGTGAGCAAGCCTGCATTGTGGTTTGTCCTTATGGTCGATTGCAAGGAGTATTACTCGATCGAAATTCTTTGGTGATTATATACGACTGGCTCCGGGGTGAACCTCGCTCTAAGGGTAAGCGTAACGACGATGATGGAAAGGGTGCCTGTGTTGATTGTGGACTCTGTGTTCAGGTGTGTCCTACAGGTATTGATATCCGTAACGGTACGCAACTGGAGTGTGTAAACTGTACCGCTTGTATTGACGTGTGTGATGAGGTGATGGTGAAGACAGGGCAGGAGCCAGGTCTGATTCGCTTTGATTCGGTCAATGGGGTTGAGCAGGGTGAACGTAAAGTATTAACACCTCGAACCTGGGCCTATATGGCCATATTAACGCTGTTGTTGGGCATCGTAATCACCCTTTTAAGCACAAGGGCACAGGTGGAAACTATATTTCTTCGAATGCCCGGTCAATTGTATCAAAAGGAAGGAACAACCATCACAAACGCCTATAATTTCACCCTGATCAACAAAAGTGATGAGGTAATGAATCTGGTGCTGGAACTAGAGAGTCCAGAGGGAACAATGCGTGTGGCCGGGGGTGATACGGTTCATCTACAACCGGAAGCTATTGTACATGGTGCGGCTATTGTGGGTATTGAAAGGGCGGAATTGGCTGATGAAAAACAGCGAATAACCGTCCGTGTAATGAACAATGGTGAGGAGATTGACCGAATAAAGACTAATTTCCTTGGACCAATGATTAGAAAATAATACGATGAAATTTAATTGGGGATGGGGCATTTTTACCGCCCTGGGGTTGTTTGTTCTAGCTATGGTCTATACCATTTACCTCACGATGCAAAATGACTACATACTCGAGAGTGACGACTACTATCAGCAGGAGATAGAATATGACCGTGTAATTGAGGCGACGACGCTTGGGACTGACCTCTTTCCTCAAACGACTTGGCAAAAAGATTCGGTAGGAAATGTACCGCTAGCCCTTCCTTTGGTTGTTGATAGTGCGTTTTGTCGATTGATGCATCCCGAAACAGATCAAAGAGACACGAGTATTACTGTTGCGATTGATGGCGGTAATCTAATCCTGCATTTCTCGGAGCTGCCAGCTCAAAACGTGCTGTGGCGTTTGGAGCTCCGTGCCTTTGTGAAAGGAAGAGAAGCCTTGGTTAGAAAAAGATGGATGCACTAATCGTCCTTGGTGGTGCCTTGTCCTTGGGCTTGGCTTCTAGTGGCCATTGCTTGCTCATGTGTGGCCCAGTTCAAAGCGCTTGGTTAAAGCCGGGGAGTGCTAACTTCTTCAAGTATCATACTGGCCGAACTTTAAGCTACATCCTGATCGGACTGATCGTTTTCAGTATCGGAGACTATTTAGGGGTAAGTAATGCAAGTGTTCAGGGCACAATGCTGCTTGGTTTAGCCCTGGTTTTTGGTGCGTTACTTTACCTCGGCATTGAATACTTTTTGCCGCCCTCATGGGCACGTCCACTATTGAAGCTCAGCGCTCGGGCGAATAGCTTGAATGGTGGTGCAAAGATGTTCGCATTGGGAGCGATTAATGGTTGGTTGCCCTGTGGAATGGTATGGATGGCGGCGGCCATGGCCTTACCTTCGGAAAATTCACTCAACGTTATGGGGGTGATGATTGCATTCTCCTTAGGAACTATTCCGGCACTTCTGGGTGTACCTGTTTTTCAACGCGTCATCAGTTTGTTCAATGACCAATTCCATTTGGCCGCGCTACTTTCGAGCAAAATAAGGGTAAAGCTGATCATCCCTGCCATTGTGCTGGTTATTGGGGTGGTGCTTACCGCACGAGGATTGCGCTACGGAGAACGACTGGAGACTGTGGGGCAACAGCATGATCCAGAGGCACTTTGTGCTCCTGCTCACACAAAATAAAAAAACCGGCGCGAGGGCCGGTTCTTATTGGGTCTTAGGTTTGTATTATTCGTGAAGCACTACGATAGGTCCAGGGTGCTTTAAAGCGAGCTCTTTTGTGGCACTTGAATGAAATAAGCTTTCGAACCATTTGCGTTTGTGGTGAACGGCAAGGGTCAGTTCGGGGTGAATAATCTCCTCAGCTTCCAAGAGTCCTCCCTGGAAATTTTCATGAAAAAGCTTGTAAAGCGGCATGCCTTCGTAAATACCATCGCCTTCTTCACTTTCGCTTGCGACTACTTGCAAGGCTTGGGAAGAGGCCTTAAGTGTTGCTTTTATATCCAAGAATTTCGCTCGAACATTATCTGTCATTTCACGTCCGTCTGTCGTCACTAAAATGTGGCGAATTGGCGTTTTAATCTCGGCATTTGCAGGGACTAAAAAGACAGGTACATCTAAGGCATTGATCAAATGGCTCGCATTAGTGCCCAATTGATGATCCCACCAATCCTGTTCTCCATGGGTTGCCATGATGATCCAGCTGTTCTCTCTATCCTTACTCAATGTTTGTAGTTCCTCTCGAATAGGGAAGGGGCTGACTTTACTTTGGCAAGGAATACTAGTCGGTACGAGTTTCAAAAACTCCTCCATACTCTCCTCGGCATTCTTACGGAGCATTTCCACCAAAGATGTTGAGAAGGTTTCAGAAGTATGTGGAATAGAATAGCTGTGCACCGGCATAATACCAGCATTGAACTGGTCGGCCAGTGCTATAGCAAACTCCAATGCTTTTTTAGAGAGTTCGCTGAAATCGGTCGGTAGGATTAATGTTTTCATTGGTATAGGTTCCAGAAGATTACAGAACTAAAATACCAACAACGTGTACCAGAACTATTGATAAATATCAGCAGTTTTGGAAAAATTCACCGACTATATTATTGCTAAATAGGTGCTTAGGAGCGAGATGCCTTCACGACAGATTGCCATGCGCCTGCGTTGATGGCCTGAACACCTTGGGCGGCAAGAATACCTCGAGCAGATTCCGCTCGAGCACCACTACGACAGCATAGGATAACGGGTTGCTTTTCTTTGGTCAATGACTTTGCCTTCCCTTCAATTTTATTCAATGGAATATTGATACTTCCCTTGAAGTTACCTTGTTTGAATTCACCTGGTGTGCGAACATCGATTACTGTATGACCTGCGGCCAATGCATCCTTGATTGCTTGTTGCTTTTTACCGCTGCCGAAAAGGAAAGAAAATAAACCCATGATGTTATTTTGTTTGCTGCAAATGTAATGGGGTAATCTTCTTACAATGTGCGTAAAATCACGGAAGCGGTTCTCACGGGAATGCCGATATTGCGAACAAATAAATAGCCAAGCGTCCATGTTTTCGAGAGAAGAGAAGAAAAACTTGAATACCCAGTTTTTTAAGAAATTTCAGCATCACATGTCGGGCCACCGCAGTATCGCCGGCGGTGGTGGACGCTGGGAGGCTTACAAGACGGGGGTGAAGGGGATCTTTTTTAGAATGTTAACCTTCCCGGATGTTGGGCTGGCTATTGATCTACAGTTCAAAGATCCTGAGATACGAGCACTGTTTTATGACCAATTCGAGGAGTTCGCGAAGATGCTTGAAGGGTATTGGGGAAAACCGCCAGAGTTTATTAGAGATATTGAATTGGATTCAGGGGTGGTGGTAAGTCGTATTACCATTGTGTTGCCCGGTGCATATTTTTATGACCGCGCACAGTGGCCTGAAATACTGAATTGGTATGAAGAAAAAATGGTAGCTTTTGATGAATTCTGGGAAATGGCTGGCGATGTCATCAAAGGATTGGCGCGCTAACTAGGGGAGAATACGCTTGAGTACTCGAAGCTTATGTGTGTGCCTGTTCAGCTCGGAATTGTAAATACCACTATGATCCAGTCCATCGACCCTAACTCGACCCGACGCATGGATAATGTTGTAATTTTCTAATACTATGCCCACGTGGGTAATGTTCCCTTCTACATTGTCGAAGAATGCCAAATCTCCAGGCTCACATTCTTCTAAAAAACTTAATGTCTGACCCACTTTAGCCTGCTGTGAGGCATCTCGTGGAATGTTGTAGCCGGTAAGGCGATAGACCATTTGTGTAAAGCCGCTGCAATCAATACCGAAAGGGCTTCTACCGCCCCATAGATAAGGCGCATTGAGGTAAGAGAATGCAAAATCAACTAAGGCTTCACGGTTTTTAACGCCATGAATAGCATGCCCATCGTAGTCGTAACTTTTATTTTCCAACCGAATCGTAGGACCATCTTTAAGCGGAAGAATAGATCCTTGAACGACCATGGGGTAGTCCGTCGGTTCCTGACCTCTAAGTAAATGCACGGGATCACTTGCATACGCTTTCGGAGTCTGGTTAAGCATGGCTAAGAAGTCCTCTGAAATTGGACAAACTTGCAAACGGTCAATCCAACCCTCGTACCGGTCGTGATGCAATCGAATGCGCATCCACTTTGGTGCCACCTCGAGTATTTCGAAGGTTTCTCCAAAGAGCAACTGGTTGACCATCTCAGCGCGGTCACTGGGCTCCTCGCGCATGGGAGCGAGGGCTAAAAAACCAATTCCAATTTTCGGATGTGCCATATTTCCAAATCTAACACCAATGGCGCATACGTTCATTCTGCAAAAGAACTTTTATACACAAAAAAGCCCCCGGACCAAAGGACCAGGGGCTTGAGGTAATTTCTTTCCTGATTACATTTTTTCGATGACCATCGCAGAAGCACCACCACCACCGTTACAAATAGCTGCAGCACCTAGCTTGGCGCCTTTCTGGTCCAAGACACTGATTAAGGTGGTCAAAATTCGTGCACCTGAAGCACCCAATGGGTGTCCTAAACTTACCGCGCCACCATTCACGTTTACCTGATCAGCACTTAACCCGAGGAGGTCCGTGTTGGCCAAACCCACTACAGAAAACGCTTCATTGAACTCAAAATAGCTAACGTCTTTGATATCTACGCCCGCCTTCGCCAATGCCTTTGGTAACGCTTTTGCTGGAGCTGTCGTAAACCATTCTGGCTCCTGTGCAGCATCGGCATAACCTAGAATTTTCGCAACAGGTTTCAGGCCCAATTCCGCAGCTTTCTCTGCGCTCATCAACACCATAGCCGAAGCTCCGTCATTGATGGTCGATGCATTTGCTGCTGTGATGGTCCCGTCCGCCTTAAACACTGGGCGCAATTCCGGCACCTTTTCAGGCCTAACCTGAGTATATTCTTCGTCCTTGGTAATGATTAGTGCGTCTCCGCGACGTTGTGGTACTTCAACAGGAACGATTTCCGCATCAAAACGACCTGCATCCCAAGCCTCAGCACTGCGACGGTAGCTCTCTAAGGCGAAGGCATCCTGCTGCTCGCGAGAATAATTGTGCTCAGAGGCACAAGTTTCCGCACATAGGCCCATATGTTGCTTGTTGTAGACGTCGGTCAGTCCGTCTTTAACCAAGCCATCGACCATTTTAATATCACCTAGCTTCGTTCCAGTGCGGCTGCCAGGAAGGTAGTGGGGTACAGCACTCATGTTCTCCATTCCGCCAGCAACAATGATGTCAACATCACCGGCTTTAATAGCCTGAGCTGCCATCATTACGGCTTTCATTCCGCTTGAACACACTTTATTAACCGTGGTACATGGCACGGTGTCCTTTAAACCGGCAAAAATGGCTGCCTGACGCGCTGGTGCCTGGCCAACATTAGCCTGGAGCACATTGCCCATGTATACTTCTTCAACTAATTCAGGCTTGACGCCCGCTTTCTCCAAAGCTCCTTTTATTGCAGCGGCTCCGAGCTGCGTGGCACTCACGCCACTGAACATTCCGCCAAAACTGCCAATAGGTGTTCTGACAGCGCTAACGATAACGACTTCCTTCATCTTCTGTAATGTATTTTGGGTTCTTGTCTTTCGACTCCACTAAACTACTTATTTTGTGCTTCCAAACGAACGATGTGGATGAAAGCTTTACAACGAATACAGTCGAATCAACAATGGGTCTACCTTGTAATGGTCGGTCTGCTCAGCCTTATCAGCATTTATTTGAGTATTCCTTTCAAGGGCCAATTCCAATACGAGTACCGCCTCGGACAGGTTTGGTTGCAGGATGATCTTGTCGCGCCCATCGACTTTGTACTGCCAAAAAGCGACGAAGACCTGGTCGCTGATCGCAATACCCTAGAAACCTCTAAAGACCTTATCTATACCTACCAATTCCGCAAAGACCAATGGTCAAAAAGCCTCACTCAATACGACACCTCGCTCCATGCGGCTTTTGAAAATTGGCAAATTCGTGGGGTAGTCATGAGCCTCCCGAAAGAGAACCACCGCTGTTTTCTTGAAGATGGGAGTTTGGTCGATTTGAGCAATGCCCTGACACCAGCGGCAATCCGCGCCCAATATGGCTTGCCAGATAGCGCCGAAATCCAACCCACATTTGTTTTAAACGAGGAATTGACGGATAGTCTACTCAACTATAAATTGGCCGCCATCACTCTTAATAAAGGAATCGTGGTGAAAGGGACCCCCATCATTCTTC
This sequence comes from Bacteroidota bacterium, assembly GCA_041164065.1. Classification (GTDB taxonomy): domain Bacteria; phylum Bacteroidota; class Bacteroidia; order Flavobacteriales; family Schleiferiaceae; genus UBA10364. Next base: position 1,798 of record JBEAQE010000028.1, on the reverse strand, counting down.
GTGGCGCAATCATCACCCAAGAGAAATATGAGGTAATTCGGGCCCTTGAGCGCAATTATGATGGTGGTTCCGATCAGCTAAATCTCGCCGCTCGTCTCGGTGCTTTAGGCTACATTTTGCTCATTCTCGCAGGACTCTTCACCTACGTTCGCTACTACGACAAGGCCATCATAGCACACAGCTCGAGCCTCAACCTTTTTCTTTTCAGCTTTACAGGGGCGGCTATAGCCACATTATTGATTTCCAGCCTGTCGTTTTTCAGTCCTTATGCTGTACCAATCCTTTTGTTACCAGTTATCATCCGCAGCTTTTTCAATGACCGTTTGGCCCTTATTACCACCATTTTTCTACTGCTATTAATCGGTCCATTCGTCAGCGGCGCTCTTCAGTTAATCGCGGTTCAATTCGCTGCTGCGTTCACCGCCTTGCTCAACATCCGCGGCATCTATAAGAGGAGCCAATTGTTCCAAAGCACCCTGCGCATCCTCATTATACTCACCTTCGTCCATTTGAGCATTCACCTCGTTCGCCAAAGCGAATGGAGCCTCTTTGCATTATCACCCATGGTTGCATCTCTGAGTGGCTCGATACTTCTGCTTTTCATCTTCCCGATCATCTACCTCTTTGAGCGCATCTTCGGGGTGGTGAGCGACCTGACGCTCCTCGAACTCTCGGATACCAATAGCCCCTTGTTAAAGCGCCTATCTAAAGAAGCCCCAGGTACGTTCCAGCACACTATGCAAGTGGCGAACCTAGCGGAGCACGCCACCGAGCTTGTGGGAGGGAACACCCTTCTTGTGCGAACGGGTGCACTTTACCATGATATAGGAAAGCTCAGCGCACCACAATACTTTACTGAAAACCAAAGCTCTCAGGCTTCTCCCCATGACGAGTTGAGCTACACCGAAAGTGCAGCGATCATTATTGGTCACGTGGAAGCGGGAATTGAATTGGCCAAAAAGAACCATCTTCCGGACCTCGTTGTTGATTTTATCCGGACCCACCACGGTACTTCGCGCGTCGAATATTTCTACCGTAAGTTCAAAGAGGATCACCCCGATGCTTCGGAGTTTGACCAATTCCAATATCCGGGCCCGAAGCCCTTCTCCAAAGAAACCGCCATCGTCATGATGTCTGATGCCGTCGAGGCCTCCACACGTTCACTCCCCGAGAAAACGCAAATCAACTTGAGTACCATGATCGACCGCGTTATCGACCACCAACTCACCACCGGTCAACTCGACAACGCCGACATCACCCTAAAAGAGATCAACACCATCCGCGAAGCCTTTAAAAAGTTCATGCGGGGCGTTTATCACGTTAGAATCGAATATCCCAACCAAGACTAAGTGCCTCGTAATCCATCACATAGGTTTTCTAGCCAAAAAAACTTCTAATATTTTTCTTTCAACTTCTTGCTTAAACCAAAATCAGCCCTACATTTGCGCTCCCAATCGGAAAGGTGGCAGAGTGGTAATGCAGCAGCCTGCTAAGCTGTGGTCGCGATAGCGTCCCCTGGGTTCGAGTCCCAGTCTTTCCGCGAAGAGAAGTTATTTACAGTTCGGGAAGTGGCGCAGGTGGTAGCGCATCTGGTTTGGGACCAGAGGGTCGCAGGTTCGAGTCCTGTCTTCCCGACTACTTCTTCTCACCGGCAAACATTGGATTTGGACTCGTAGCTCAGCTGGATAGAGCATCTGCCTTCTAAGCAGACGGTCGCAGGTTCGAATCCTGCCGGGTTCACGAGAAATATATCAACCCGCACAACGAAAGTTGTGTGGGTTTTTTTATGCCCAAACCC
>JBEAQE010000027.1:0-11990 GCA_041164065.1 Bacteroidota bacterium | reverse complement strand
GACGTGTTGACCAAAGGGGCGGATTACGACATTGAAGATGTTGTTGGCGCCAAAGAGGTGTTGAGCTGGGGTGGAAAAGTGGAATTGGTGGCGCTTGAAAAAGGGCACAGCACGACCAATCTTATTGCGAAGAATAATGGCGAAAAGTAAAAACGTTTTTATCTGTACCCAATGTGGGACCGAGCATAGCAAATGGATGGGCCAATGCCAAGGCTGTAAGGAATGGAACACCCTCGTGGAGGAGGTTCAATCACCTCAGAAAGCAGACCCAAGAGCTTGGAGTGGCGCGAGCGCCGCAACAAAACCTGTCCGCATCCAGGAGGTGGAACATACCACTGTACAACGCTACCCCATCGCCGATAGTGAATTTTCTCGTGTTCTCGGGGGAGGTATTGTACCTGGCTCTGTGACGCTTTTAGGCGGCGAGCCGGGCATTGGAAAAAGTACCCTTTTGCTTCAGATGACAATGGCCTTCACGGGTACAGTGGCTTATATCTCCGGAGAGGAAAGCCCTTCACAGATCAAGCTTCGAGCGGAGCGGATAGGTCAACCTGTGAGCGAACTGTATTTGCTCAGCGAAACAAAAACCGACGCCATTTTCAACCATTTGAAGAATTTGAAGCCACATCTTGTGGTTATCGACTCCATTCAAACCTTACATGTGCCGCACATCGAAAGCACACCTGGCTCTGTGGCTCAGATTCGTGAGAGTGCGGCGAGCTTTATTCGCTACGCCAAAGAAACCGGCACCCCCGTTCTTCTCATCGGACACATCAACAAAGAGGGAAGTATTGCCGGGCCGAAGATTCTCGAGCACATGGTCGATGTGGTCTTGCAATTCGAAGGCGACCCGAACCTCCTCTACCGCATTCTACGAGCCCACAAGAACCGATTCGGTTCGACGCACGAGATCGGCTTGTATACCATGGAACAAGGCGGTTTGAACGGTGTCAGCAACCCGTCAGAACTCTTGCTCACCAAACAACATGAAGGCCTGAGCGGAAACGCCGTCGCGGTACTTCTAGAAGGTATAAGACCCATGCTCATAGAGCTGCAGGCCTTGGTCAGCACTGCCGTATATGGTACTCCACAACGCTCCACAACGGGTTTTGACACCCGTCGTCTGAATATGCTTCTGGCTGTGTTGGAAAAACGCGCAGGCTTTCGATTGGGCCAAAAAGATGTATTCTTGAACATTACCGGAGGTTTGAAGGTCGACGATCCAGGACTGGATCTAGCGGTTATTGGAGCTATTCTCAGTTCAAACAACGACGACCCCATAGGAGGCAAGGTTTGCTTCGCCGGAGAGGTTGGTTTGACCGGTGAAATTCGTCCTGTGACCCGTATTGAGCAACGCATCCGCGAAGCGGAGAAATTGGGCTTTGAAAAGATTTATATCAGCGCGCACCACGCCATAGAAAAATCCCACTACGACATTGCCATAGTGGGATTGAAAAGAATCGAAGAGCTCGTTCAAGCTCAATTCATTTAGACGCTTATTCGCCGCCTTCAAGGAGGTTGGCCAATTCCGTCAAATCCGGTGTTAGAATAATCTCCGTACGGCGGTTCACGGCTTTGTTTTCAGGTGAATCATTTGCCACCAATGGCACATATTCACCACGACCGGCCGCAGTAATGCGCTTCGGATCGATACCCGAATTCTTAGTCAGGATCTTCACAACATTGGTCGCGCGCATCACACTGAGATCCCAGTTGTCGCGCACCTGACTCTGTCCGCGGTACGGATCGTTATCAGTATGTCCTTCAACCAAAATCGTCAGATCATTGCTCTCTGCCAAAACACGTGCGAGGTTATCCAATGCTATCTGTCCTTTTGCTGCCACATCCCACGAACCTGGTGCAAAAAGGAGACTATTCTCCAAACTGACGTATACCTTGCCGTCTCGCATGTTAACGGTCAAGCCCTTGCCATTAAATCCAAGCAACGCATCACTCACCTTCTGGCGGACATAGGCCACGGTGCTGTCTTTGGCATTGATCACACGCTCCAATTCATTTACCCGGCGCTGGCCTTTCTCCAACAAACGACGCTCTAGATTCAAGCTATCTTCCTTTGCCTGCAAACGGTTTTGCATGGCTGTGAGCTGATCCATAAGCGCCTTGTTTTCACGAGCACTGGCCGCTATCAAGGTATTGTTGTTGTCCAGCAAATAGTCGTACTGCTTGGAGAGACGGTCGTACTTCGTTTGAAGCACGCGCAAATCATCATATTTCGCAGTGGTATCCGCCACCAAAGCGGTGACGTCACGACGCACGGCGGTCAATTCGCGCTCCAGCTCCGTGTTTTGAGCCGCACGGGTCTCCGTCTGTTGGCGTAATTGGTCCGCTTCATTATTTAAAATATCGTATTTCTCCTGCAGTGTTTTGTGCACCTTGGTACTCACACAGGAGCTTGACATCAACGCTACCGCGCCGAAAAGAATCAACTTCTTCATAGGGGTTTGGCTTATTTTCTTCTTAGTTCAATTCCACACTAACTGTGCCTACGAGGTAGCTGTCCGTATAGACCGCAAGCGTGTAGATTCCAGGTTCCAATTCCACCGGCGCGTCCACTGCACGATCCGCGGCAATACAAACCTCAACCGACTGGCCTTGGTAATCCACACTGGTCTGTCCATTAAATCCAGAACGCTCGCCGCCAACTAATGCCTGATTCACTTCAGGCGCATCTACTGGCTTATTGTTGTTGTCCAACCACTTCACATATAACATGCGCTCGCCCTTTTCAGCGATCTTATTCTCTGCCAAGGTCAAACAAACATTGATGCGATCTGCACGCTTTGCACGTCGTGTTTTGCGCTCATTTCCGTTGCTTGCAATGCGCACCGACTGGGTGGTCGCTGTTGCGATAACTAATTGCTTACCCTTCGCTACGGTATTGCGCAATCCAGAGTTTTGATTGCTCAAATTAGCATTCGCTTCTACGGCAGCATTGAGGCTGTCCGCAACCATGCGCTCGCGTTGACGAAGCGCAGCATAGGCTTCATTAGTGCTGTCCAATTGCCAAACGAGCTTCTCGTTCTGCTTTTTCAGGCTGCTCAAACGACCACGGTAGTTTGTGAGCATATTTTTGTTTTGAACATTCACGGCGTTGATGCTGTCGATAATTGCACCCAAGCGTGCACTTTCGTACTGGATGTAGCTGTTGAGGCTATCATTTTCACCCAATTGGTCCAAAAGATCCTCTTTCATGTCGGCCAATTCCATCGTTAGCGACTGCTTTTCCAACTCTAAGTTGTGCTTCTCTTCGCTACGCAAATACAACAATACCCCGAGTGTCAATACGGCCAATGCTAAAAGTGCCACGACCCATCCCAATCTATTTTGTTGCTTTCCTGTACTCATCTAAATCTCTCTTTATCTTATTAATAACGAAGCTAACCCAATCCTAGTCCACTATGAAGCTCCCTGTATTAAGTTTTTTAACACGACCACTCTTTCCGCGAACTTGTCTCGTTTGCCACTCCGTTTTGCACTATTCGGAGCAAAGCCTGTGCCAATTCTGTCTCGCCTCCCTACCCCGTATCGATACCCTCAGCGGCACCAAACTCCAACGTATCGCACAGACCCTCCCCGGCCCTCCCGTAACTTTTCATGCCGCGCTATTCTTTGAAGCCCCGGTTCAAACGCTCTGCCATAGCCTCAAATACGGCCAAAACCCAAGACTCGCCCAGGAATTGGGCCACAACATCCTCGGACCATTGATCCTCCAACACACCCGCTCAACACCCAGCGCCCCGCTTTTGCTTATTCCCATGCCCATCCACCGCATTCGCAGGCTAAAGCGCGGCTACAACCAAAGCATGGAACTCGCCCGGGGTGCCGCCCAATACCTCAGCCACAACCAGATCCGCGCAACCACCGCCCCCCTGATAGAAAAAATCGCAAACCGCAACACCCAGGTCTCCGTCGGCGCCCTCGAACGATGGCACAATACCCGCGGCGCCTTCGCGCCGCGGGTGGCCCGGGCGGGCACAAAAAAGCTGCGCGTCCCGGAGGACGCGCAGCTGATACTTATTGACGACACCGTAACTACCGGCTCATCGATGTTGGAAGCGGCCACCGTTCTCCGACGGCAGTACCCCGATCTTCCAATGCAATTGTTTGCGCTCGCGCTCGAAATTTAGTGGCTTACCACGAAGGTTTGCTGCACCAATCCCGAAGGCGTTGTGATGCGGGCCACATAAGTTCCTGCCGAACGATTCGAAAGGTCAAAGCGTTTTTGCAACTCGGTTCCTGTAGTGATTACCGATTCCGAAGCGATTAATTGGCCCATCGCATCAAAAATGGCGATTTCTACCGCGCCCGCTTCGTTCAACTTTGCATTCAACTGAATCACACCGCTGGTAGGGTTCGGATAGAACACCAACGACTGCAATGGTATGATTTCTTCCAGGCCAATTCCGTTCATAAACACGGTGATGTTCTGAACCAACGTATCACAGTCGTTATACAAGGTCAAAACCGCCGTGTAAGAACCGTTTGCCGTATACGTCGCAACATCAGTAGTACCCGATCCAGCATTGCTCGAGCCATTACCATAGTTGATGCTGTATCCGGTGAAGTTTCCTGCGCTACTCCAGTCGAAAGTCACTTGACCATCCGTAGCCGTTACGTTCGTTACTGAAGCGGTCGGTGTACCGCCGGAAACCATGGAACACGTATCCGTAGTAAACTCTATATGCCATGCCAGCGAGGTATCACCTGCACCACAGACCTGTGCTACTTTGAAGAAATGAGCCGTGTTTGAAAGCAATCCATTCAATACCACACTATTCGTCGATGACGTCCCTGTAAAAGGTACTACCACACCACTTTGTTGGTACTCGTAGTAGTAAGTGCTTGATGCAGGGCCATTCCAAGTTATGGTCGCCGAGACTGATCCAATATTTGTTGCCTGAACATTCATAGGCATAGCACATCCAACAACAGCACAGTCTGCTGTATCCGCACCGATGTATCCAGTCGCAAAATTCCCTAGCGTCACGCCAAAGGTTTGAGTAGGATCACTCTGGAGTGTTAGATCCCAGTAAATCTCGGACGGCCACGTACCCGCCGTAGCATTAGATATGCTAATTACAGATCCCGCACATAGGTAAAGATCGACTATGTTCGAATCCCCTTGTGCCGAGCTTACAGAATATGACTGGGTCAATCCGTTAATCGTCACTTCAATATTTGCACCATTCCATCCATCGCCGAAAGAATCGTACATCGAAAGCACATAATGACATTGATCAGCTGCATCACATTGCTGCGTACAAACAGCAATAGGTCCCAACGTATCGGAGGTGCCATCCACGCCACAGTTCGAATAGAGGTAGAGATCGTAGCACGTTTCAGAGGCAAGACCCGTTAAAGTGAAAGTATTAGCACTTGTAGAATCCGTAATTATGGTCGAAGAACCAGTGGCTTGTGCGAAGCCAGAAGGACCGTAGGTGTATACGAAGGTACCGGTATTACCATTGGTGTTGAAGGTCACAGTAGCATCGCTTTTACCCGCTAAAACTTGAACATCGCTAAGGGATGGACAGCTGATATTACAATTTGCCGTAAATGTAGCCATCACCGTACCGAAGCCCGTTTGTGCCGATGGGCTGTAGCTCGCAATGACAGAGCCGCCTTTGAGGACATTAATCCCCATCTCCTCAGGATATGAGCCTGCCGTGCTGACCACGATATTAAATGTATTTCCAGCACAGAAACTTACCGGTATGGTCATTGACAGACCAGTGTTGAAATCGGAACCCAGAGTAGCTTCGATGGCTCCAGAAGTATTCACAATTTGAACTTCACCACCGTTCCATCCATCGCCCCATGAATCGACCAATTCAATCTCAAAAGCACACAGATTCGTTAATGAACAACTCAACGTTGAGAAAGAAACGGGGCCGATAGCCGGAGAAATAGTACTATCCGCGCACATCTGGTACACGTAGATATCGTATGCTGTCGATGAATCTAGGTTCGTCAACCACTGCGAAGCGCCCGTAGCCGTAACCACGGTACCTGTACCCTGTCCGTAGGTAAACCCTGCAGGACCGTATTCGTAGTATCCAGTAACCCCTGTTCCTGCCCAGCTAACAAAAGCTGAATCCATTCCCACGTTATTTACGCTCAATGCGGTCGGCGGCAAACAGCTCGGCGCAAGACCTACATCAATATCATCGAGATAAATGGTATTAAAAGTCACATAGTTCGTGGTGACAATGGCGAGGTGATGATCCACCATGTTGTAACCTAAGGCGCTAGCAATGTAAACGGTATGCTCTTCCCAGGTGTTATTACCCTCGATAAGGACGGAATCAATAAGCTCGAAGGTGCTCAAATCGTTCGGATCGCTCACTGTTCCGACAAGCAGGTAGTTGTCCGAGAAGCTCGAGGTATTCTTTGCCCAAAATTCGATTTGTTTATCGCCGTCTACAAGGTCGCTGATGTAAGGGCTGACCAACGCTTCTGCAGCGGAGTCCGAGCTGTTGTACAAATTGTAGAATTGGGTTCCGCTATGTGCGCCAATAAATGTGCTACTAGTGATGTAGCCATATCCAAATGCTCCTGGGTCCTCGGTGTAAAACCAACATGAAGGGGCATTGGGATTATTGAAAGCGCCCGTGCTGTCGTTTTCGAAGCCTTCGAAGAAAGATAGCGAAAAGGCGCTACAAAGCGTTTTAGCATAGTATGGGCCGACTACGAAACTCGAGCCGTTACCTGCGGCGGTACAGTTCGTTTCGAGGTAGAATTGGTATGCTGTATTAGAAGAAAGGTTTTGAATAACAACAAAAGTATCGGTTGAGGAAACACTCGTTCCAGATCCTGGCGTAAACCCGGAAGCGCCGTATTCGACCACGAAGGCTGAATCAGAACTCAACCAGCTCAAACTTACAGATGAGTCAGTTGCCGCTAACGCAACATTCGTTGGGGCTGGACACGCGGGAACGGGAAGAATGTTCACGGTGTAATCGTGCGCTTCTCCCCAAGTGAGAGAGCTACAGCTTTGCGAAGCAGTGATCACTGCGCTATAATTAGAGCGTATACGCATGCGGTAATTCCCGGTCGCATAACTCGAGGAAAGCATCAATGTTGTTGTTGATCCCGACGTTCCATTGCCAGAGGTAGAAGACCAAATGTGTTCTCCTGAATCGCTAAAATCACCGTCATTGTTCCAGTCAATCCAAATAGCAAAGTATTGTTGAGAGTAGCTCGAACTCAAGTAGGCAGAGGTTGGTGTTGCCAGTGAGATATCGATGGTGTCAGAGGTAAGGACGGCATAACCGCTTGATGTACAACCCGTTGCTGAATCAGCGAAGGTGCCAATGAAGACATCATTTATATCATCGCCCAACGAACAAGCGGTCGAGTACTGTGGCGTACAATAGGTTTGTGCGTTTAGACCAAGGATTCCAAGTCCAAAAAACAAAGAAATGAAAAGCTTTTTCAAAGCAGAAAGTGTTTAAAAATGAACAGGCGAAAGCTAATAATTAAATTTTCAACCTAGTGAGGGAAATTTGCAGGAAGTGAAATGTGTTGAGAATTGCACAGGAATTGGCGGATTAACGCGTTGAATACTGCAGATTATTGACCAATTTTGTTTTCATGATACGTCAGCTTTCATACCTCCTCGTGGTCCTTGTCGGGCTAAGCCTCAGTAGTTGTGCTGTGCAAAGTCAACCGCAAGGGGGACCTAAGGACACCACACCTCCTGTAATCGTTAAACAGGAGCCTGCTGTGGGGACGTTGAATTTCACGGGGAACAGGGCGGTTGTGATCTTTGACGAGTATATCCAGGAGAAAAATTTGCGGACGGTGATCAGCAGCGCGCCGGAGTTGCCGGGGTTAAAGTTCGTGGTCAGCGGGAAAAAATTGGAATTAGTCTGGGAAGATCAGCCCATGCGTGAGAATACCACCTACCGAATCGATCTTGGAAGTGCCGTGGGGGATTTGAATGAAAACAATCCTGTGAATAACCTCCAGTTTGTGTGGAGTACAGGAGCGGCGATCGATAGCTTGCAGTGGCACGGACAGCTTGCCCCAGGAAAGGGCAAGACTTATGAAGGTGTCGTGGTGTGGTTGATCAATCCAGGAGATACAACCTGGGAAGCCCCGGCATTTTCGAAAACTGTAGGCCAAAAACCGAGTATAGACTTTTCGTACCTACCGAACAAAGAATACGATCTTCTTGCCTTTCAAGATTTGAACTTTGACGGCAAACCCGATACCACACGTGAACAGTATGGTTTTTTGAAAAGTTGTCGACCGCAAGTGGACTCAAACCTCGTTGCCGTGTCGATGCTCTTAGAAGGCTATGAAGCGCCTTCCATGGACAGCGCCTTTGCCGATAGCATGAACGCAGTTTTAGATACCATGGTAGCAGAGGAGCTTGGAACCTTGACTATTGTCGTCCCGCCAATGGATTCGGTAGGTCGAAGATTTGCTCTGACGCACAGTTCGGGTTGGTTCATTGAACGGGATTTTGCAGCGAACACCGATACCCTTTTGTGGGAGGTTGGTGATGTTTTTGCCGGGAAATACGTAGTACGCGGCTTTATCGACGCCAATGGTGATGGAATGTGGAATAAGGCTTCATGGGGAAGTAACCGACAAGCGGAAGTGATATTACCGGAGACCAGTTTTGAACTAAAAGCCAATTGGGAATTGGAACAAACCTTAAACATGCCAGAATGATGCGTATCCTACTTCTTATTTTCGCCCTCAGCCTTAGCTTTCAATCGGTAGCACAAGGCAGCTACATCGCTCGATTGTGGAATACTAAAAAGTATGAACAGATCATCAGCTATTCCGAGAAGGCTGCTTCGCTTAGCGCCATGGACAATGAGTTCATCGGCCAGGCCTTTATGAAGCTCGAAGAGCCTCAACCTGGTAAGGCATTGTACCACTATGATGTGGCTATCGGTAAGAAGTGGCAGAGTGAAGACCTTTATTTCCACCGCTCTCAAGCAAATTATGCACTAGGGAGACTGAGCGACGCAATGGGTGATCTAGAGGTTTGTTTAACTATGAATCCGAACTACCAGAAGTATATGCTCTCGAAGGGAGCCATTGCATACGAAATGGGGGATTTGGAATTGGCTTACAAAACCTACTACGAGACGAGTGAACTTTACGATAAGCAGCTCCCCTACTATATGCTTGCGGTCATATCATTGGAACGCGAACAACACTACAAGGCACAGCAATGGATCGATAAGAATATGCTTCGATTCGAACGTGGTAAGGAGTTTTGGGTACTGACAGCAGAACAACAGGTTGCTTTAGAATGGCGCGTTTTCGGCGATATCAAAAAAGCCCTTGCCGCGCAGAATGCCTTGCTCGAATACAAACCGGACAATGCGACCTACCTCATAGACCGACTCCTGCTTCTTCGATTGAGCGGACAAGACAGCCTGGCTCAATGGGCAGAAAACGATATTCAGGAGCGCTACAACACGAATCAATTACCCTTGGAGTTTTATAAAAAGGGGTCGTTTAAGGTTGGTGAGTACAGCCGTCCTAATGGCATCATCGAAGACTACCGCACCTTCCGTCCGAACCTGTTCAACAACATGAAATACGCCAGATTCTACCTCAGCGATGGGGGTCAGGTGCTGGACAAACATTGGGCGGGATTGATTCAAGATCCAAATGACACCACAGCTCGATTATGGTCCTTCCACAAACTCGGCTACCATACGGTGGAGGCAACGGACACGAACTACACCGGTTTCAAAGCGCTTTTTGACCTGCCGGATAGTACTCTAGCACCCTTCAATGTGTTTTCTGACTCCGCTCAAGCACCCATCGACAGCACTGTGCTCCGAGAAACTTTGCCTGTAGAGTTGAACAATGGTAACAATCAGGAGTTCACACCTTTGAAGGAGGTGAAAACGAAGGCCCGTGAGGATGAGGATTCGGACCAATTCTAGCCGCGGTCGAGCAAAATCTGAATATCAATAATCAACTGATTAACCTGCATCGGGTCAGTTCCGTCGTAGAACCCTCGAATGCGTTTTTTCTCGTCCACAAGGATAAAATTCTCCGTGTGAATGAAGTCGTGTTCATCAAAACTTGACCCGGCCTCCATTACGGCGAAATACTGACGGCGCGCCATACGGTAAAGTTCTCGTTTCTCACCGGTTAACAAATGCCATTTGCCTTTCACAGCCCCCATGCGATTGCCGTACTCGTGCATCACCTCGACAGAATCGATTTCAGGCATGACGGTATGACTCACGAGCGCTACCCGTGGCTCATCCATATAAGCCTCCTGAAGGAGCTGAAAACTCTTGCCCATATCAATACAGATGGTCGGACAAGTCGTAAAGAAAAAGTCCGCAACATAGATTTTGCCTTCAAGTAAGGTCGAATCCACTTCATTGCCCCACTGATCAGTAAGTTGAAAGTTTCCAATACGGTGGCCGCGGCCCACACGTTCCTGATCCTCATCAACTAGCGCCGTGTTCAAATCCACTGGATTGTAGATCGGCAATCGTGGTTTCGGCTTCAAGATTTTATAAGAAGCCACCGTACCTGCAACAAAAACGACAAGAAGAACCGCAATCTTAAGCCATTCTGCGGTGCTGAGTTTTATCTTTACCATAGTAACCACAAAAGTACAAAGGCCATGAAGCTTCAACCACGCTTTTATCACGTTTTCCTTTTTTCATTGAGCATCCTGCTCTTCTCATGCAGTGGCAGTGGAGCGCCTGAAGTCATTGAGGTACCTGTTTCTAACGCAAAATCCGCCCAAGAACCCACAGCGGCAGAGGAAGCCCTAAAGGCTAATATTCCAGCGGACATTAAAAAATTATTAGCTACAAACACCTGTTTGGGCTGTCATAAACTTGATAAAAAACTAGTCGGACCATCTTACACGGAGGTTGCAAAGCGTGGATACACCGCTGATGAGATTGCGGCATTGATCGTTGAGCCAAAGCCAGAGAATTGGCCCGACTATACCCCGATGGCCCCGATGGCATGGGTAGCAGAAGAAGATATTGCAGCCATCGCACAATGGATCGCAAGCATCGAGGTCGAATAATAGCACCACACCACCTTGGACGTAAAAAACCTTCTCTCGGTCCATAAGATTTCAAAGTCTTATGGCATCAAAACCTTGTACAAAGACATCACTTTCGGGATTCACGAGGGTGAGAAGATTGCCATAGTTGCAAAAAACGGTGCGGGTAAAACTACGCTGATGCGAACGTTGATGGATCCCGCCATTGCTGATACAGGCGATGTGGTATTCCGGAACGATTTGAAAGTTCGGTATTTAGAACAACAACCAGAGTTTACAGCGGGATTGACCGTTCGCGAGGCACTTTTCGAGAGTAATCACCCTGGGATTGCAGCTTTGCGTCACTATGAAAAGGTGGTGGCCGAGGGGGCGGACCCCGAGGTGATGCATGCCGCGCTGGACGCCGTAGAAGCACAAGGCGGATGGACTGTGGAAGGACGATTGCAGGAATTGGGCGGCAAAATGAACCTGCCCGACATGGATCGCATCATTGATAATTTTTCGGGCGGTGAAATCAAGCGCATTGCGCTGGCCCAGCTTTTCATCGAGGAGCCCGATCTTATTTTGATGGATGAACCGACCAACCACCTCGATTTGGACATCATTGAATGGCTAGAGGAATACCTGATCGGGTATAAGGGGGCACTGCTCATGATTACGCACGACCGTTATTTCCTCGAGCGGGTTTGTGGGACTATCTTCGAGCTAGAAAATCAACAGTTCTACAAGTACGAAGGAAACTACAGCTACTACCTCGAGCAGAAAGAACTCCGCGAAGCCAACGAGGCCGCGAATCTTCAAAAAACACGTCAGCTGTTCAAAAAGGAACTCGAGTGGATGCGTCGCACCCCGAGTGCACGGACCGGCAAATCCAAAGACCGAATCGATCGCTTCGGTGATATCAAAAAAGAGGCGAAAAAACGCCTTGATGACCGCGAGGTAAGCCTAGCCATTA
>JBEAQE010000026.1:0-33113 GCA_041164065.1 Bacteroidota bacterium | reverse complement strand
GGTCCTCGAAAACTACTCAAACTAGTGCGGTTGGCTTTATCAAAGCTCGCTTTGAAATAGATCTCTATTCCATATTTATCCTTCAAGCGCACAAGCTCTGTTGCAACTTCTCGTAATAATTCCTGACTTTCAATGACGCAAGGTCCCGCGATGATTTTCATGTCTCGATCAATGTACTCGTATTCCCGCTGCATTGCGCGAACACCTTTCAAAAGTAGGCATTCCGAATAGAAACAAACTCACGATGTTGAGAACTACTAGTTGTTCACATTGTACAAGTGGTCTGCAATCAGTGGCTATGCCAGATTTTTAAACAAAGTATAGGTGTATGGACGTAAATCTCCAGAGGGCATAGTATAGGTGTAGTCGAAGGCCTCCACCAGATCAAATTGGTCTCCCAAAAACTCCTGCAATCCTTTAAGATCGTATCGATGCACGCTTAATCCAGCGCAACGAGATGCGCCGTCTAATGCATACTGAGCTAAAAGCACATACCCGCCCGGTTTAACCATATTACTCAAGTGTGTCTTATAAATCTCCAGATCCTCCTTTCGGTCAAGAAAATGTAACACGGCGCGGTCAATCCAAATATCAATTGGCTCCAATCCTCCGAAGGCATTTTTGTCTGTAATATCAGCCAGGTGGTATTTGACATTAGAGCTCTGTATTCTATTCTCAAGCAAGCTTAATGCTACGTCACTTATGTCAAGGGCATATATTTTACTATGTCCCAATTCCAATAATGCCTCAATAAGATTCGTAGTCCCCGCCCCCACATTGAGTATTGTAGCATCAGCCTTTAAATTACTTGCCTGCATTAATCTCAACGTTGGCTCCAGATCGGTCTCATACCATCCAAGGCTTTCCTGAGAAGAACTCTTGTACACCTCATTCCAATGATCCTTGGCATTCACCGCGGTCTTAGCACCCCCTCCACAACAAGTAGTCCCTTTGTTATCAATACTACAGGTTGTACCATCTTCTTTGCTCTCTCGTGTTTTTCTCATGTTATTTCGCTTTTAGATATTTTTGACCGCGCCGCGTTATTCAAGTTTTTTCTTTTCCCCGAATAATCAGAATCCCAGTGGGATCTAGAGTTCGATATCATAAAGTCTTCCTCCATGAAGTACAGGACAAAAGGTAGAAAAATAACCTCATTTACTATTTAGGTCTAGTCCGATGCTAAACCGATATACCTTATGTTCTTCATCACTTCTATCCTATCCACAAATGAATCCACCAAGGCTTCATACAAATGGTCGCCAAGGATCTCATCTTCAACGCCTTTGTCTATGTTTGGGTTGTCATTAACCTCGATCACATAGACCTTGTCGTCGACAAACTTTAAATCAACCCCGTAAAGCCCATCTCCAATCAGCGAAGCCGCCTTAAGCGCGGTGCGAACCACTTTTTCGGGAACATCCTGTATAGAAATTGTCTCATGCTTACCAGATTTATCCACTTGATCACTGTTCCAGTTGTAAATCTGCCAGTGATCTTGACTCATGTAATACTTGCACGCGAACAGCGGCTTATTATCCAAAATACCAATTCTCCAATCGAAATCTGAGAATAGAAACTCCTGACAAATGACCATGTCGGTTTTTTTAAAGAGCATAGACAATTGCTCTTTAGCTTCGTGTTTATCCTTTACTTTGATAACTCCCAAAGAAAAGGCGCTATCCGGCTGCTTCAACACCATGGGATAATGGATCTCATCGAGCACGCTATTATCAAACATGTTCTTGGTCAGCGCAATCGTCTTAGGCGTCCTAATCTTGTGTTTACGGAACAATTCATGCTGGAAAATTTTATTCGAACAACGCAGTATGGACCACGGATCGTCTAACACCACAAGACCTTCTGCAAAAGCCAACCTTGAAATTTCATACGTGTGGTGATTTACGTTGGTCGTTTCACGAATGAAAAGTGCGTCAAATTCATTGATTCGGTTTGCGTCATTTTTCGTGATAAACTCCACATACACCCCCTTTTTATTCGCGACGCCCCTAAATTTATCCAAGGCGCCTTTGTCAGAGGGTGGGTTTGCTTCGAACGGATCTAAAAGCACTGCGATGTCGTATTTGAAGTTGTTCAACTTCGGAAAACCGTATCGCTTCTTTTTAAAATAGGCACGAGCCGCCTCGTAAAACACTTGACTTTCCTCCCCCACGAGAGACTTGTAAGTCAAAACACGTATATTCTTAATTACCCACTTTTCAGATTTCACAAACACCACATTGAACAAAGGAATCTCATAAATCTGAAAGAGCTTCGCCGCCAGCGCCTTGTATTTGGACTGCGGGGTTTGACCAAAGAACACAGGTAAAGACAAACTAGAATCAATTTCCTTCGCCAAACTGCGCTCAATAACGTCGTTCAAATCAAACGACAACGACTTAATCACATTTGAGATTTGTACGTCTTTGATGGTAGAGGAGCTCGGCACCACCCGCTGACCTCGCGCGGAGGCCAGTAGCGACACATAATAGCCATAGCTTTGGTATTTGTAGGAGCTACACAGGTTAAAAACCCGAAACGACGCATTATTCTGGTACACAGGATTGTTGATGTACTCTTTTACCGAAATTACATTTGCCTTAATATCAGGCCTTTCCCATACATATGGCTGGTCAATTACGATAATATTCTTATTCTCATTCACCGCAGCTTTTTTCGTCAAAACCAACCCCATTTTAAGGGCATGCTCACCAGGGGCATAATAGTCTTTCAGCAGCTTCAAGTGCGCGAAACCTCGAACGGCATACCATTCAATCAGTCGTGTATTCGCCTCACTGACCTCCAAGGACAGTCCCTTATAATTATGCTTTTGGGCATATTCTAAGATAAACCGGAGCAATTCATTGCCAATACCCGCATTTTGATGCTGAGGAAAAACGGCGATGGAATAGATCCTGAGCATGTGCTTATATTTAAAAATCACGGCTGATCCCAAGGGCACCTCACCGAGGGTGTCCTCAATGATAAAAACCTCTTGAAAGGCACTCTTTAGTCCTCTTTTAAGATTCGCCTTGGTGTTTCGCTGAAATTCTGGGAATGCAGTATCCTCCAATCTGAGGAGGAAATCTAGATCGTCGATCGTTGCCTTGCGGCAATTGGTTTTCATCTCTGATTTGCGTGAATGTATTAAAGGAAAGATACGAAAACCGTGAACGCTAAGACTGATTCATTTTCTATTCAAGTGTGAACATACTCTAGAGAACTTATGATCAATCTATTAACGCTCTCCACAAAAGATGTTACCACTCCAGCTTTTAAATCTAAATCATTACCACCGCTTATTATCCCTGTGCTTTTACTCAGAATCATCCCGTGACCCGTTGTTGATATTTTGAAGTTACCTTCTAAACTTGACTATCTCCTCAAAACAGGTGTAACTTACTAATAGAACTTATCCGCTGTTGTACAGCGTAATTCTCTCACCTATCCTCCCGTGATTATTACAGGTGGGATGCTGTTAAAGTTCTTAACTGGATCCAGATGAGTACGGGCTAGTTATGCTGTACAAGTTTGGTATATAACCTCGTATCAGCAGAGGTCGTTTTGGTTTCCTTTAAGATAACCAAAAGGACGATGCGCCCGGATATGAGTTATATACGTTGTTAGCCCTCGTTTAGGGTTTAAACTCTTGTCTTCCTATGATGGTCATAATTTCTACCGATTCATTTTCAACTCTGAAATAAATAGTGTCTACTCCTGAGATGCATCTTCGATATCCACTTGCGATAAATGAAACATCTTCGAATGAATAAGGACGCTGGGCTATTTCTTCAAACCTATCGAAAAAGGCAAAAAAGTACTTTTCGGCTCTTGCTGCTCCAAAGTTCCGAGTGCCATATTCATGAATTCTCATCAAATCTTCTTTAGCAACTTTACTGAGCTTATAATTAGCCATTCATTCGGCGTTTGCTTTCGGCGAGAATTTCAGCTGCCGATTCATTCGTAAACCCAGATTTTTCTGCTAAGGCCAATTTCATTCTTATGAATTCCACTTCTTTGGCACTTTCTCGTGCCTTTCTAATCAGATCGTTGATAATCTCGCTTTTACTTGAGTACTCTTTAGACTCAACTAAGCTGTTTAGCCATTCATTATTTGGCTCCGTGAATGATATGCTTTGACGACTCATATTTTTGCTTTGGTGTAAAAATACACCAATATCGCACCAAAAGCAAATGAGGGCTAACTCCTTATATAACCCGTCCCATCCCTTAATTCGATGATCCCCTCCTAAGAGAAGGGGATTGTAAA
This sequence comes from Bacteroidota bacterium, assembly GCA_041164065.1. Lineage (GTDB taxonomy): Bacteria > Bacteroidota > Bacteroidia > Flavobacteriales > Schleiferiaceae > UBA10364. Next base: position 28,843 of record JBEAQE010000026.1, on the reverse strand, counting down.
TGTTTATGTGCTAATTCGGGGGGATGTTATGGGCGGAAAGTGAGCGTGGTTTTGGTTAAAATTGGTTTTCTACCCATGAATATAAGGTTTTATTCGAGGTCAATGAACTCGTCGTGGTCCTTTTTCCCTTGCAGTTGCCATAGAGCGCGACGGTCCAATTGGTTCTTGATGGCAGTGTCAAGCGGGCTTTCGATCTCCAACGAGGAGGTTTTAGCAACGTGGGTGTAGATCATGGTGGTATCGGTTTTTGAGTGGCCCAGGAGCTCTTGGATGTGGCGGATGTCCGCCCCTCGCTCGAGCTGGTGGGTTGGGCAACTAATGTGGAAAACTGCCCGTTATCAACCGCCGGGGTGTTTGATCGTTGGAGGGATATACTTTGATGAGTCGTTAAGCCATTGAGTCGCTGGGCCGGTGAGCAGGTGAGACAGTGAGGGGTGGTGACCGTTTTTAGGTGCCGCGAAGGATTTTGGCCATGGGACGGCCTTTGGCGAGTTCGTCGACGAGTTTATCGAGGTAACGAACAGCGCGGGTGAGGTCGTTGTCAAGGTCTTGGATTTTGTAACCGCAGATTGTGCCCGTTATAAGGTGGGCGTTTGGGTGTAGCGTGGTGCCGCCGAAGAAGGTTTGGAAGGTGGATTTAGTGGCGATGTGGTGGTCGAGGTCCGCCTGGGTGTAGCCGGTAAGCCATTGGATAACCTCGAGAAGTTCCGCCTCACTCCTGCCCTTATTCTGGACTTTAGCGAGGTAATGCGGGTAAACACCGGCGAAGGTTAATGCGGCAACGCGGGCATGGTGCTGTGGGGTTGCGAGGTTGGCCATGGCGGAATTGGTTTTGGATTAAAAGACGGATGGTGAGGACGGTTTAAAGCTTGATGCCCTTTGGGTTGCCCTTGAGGTAGACCTCGATGAAGTTGCGCAAGAAACCGATACCGTAGCCTTCGTTCATGGTGTTGGTGGTTTGGACGGCGAGGATGGCGACCATCAACCCTTCTTTAATGAGCGCGGTGATAAAGACTGCAATCATATAGAAGATGTACAGAGCGAATGGCACAACGAGAAGGCTGTGGTGGGTCACAAAGCCGATCAAGGCGAGGATGGCGGTAAGATGGCGGTATAGGGTGAATACCAGCGGGAAGAGGTGGGTGATTTTGAGGTTGCCGGGGTGTGCCTTGGCGAGCAAGGGACGAGCGGCGCCGAAACGAAAGACCTGGCGACGGAATTGTTTTAGGGTAGCGCGGCGCTTGTGGTAGACATAGGCCTCAGGGATGAAGCGGCTGATGGCGCCGGCTTTTTGTAGCCGAAGACTGAGTTCGACATCTTCCCCACAGACGAATTTTTCGTCGTAGCCGCCAACGGTGTGGAACAGATTGGATTGGATGCCCATGTTAAAACCGCGGGGTTGATACGAGGTGAGCGTGTTCTTACCACCGCGGATGCCACCCGTAGTTAAAAAACTGGTCATCGAGAAATTGATGGCCTTCTGTAGGTCGGTAAAATCTGCAGAGGCCGCATCGGGGCCGCCGAAAAGTGTGGTGTCGGGATGTTCGAGCAGGAAGGTATCAATCGCGCGCAGGTAGCCCGGCGGGATGATGCAGTCGCTGTCTAAGAAGATGTAGTATTGTGCCTTGGCGAGCTCGGCAGCGCGGTTGCGGGCATCAGAGACTGGGAGAAATTCCTCGTAGTAGATCTGCAGGGGCAGTTGGTATAGGTACGGGGCGAGCTCAGGACGGAGGGTGTCACCGGGGGTGCCGTCGCCGAGGATGACCTCGAAACGGTCTTGGGGGTAATCCAGGGCGGTGAGGCTCTGGAGGAATTCAGTGACTTCGTCCGGACGTTTAAAGGTCGGAGAGATTAAAGCGTATTTGGGTGCGGTGGCGGAATCGGCCATTAATCCAAACCTATTTTATCGTTAATGGTGTAGTCGTGCTTCTTGGTGCTCACGCGCAACATGAGTTCGGCGATGAACCCAACAGCGAAGAGCTGCATCCCAAGTATGGTGAGGGTTAAGAGAATATAGAAGAGTGGGTTCTCAGTAATTAAACGTGCCTCATAACCCATACTCAGTGCGTAGAGCTTGCTTCCACCGAGGTAGGCCAACAAAAGGACTGAGAGGGTAAACATGGCCGTACCTGCCGCGCCGAAGAAGTGCATTGGTCGGCGGCCAAATTTGCCCATAATAGCCAGGGTGCCCAGGTCGAGGAAGCCGTTGATGAAACGGTCGAGCCCGAATTTGGTGGTGCCGTATTTGCGGGCCTGGTGCTGAACCACCTTCTCCCCTATTTTTCCGAAGCCCTTGTTTTTAGCCAGGAACGGAATGTAGCGGTGCATCTCGCCATAGACCTCGATGTTATGGACCACGTCGAGGCGGTAAGCCTTCAGACCACAATTAAAGTCGTTGAGCTGGATTTTTGAGATGCGGCGCGTGGCAGCATTGAAGAGCTTGGTAGGTATAGTTTTCGTGAGCGGGTCGTAACGTTTTTGCTTCCAGCCGCTGACCAGGTCATAGCCGTCTTCGATGATCATCCGGCGCAATTCTGGGATTTCTTCTGGACTGTCCTGTAAATCGGCATCCATGGTGATGACCACGGCACCGGAAGCGGCCTTGAAGCCTTGGTTTAGTCCGGCACTCTTCCCTTGGTTTTTGCGGAAGGAAATGGCCTTTACGTTGGAATTGGTCCTACTCAAATCCTGAATAACGCTCCAACTATTATCCGTAGATCCGTCATTAACAAAGATGATTTCATAGCTGTAGCCCTCACGCTCCATAACGCGAGCGATCCAATCGGTCAATTCCGGCAGACTCTCGTCTTCGTTAAACAGGGGTATTACGATGCTTAAATCCAGCGTGCTCATGGTGCTCATTTTCCTTAATAATCCCAGCTCGGGAGATGTATTTTAGCCCAATTCCGGGTTGTTCTTCTTCATCGCAGCCGAAACAATCAAACCGATAATCGCACTAAAGGCTACGCCAAAGAAGAAATTTCTCACCAACGACCCTACTGTAAAGGGATTCCGTTCGTCCAAAGTCGCTAAGATTTCAGCCACCTTCTCTTCGGGCAAATTCGCACCTTCGAGACGGTTATACATCATCTCTTTAGTGTTCTCAAAAAGCAAATCTGCATATTGAGGATCGATTACTCCAAAAAGCAACATCGAAAACACCGTGCTGATGGCAGTAGCTACGACAGCCGCGACCATGAATGTTGAAAAGGCCTCCTTGAAGGTGATATACCCTCCGAACTCCTTCTTCACCTTGGCCACAGCATACATGTAAATACCGACGCTGAGCAGAAAGAATAAGATACCGGTCCAAGCTTGGTTGTAAATATTGGCATCAAAGAGGTAGGCGTACAGCGCATAAACGATGCTTACCAATCCGTAGTAAGCGCCAAATTTCACGCCGATCGTTTTAATTGTTGGGTTCATTCTAGTGTTATTGTTTTGGGCGGTTCGGCCTCTTGTTCGAAGCAAATATAGTTTAATGACGGCGATAAAAATTGTTAAAAAAGGGTTGTGTGGGCCGGAACCCTTGCATTACATTTGCAACGGGCAAGTCTTACACAACCAGCTCCTGGTGAATCCCCCAGGGTGGGAACGCAGCAAGGGTATCTGGTCGTAGCGGTGTGATGTAAGGAGCTTGCCCTTTTTTTGTGCCTTAGAGTTTCGAATTGGCCAGAAATTAATTCCCACATTTTTAGAAAGTTCGACTATTTTTGCGGCTCAATTCAATCCACGAAACAACTCATGAAATTCTTCATCGACACCGCGAACCTCGCACAAATCAAAGAAGCACAAGACCTCGGCGTATTGGACGGGGTAACTACAAACCCATCATTGATGGCCAAAGAAGGCATCAGCGGTGAGGCCAATGTACTAGGGCACTACAAAGCAATCTGTGAGATTGTAGATGGTGACGTAAGCGCAGAGGTCATCTCAACAGACTACGAAGGCATGATCAAGGAAGGTGAGGCTTTAGCGGCATTGGACGAGAAAATTGTCGTGAAGATCCCGATGATTAAGGACGGTGTGAAAGCGTTGAAATACTTCTCTACAAAAGGTATTAAAACCAACTGTACCCTCATCTTCTCTGCTGGACAGGCTTTGTTAGCAGCAAAAGCTGGTGCAACTTATGTAAGCCCATTCATTGGTCGTTTGGACGATATATCAACCGACGGGTTACAACTCATCGAAGACATTCGTGTAATTTTCGACAACTACGCATTTGGTACTGAAATCTTGGCGGCTTCAGTACGTCACCCAATGCACATCCTGCAATGTGCTCAGATTGGCGCTGATGTAATGACCGGTCCATTGAGTGCTATTGAAGCATTGTTAAAGCACCCATTGACGGATATTGGTTTAGCGCAATTCTTGGCTGATCACGCTAAAGCAAACAGCTAAACAAACCGTTTCAAGTCATAAATAGCTAGCCCCGCACACCCCAAGGTGCGGGGCTTTTTTGTACCTTCCCTAAACCAAAAAACGCAGTTCGACATGGTTTACACACTTTATCCAGAAAATATTAATGAGCGTGTTATTGAAGAATGCGTTGAACGCTTTGAGCGAGGCGATGTTGCCATTATACCGACGGATAGCGTTTACGCTATCGCGGGAGATTTTCAGAACATCAAGGCGTTGGAAAAACTGGCCCGAATAAAGAAGGAAACCGTGAAGCAGGCAGAGTTTTCTTTTTTGTTCACGAGTTTGACGCAAGTGGGCGAATACACCCAAAGTATGGATGGCTCAACCTTTAAACTCGTCAAAAAACTACTTCCTGGTCCGTATACACTAGTCTTGGAGGCTAATATTAATTTGGCCAAGAAGTTGGGACAAAAACGCAAAACTATTGGGGTTCGTATTCCCGATAATCCGATAGTGCTGGCCTTAAGCGAGAGACTTGGTCGACCCTTAGCATCCACATCGCTTCACCATGATGACGAAATTCTTCAATATCCAACCGATCCGGAAGAAATTGTCGCCAAATATGCGAGTTTGGCCGATTTCGTTATTGATGGTGGATGGGGCGATAATGTTCCATCGACGGTTATTGACCTCAGCGGAGATGAACCGGAATTACTTAGATCAGGTAAAGGCGATCCGGATGTGATTTAATCAGCAGGGCTAAAGAAGCCCTGTCTATTTTGCCAGAAGCCAATATGGGAAAGTCTTGAACCGTGGTCACCCACCGGGGCCTCCATAGTCGAGGCAACTTCGTGATCAGCTGTTTTGCAGCACTTAAATGAAGAGGCTTATCAAGTACGAGTACTGGAACTTGACCATAGATGTGATCTTCTTTATAACTAATGTAGGCATCAATATTTTCTGCCTGCAGAATATCCTCGATGACCTCAGGCTGAATTTTCACCCCTCCACTATTGATGACAAAATCTTGACGCCCTAGGTATCGAAAATGCCTTTCGTCCCTGAGCTCTATCATATCGGTTGTCAGAAGCATGGTAATATCAAGATGCGGTGCGCGAATAATTAGTGTATCATTTTCACTTTCTGCAAAGGTTGTTGATCCGACGGCTTCGTAATAATATTCTCCGAGCGGTCTGAGGGCCACATGAGATGCGGTTTCGGTCATGCCGTACCCAACATAGACACTTAAATCCTTGCGCGCTTTATCGTATCGAGGATGCAACGGTGCACCGCCAAGCAAAATATATTCAATACGTTTCAGACCTGATAAATTTGATTCCAATAACCGGATATACTGGGCTGGGGTCAAAGGCACAAAATTGTAAGAACGATCCAGAACGGGAAGTCCGCTTGGTTCTTGCAGATGCAATTCTAAGTTTCCTAAATATGCCCGAATGATCATCATCGCACCGCCTATATATTTCGCGGGGAGTACTAGCAGTGCCCTATCTCCCGGTTCTAATTCAAAGAATTCTAATGTCGCATATGCACTTTGAACAAGTCTTTTACGTGGATGTTCTACCAGCTTCGGTTTGCCAGTGCTACCACTTGTAGAAATAGGGAAATGAGGCTCGTTAGCAATGAAATTAGAAAGGACTTTCTGAATGTCTTTTACCCAAAGTTCTTCCGACTCGAGCTCAATGAATTGGGCGGCGGCATAGGAAATCCCATTATATACGAACTGTGCCTCACGCATAATCACAAACAACTATAATTTGGGCATACTTTTTGCTCCGAGTGGGTTCAATGAAACTACTATTCACCAGGACAATATACGCCATTGCCTTTTTAACAGTGCAATTGCTTTCCGGAAATAACAGCGGTCTAGCGGGTTGGATTACTGTGGTTAATTCCCAAAGTGGTGAACCTATTGAGGGGGTCTCCATTACACTAGATAAAGTATACATCGGTGAAACCGGACCACTTGGAAAACTGCTGCTCGACAACAGTGTAAATCCAAATAGCACTTTAGGATTTCATCATACTAGCTATGCTACTAAGTTCCTTACAGTAAAACAATTAAGCGCCCAAGGGAATGTTGTTCAACTATTGGAAAGTGTACTGAATATCCAAGAAGTAGTCATCCGAGCAAATCGAAGTAATCAAGATTATACCAAGGTAGCAGGGCAGATTCAAACCGTTGATGCAAAAACGAAAGACGAGCATTTCCACGCAAACTCAGCAGATGTTCTCGGGCTAAATCCTGCCGTCTTCATTCAGAAAAGTCAAAGCGGTGGCGGATCACCAATGATCCGAGGAATGAGTACTTCTCGAGTGCTATTAATGGTCGATGGAATTCGCATGAATAACGCCATTTTTAGAAGTGGTAATGTGCACAACGTTATTAGTGTAGATCCTGAGAGTATTTCCAATGTAGAAATCACCATGGGGCCTGGAAGTGTTATCCACGGCTCTGATGCCATGGGTGGCACCATGCAGATAAGTACATACGACGCACATTATGGAGACAGTACAGAAGTATTGCAGAGTTTGGTGTTTTCATTAACCCATCAGAGTGCAGAATTGAAGCGTCGTCCAAATTTCCGTTTGAATTATGGTGAGAAAAACTGGGGCGGTATGACAGCCATAACCTATTCTCAATATGACGATGTTACCATGGGTAAGTATGTTTTACCGTGGACACCGAAAAGTCATTTGGATAATGCTCTACTCACCTGTGTCCCCATAAGTTTTGCGGGGTTTGATACCATCCGTAAGCCTTCAAGCCCATATTTGCAGTATAACACTGCTTATGAACAGCGTAATCTCCTACAGAAATTCAAAGTCCGTCTTCGTAAAACTACCGAGCTAAAGACTGGATTACATGCGAGCTTAACCACTGATATTAACCGTTACGACCGCTACATTCAAACAAGTGGTAATCTTCCTAAATATGCGCGTTGGTCCTATGGACCGCAGCGTTGGGTGATGGGTTATGTGGCCCTTGAGGATCGTTCAAAAACGGTGCTCTGGGATTACTTCAAACTCACAGCTAGCGGACAAGTTTATGAAGAAAGTCGCAATGTGCGTCGCTTTGGGCGGAATGTGGGCGATGTGCAATATGAGCATGTCGAAATTGGCCAATTCAATTTAGATGCCTCGAAGCAACTCAATCAACGCTTCGACATTCAATATGGCGCGGAATACATCAGCAACCTCGTGATCAGCAAAGCTCATTACTACGACATCACAAATCCCGATACTTCGTGGTCTGCCCAAAGCCGATACGCTAATGGGAGTACATGGCGCAGCGCCAGTACCTTCGCTAGCGTCAATACTGTATTAAGCGAGCAATGGACGGCGAGCGCAGGAGCGCGATTGAACTACATCCATATGTTCACTCCCATCGACTTTATGGACTTTAAAGAAGATGCGACGTTACAATTTTTAGCACCAAGTGCTCAAATGGGCCTAACTTACTTTGATGGAGACAGAAAGTATTTCGGCCTTCTCAGCACAGGGTTCCGTGCCCCAAACATCGACGATGCAAGCAAAGTCTTTGACTCAGAGCCTGGCGCCTTGGTGGTTCCCAACGCTGATTTGCGGGAAGAGCGACTTTGGAGTGCAGAATTGGGTGGTAGCCAAAAAATTGGCGGAAGCTGGGTGTTGGATGCCAGTGCTTATTACAGCTTCCTGAATAATGCCCTCGAACGTGCTCCTTTTACTTTTGACGGCCACGACAGCATCATTTTTGACGGAGTGCAAAGTCAAGTGTTAGCCATTCAAAACCTGGATTATGCTTGGATCTGGGGCTACCAATTCGGTATTCGTTCCGACTTGAGCAAAAACCTAAGATGGACTCTTCAATGGGCACATCCTTTCGGTAAAGACAGTAATGGAGAGCCACTTCGACATGTGGCACCGTTTAATGCGAATACCTCATTGACCTACCGCAAAGGGAAATGGAGCGTAAACTTTAAGACGCTTTATGCTGGTGAAATCAGCGCCGATGAATTGGCCCGTAGTGAACGCAGTAAGGAGCACATGTATGCGATGGACGATGATGGTCGACCCTATGCTCCGGCGTACGTAACTGCCAATCTACATACCGCCTACGTTTACAACGACAACATAGTTGTTCGATTCGGCATAGACAACCTCATGGATGTGCGATACCGTCCTTATTCGAGCGGGATTACTGCGCCGGGACGTTCGGTTTTCATTAAAATGACGGGGTCTATTTAAGAGAACCTAAATCCCAACCGTGCTGGACGTTACCGGTAATTTTTAGTAGCCCACCCTCTACCTGCAATGGTGCGGGAATATTGTTGGTGTACAGCGAACCCGTTCCGAGTCCTTGAGGAAGGACCAATTCCTTAGTTGAAGCCCATTGCGCTATGGCATTCATCCCAACGGTGCTTTCTAGCGCGCTCGTGGCCCACCATCCGATGTTCCTTTGCTCGGCACATTCAATCCATTCATCACTGCCACGCCAGCCCCCAATGAAGCTCGGCTTAAGAATGATGTATTGTGGCCGAAGCTCATCCAACAAGGCTTCTTTTTCATGACGGTCGAAAACACCGATCAAACTTTCGTCTAAGGCGACAGGAATAGTCATACGAGCACAAACTTCAGCAAGCCCCCGGCGGTCATTCACGGGAAGTGGCTGTTCTATACTGTGGACTTCGAGATCTCGAAGGACATCGCCTACTTTGAGCGCGGAATGGAGGTCGAAGGCACCATTGGCGTCGACTCGGAGTTCGAGGTCTTCGGCACGGAATTGGCCACGAATACTGCGTAGAAGCTTTTCTTCGACGGCCCAATCGATCGCACCGACCTTCATCTTCAGCGTCCGAAACCCTTCATTGAGACGCTTTCTAATCTGGTCAACCATAAAAGCCTCTTCGCCCATCCAAATGAGCCCGTTGATGGCCACTGGAGCCTCTGCTCGACTAAAGGGAGTATCGAAATGCAAAAAGCCATGCTCTATGTGGCTAAAAGCCTGCTCTAGAGCGAATTGGATGCTCGGAAATTCCCTGTTGGCCTCATAAAGCGCCTCCAGACCTTGTTCAATATTTTCGGCGGTCCAACTGAGCTGGGCTTCCAATTCCGGCCTATCGTCTATGCTCAAACCACGTAACACCCCGACCTCGCCCAATCCATAACGCCCCTGTTCATCGTATAGGTGGAGAAAAAAACTTTGCTTTTGTCTCAAGACCCCTCTCGAGGTTCCTGCGGGCTGTTTAAAATCCAGTATGTAGGAGCTAATGCGTGCTTTCATCTTAGATCAAAGCTAGTACTACGGCCAATGCAGAGCAATATAAAAGTGTAACCAGTGCGGTTGGTTTCAATAGCAAATCCAATTCCTCTGGCGATTTGGCCTTTACAAATCGCTTGAACAAGAACCTTACACTCAGCATCGTTAGAATATGCACTGCAACTGGCGCGCCATGCTGGGATTTGATGACCAACGTGATGGTCAATACCAGATTGGTCGCAAATGCGGTGATAAGCAGTGCTTTGAAGTATCCTCTACCCCACTTTTGTCCATAACGCACAACCAACGTTTGTTTACCATTCTGGGCATCACCTTCCTGGTCACGTAAATTGTTCAAAGTCAAAACTGCCGCACTCAACGCACCGACAACAATGGCTGGGAGAATAAAGTAATGTTGTGGAGCACCATAAAGTGTGGCGGATCCTACTACTCCAACGAAGCCGAAGAAAATAAATACAAACAAATCGCCTCCTCCCCAATATGCATAGGGATTAGCGCCCAAAGTATAACTACGGGCAGCCCATGTTGCCAGCAGTCCGAGCACGGTGAATAACAGTGCTAACGAGAGCTTGTCGCTAAAGGCAAGGAAACTTAAGGTTGTACCACTGGTTATACTCAGAAAGGTGAATAAATTTGTTGCTCTACGCATTTGGGATATGGATATAATCCCAGCAGCCACAGCCCTCTGCTCCCCCTTTTTACCATCATCTGTACCACGAATGCCATCGCCAAGGTCGTTAGCATAGTTCGAGAGTACTTGATAGGAAAATGCGGTCAATAGTGCCAAAGCAAATATCCCCCAAGAAAAGTCCGAGGGATGTTCAAAAGCTGCGAGTCCTGATCCTAAAAATATGGTTGCAAAGGCTAGCGGTAAGGTCCGTAATCGGGCCGCTTGAATCCAATGTTTAAATGTTGGTGTTGGTTGTAAATCGTTATCCATATATAATTTTCACCCAGATCTCGACCAATTTGCCACTGTTATCTGGAGTGATATCCCGCTTAGAAAGCTCCAACTGAACACCAAAGTGTTTTGCTGAGCCCCTAATCATACCCATGCCAAAGTCGGAAATGGCAGGCTCACTCTCGTACAACATCTTGAGATTGAATTCATCCAATCGTTCATAGGTGAACGAGGGCAAAGAAGCATCTGGAAATTGTTGATTAACATGTACGCGCATAGGTACCCATGGTTTCATAATCTTCTCTGCTACCTACATTCGCATCGCGGAGTATGAATTCTGTCATGGTCTGCCCATACGACTTCTGCAAAAAGTCCATATAAGTTTGAAAAATGATTCCATTCATCAGAGCATCTAATAGGTAGGGGGTTCGATTTACAAATGTAAAGTAAAGGACATTTGATGCGACACGTTAAAATGCCGCACACCTCTGTACCTATAAATTCAAAACTTGCATGCGCAAGTATCAATTCCCTTTGAGTGTCTCAAATGCACTCAAATTCAGGCCAACACTAGTCTGAACATCAATCAAAGTGAGACCAGAATTTCTCACTTCGAGACATTTCTGAAGCTCCTTTTCATTTCCAGCTAACGAATACCCTATGCCCCAAGCTTCACTCAATGCTTTAAAATTTGCGATCAGAGGATTGTTAAAGACATTTTTAGCGTCAGCATTGGTTTGAGCAGTCCCTGGTAGCCAATCAAAGATTCCTCCACGAGCATTATTTAATACGACCACAGTTAGATTATTCGGCCGCGCCTGTATCACCAAAGCATTACTATCGTATTGCAAACTCTGATCGCCAATAATTAACCAATGGTGTCTTTCAGGTGTGGACAAGGCAGCACCTACCGCAGTAGAAAAGGAACCATCGATGCCTGCAACACCGCGGTTACAGTAGATATCGCCCTTAATTGGGAACCAATTCGCATAGCGTACCGTACTGCTGTTGCCCAAATGCACCACATCACCTTTATCGATGCTGGCAACAACCAACTCAAACGCACGCGCATCCGACCAAGGCAAATCAACTCTCGATTTCAGCCAACGCTCCGATTCACCACAAAATCCATTCACCCGTTCTTTTAGCAATTCAAATCCCTGAGGTGGAATGTTCCAGCGAATAATCGGCAAATCCAAAACCTCCCACGCCTGATTCGGGTCAACGTGAACATGCAGATCAAGTGAAATTTCACGCAAATACTGCTTTGGTCGCTTATCTACCCATTGCCCGCCAATACTCAAGACGGCCTGCGGTTTGTATGCACAAACAGCTTCCATAGGCATGGCCCCCTGTGCGAACCTGAGGTTCGAGGTAGGATCGGCAAAATAAGGCACTTTCAAGCTGCTGAGCACAGGCCCCAAGGCTTGGGCCTGTTGAGGGGTTAGTTGGCCTACCATGAGGGCAACCTTGCCTGCATGATTGAATATTTTTTCAAGAACCGGAGGTATAGCAAGTTCCGATAATTCCGTATCGTAATTAAGATTCAACTCGAGCGGATCGGCCTCGGCTATCTGCACATAGAGTGGTTCATCGAAGGCAATATTGATGTGAACGGGCTCTTTTTTCAATGCAAGGATTTTTGCAGCTTTCTCCAGCTCACTGGTCACCAATTCCTTGGGCATGTCCTCATTCAAATGCACGCTCCAACCCACATGGGGTTCAAAAATTCCCGGCTGAACACAGGTTTGTCCTTCTCCTTTATTCACGCGATTCGACGGACGATCCGCACTGATGATCACCAGTGGAACCTTACTATAATACGCTTCTAAAACCGCCGGGTAATAGTTCGCTACCGCACTTCCACTCGTGCAGCAAAGGGCTACTGGCTTTCCTGTTAAAAGTGACTCACCCAAAGCCTGAAAACCAGCGGAACGCTCATCCAAAACCGTTCTGACCTTGATATCATCACGCCCTGTAGCAGCGATGATTAGCGGGGCATTGCGCGATCCTGGAGAGAACACGACAGTACCAACCCCCATCGCTGTGGCGGCATCAAAAACCCAATTTGCACTCGGCTTGGCTGATTTCATCGAAGTATAACGGCGTCTTTCAGGGCGGCAATTTTATATTCCGTCTCCATCCATTCGCTCAAAGGTACACTGTCCTTGGTAATTCCGCCACCGGCGAAGTAAGTAATACCTTTATTGCTCCAGCGCATTGTTCTGAGCATCACGGCTGCCCACAAACTTGGCTCTCGAAATGCCAAATATCCCGTATACAAGGAACGGTCATAGGCTTCTGTACTCAGAATAACATCCAAAGCCTCGGACGTCGGAGTACCACAGACCGCAGGTGTTGGGTGCAAACGCTCCAAAGCATCAACAGCATTGAGCGCCGAATTGTCGCTCTCGACCCAGGTAAGTAAGTGCTCCACAGGGCCAGCCGCTAGAGTTTCCTGAGGCTGACGAGATACTTTACCACCCAATTCCTTCAAGGCTCTATGCACTTCTTTGGTCACATACTGCTGCTCTTCCACTTCCTTGGGGCCCCAATTCAAAGCACCACGGAGCCGTGTACCGGCCAAAGACATCGATCTAAAGCCTATGATGGTCTCCTCCAACAAAACCTCAGGTGAGGCACCCATCCAAGACCCGTGAACTGGGTGAATCATAGCGAAAACGGTACATCCACTATACTTCTCGAGCAATGCCGCAAAGGTTTTTTGCGCATCTGCATCGACAGGCTCGAACTGTTGACGACTCAACACCACCTTGTTTAACTTTCGTTGAACTGTCAAGTTGATCACACCTTCGATCTGTTCGAGGTATTGTTCTCTTGTTACACTGCTACTATCGCCACTATCTTCCATGGCAAAATCTTGCCAAAACGCCGCTTTATCTAAAGGGCCGGTAGATGTAAATCCTTCGATTTGACCTTGAAATCCACGAAGAAGTACGGATGCGTACTCTGGTTCGCAGGATTTGAATTGGTCAGCAACCATGGCCCTTCCGGGTATGTGCGCAATAAGCCTCATCAATGGTGGCGCTGCTTTATAAAATTCAAGAGTTTGACCATGCTGATCAAATCCCCTTGTTCGTTCTCGATGCGAATATGGAAAAGATGAGAACTGCGACCTCTATGCATACACTCTGCCGTGGCAATAAGCTTGCCCGTTCGAGCACTTTTAAGGTGGTTTGCAGAGATTTCCGCACCCACCGCAGCCTCTTTCTTGGGATCTATAAGCATCAAAGACGCCGCGCTGCCCACGCTTTCCGCCAAGGCAACACTCGCACCTCCGTGAAGAATCTGCATCGGCTGATATACGCGAGGTCCCACAGGCATTGTAGCCACCAAGATCCCACGCTCAAGATCCGCATCAACATACTCAATACCAAGTGTTTCCATCAATGTTCCAGGGCAGGCATCATTGAATGCTTTGAGGACTGATTCTTTAGTTTTTCCCAATTCCATGTGCGGCAAATTTAGTAACCAATCTCAGTGTGGTAAAATCACCAAGGAAAAAAGCCACAATTCCCTTCGACGGGCTTATTTTTGTCTTTCTAACAAAAAAGAAGCGTAAATGATCACGGTAACGTTCCCTGACGGAAACCAGCGCCAGTATGAAAGCGGCACCACCGCACTACAGGTCGCGGAAAGCATCAGCCAAGGCTTGGCTCGTAATGTCTTAAGTGGCAGCTACAATGGAAAAACCATTGAAGTTAATGACCCATTGACGACGGACGGTACGATCAGCTTCTTCACCTGGAACGATAACGACGGTAAAAAAGCCTTTTGGCACAGCTCTGCTCACGTTCTTGCTCAAGCCATCCTCCACTTCTACCCTGAGGCCAAACTGACTATCGGTCCTGCTATTGAAAAAGGGTTCTACTATGACGTGGACTTTGGTGACGAAATGATCGGTGAAAAGGATTTCGAGAAAATCGAACAGAAAATGCTTGAGTTTGCACGTCAGAAATTCGAATTCAAGCTGCGTGCGGTGACAAAAGCCGAGGCGTTGGAGGTATATAAAGACAACCCGTACAAAACAGAATTGATCCAGAATCTAGAGGACGGCACCATCACCTTCTGTGACCATGCTGATTTCACTGACCTTTGTCGTGGTGGGCACATCCCTCACACCGGGTTCATCAAAGCGGTAAAAATCATGAATGTCGCCGGTGCATATTGGCGAGGAAATGAGAACAACCCGCAGCTCACTCGCGTATATGGTATTTCCTTTATGAAAGCCGGTGAGCTCAAGGAATATCTTGAACTTTTGGAAGAAGCCAAACGTCGTGACCACAGAAAACTCGGCAAGGAACTCGAACTGTTCACCTTCAGCCAACGCGTAGGACAAGGACTACCTTTATGGTTACCTAAAGGCGCTGCATTGCGCGAGCGCTTGGAGAACTTCTTGAAAAAGGCGCAAAAGAAAGCCGGTTACAGCCCGGTTATCACCCCGCACATCGGTAATAAAGAGCTCTACGTATGTTCAGGACACTACGCTAAATACGGTAAGGACAGCTTCCAACCCATCCTGACACCAGAGGAAGGTGAAGAGTACTTACTCAAGCCGATGAACTGTCCGCACCACTGTGAGCTGTACAAGGCTACACCGAAATCATACAAAGACCTTCCTGTTCGCTTCGCGGAATTTGGAACCGTTTACCGTTATGAACAAAGTGGGGAACTCCATGGACTGACCCGTGTACGAGGCTTTACTCAAGATGATGCCCACATTTTCTGTACACCAGATCAGCTTAAAGACGAATTCAAGAATGTTATTGATCTTGTATTGTACATCTTCAAGACGCTTGATTTCAAGGATTATATCGCTCAGGTGAGTTTGCGCGATCCAGAAAAGCCCGAGAAATACATCGGTTCAGACGAAAATTGGGTTAAAGCTGAAAGCGCGATTATTGAAGCTGCAGCCGAAAAAGGCTTGAACACAGTAGTTGAATACGGTGAGGCAGCTTTCTACGGACCTAAGCTTGACTTCATGGTGAAGGATGCCCTCGGACGCAGCTGGCAATTGGGTACCATTCAGGTAGACTACAACCTGCCAGAGCGTTTCGAACTCGAATACAAAGGAAGCGATAACGAAAACCACCGCCCGGTGATGATTCACCGCGCACCATTCGGATCTATGGAACGTTTTGTTGCAGTTTTGCTGGAACATTGCGGCGGAGACTTCCCATTATGGCTTACGCCTGAACAGGTGAAAATTCTACCTGTTAGTGATAAATACAATGAGTATGCTAAGGAACTCGCACAATTCCTAGAAATTTCCGATATTCGCGCCCTCGTAGATGAACGTAATGAGAAGATTGGCAGGAAGATACGTGATGCAGAAGTCACTAAAATTCCTTACATGCTCATCGTCGGCGAGAAAGAAGCGGAAAGCGGCGCAGTGAGTGTTCGTCGTCATGGCCAAGGTGATTTGGGAACCATGAGCCGCGAAGAATTTGTAGAAAACGTTGCGAAAGAGATTTCACAACTTATTGATTAATAGAAGTTTAACTTAAACTAAACAACCCTGAGAAAAGGTAAAAAAAAGCAGCCGAAAGAAAAGCTGCAAGCAACCCACCGCGTTAACGAAAAGATCCGCGTACCCAAAGTACGTCTCGTTGGTGAGAATGTAGAACCCGGTATTTACGATACACGTGATGCTAAGCGCATGGCGGAAGACCAGGAATTGGATTTGGTAGAAATTTCTCCAAATGCAGACCCGCCGGTTTGTAAAATCGTTGACTACAGCAAATTCATGTACGACCAGCGCAAAAAGCAAAAAGAGCTTGCTGCGAAGGCTGTGAAGGTGGTGATCAAAGAAATTCGCTTCGGTCCTCAAACGTCGGATCACGATTACGAATTCAAGAAGAAACACGCCGTAGAATTCCTAGAAAGCGGTGCCAAAGTGAAAGCTTTCGTATTCTTCCGCGGTCGTTCAATCGTATTCAAGGAACAAGGTGAAATTTTATTGCTACGCCTAGCCCAGGATTTGGAGGAATACGCAAAGGTGGAAAACATGCCGTCTATGGATGGAAAGAAAATGAGCATCACCCTTGCACCAAAGAACCCTCCAAAAAAGAAAGAGACTCCAATCGTTAAATAAATAGTTGAATCATGCCAAAGATGAAGACAAAATCCAGTGCTAAGAAGCGTTTCAAGCTTACAGGTTCTGGTAAAATCAAAAGAAAGCACGCTTTTAAGTCACACATCTTGACTAAAAAAGCAACAGATCAGAAACGTCGTTTGACAAAAGCTGGTTTGGTTGATACCGCTGACGAAAAGAGTATCAAGACCCAATTGGGAATGAAGTAATTCTCTCCCAGAGTTATTAATTAACCCGGAGTTCGGTACCAAAACCCGCTTGAAACAGTAGCGGTGCCGTAGCGCCAAAAATTAAAAATTTATGCCACGTTCAGTAAATGCAGTTGCCTCGAGAGAGCGCAGAAAAAAATTGATGAAGCACGCCAAAGGGTACTTTGGTCGTCGCAAAAATGTTTGGACGGTAGCGAAGAACGCAGTTGAGAAAGGTCTCACCTACGCTTACCGCGACCGTAAAAACAAAAAACGCACCTTCCGTGCATTGTGGATTCAGCGTATCAACGCTGGTGCACGTTTGCACGGTATGTCTTACTCACAATTCATGGGTAAGGTTAAGGCTGCAAACATTGAATTGAACCGTAAAGTCTTGGCAGATTTGGCCATGAATCACCCAGAAGCGTTCAAAGCGATCGTTGAAAAGGTGAAGTAATTAATCAGATTGGAGTATTAAGAAATGCCCCGGCCTTTGGTCGGGGTATTTTTTTTACCCACTATTTTGGTGCCTTCAACAATTTGTGGCCCTGATAATCCCAGACCTCAAAACTTCCCTGAGGCGTGGCGATAGTATCAATGTACGATCCTCCAGGTATTTCTGTGAGCTCTTGAGCATATAGCCACTGGTGCTCCCCTTCCTCTCTCCAAGGTCCGCTCAGCCTCACCGAAGCAGGAAGCACATTGATGTAATGAAATAGTCCAGCAACGCCCATCGAAATGGGATGATTAAACACCTCAACAGGAGGTGCCTTTTGAACCAATTCCCCGTCTTGCACTACCCACAACACATCCGCAATCAGCAGCGCATCTGCAGGATCATGTAAAACCAATAGCGCCGCCACCCCTTCGGTACGCACCATCGCCTTCAAATCCAAAAGCAGTGAAGTCTTTGTGCGCAAATCTAGTTGGGCCAAGCTCTCGTCCATAAGCAACACCGGTGGGCGGTTAGCCATGGCCTTTGCAATACTTACGCGTTGTCTTTGTCCCCCGCTTAGCGTTCGAGCCAGTTGCCCTCCCACACCTTCTAAATGTAACGCCTGTTTCAGTGATTCGATTCGAGCCATGCGCTCCTCATATTCCATGCGGAGGATATGGAAACCGATGTTCTCTTCCACCGACATCATATTTTGCAAATCATCGAGCTGAGGAACCCATCCCGCCTTACTCTCATCGAGTACCAAGCTATTCTTACGCGTCTTAACCGGCTCGCCCAAAATGCTCACCGAACCTGTTACGGGATCCAATTCCCCGCGCAAGAGTTTCATTAAGGTGCTTTTACCCGAACCTGAAGGACCTACGAGTACCACAATCTCTCCGGGATTGATCTGCGCGGATCCGAAAGTAAAGGTCTTTGCGCCGTAGGCAAATTTGACGTTGTTGATTTCAATGGTTGGCTGCATAGTACAAAGAACAAAAAAGCCGCCCCAAATGTTGGGGCGGCTCCTGATTTTTATCGAATCCTTTTTTACAAGTGGATTACTTCGTCGTAAGCCGCAGCTGTTGCCTCCATGAATGCCTCACTGAGAGTTGGGTGCGGGTGAACTGCTTTTAGGATTTCATGACCTGTAGTCTCCAACTTGCGAGCAACAACTGCCTCAGCAATCATTTCCGTAACGTTAGAACCGATCATGTGTACACCAAGGAGCTCACCATACTTCGCATCATAGATCACCTTAATAAAGCCATCTTTATGACCAGAAGCAGAAGCCTTACCGGATGCAGAGAATGGGAACTTACCCACTTTCAACTCATAACCAGCTTCTTTAGCAGCCTTCTCCGTATAACCTACAGAAGCAATTTCTGGGAAACAGTACGTACAGCCAGGAATATTGTTGTAGTCGATAGCTTCAACGTTGTGGCCAGCAATTTTCTCAACACACAAAATACCTTCTGCAGAAGCTACGTGAGCCAACGCTTGACCTTTCACGATATCACCGATTGCGTAATATCCTGGAACATTAGTTTGGTAGAAGTCATTGACCATGACACGGCCGCGGTCAGTAGCAATACCTACATCCTCAAGACCGATATTCTCAATATTCGGTGTGATACCTACGGCAGATAGCACTATGTCTGCTTCGATTTTCTCTTCACCTTTCTTTGTTTTGATGGTCACCACGCAACCTTCACCCGCTGTGTCAACATGGGTCACCTCAGCATTGGTCATCACGTTAACACCAGCCTTCTTGAAAGTACGCTCGAGCTGCTTGCTCACCTCTTCGTCTTCCACCGGAACAATGTTCGGCATGTATTCCACCACAGTCACCTCTGTTCCCATGCTGTTGTAGAAGTAGGCAAACTCGATTCCAATAGCACCTGAACCTACCACGACCATCTTCTTTGGCTGTGATTCTAAAGTCATTGCTTGACGGTAGCCGATAATCTTCTTGCCGTCTTGTGGAAGGTTAGGAAGCTCACGTGAACGAGCACCTGTAGCAAGGATGATGTGGTTCGCCGCGTATACTGTTTCTTTTCCATCAGCGTCGGTGACAGCAACCTTCTTACCCGGTTGAACCTTTCCGTATCCGTTGAGGACGGTGATTTTATTTTTCTTCATGAGGAATTGGACACCACCACTCATGCCGTTGGCCACCTCACGTGAACGCTTTACTACAGCGCCGAAGTCTTTATCATACTCATTCACAGTGATTCCGAAGTCCGAAGCGTGCTTCACGTATTCGAAAACTTGTGCACTTTTTAGAAGCGCCTTTGTTGGGATACAACCCCAATTCAAACAAACCCCACCGAGGTTTTCTTTTTCAACTACGGCTACTTTAAAACCGAGTTGTGATGCGCGAATTGCAGTTACATAACCACCGGGTCCGGAACCCACTACGATAATGTCAAAATCCATTACGATGTGTTTTTAATGAAGGTGCAATTTAGTACCTAAAGGTTATTCTTTCCGCATTGCTATGCAGGATATCTCCACATTGACATTTTTCGGCAAAGTTTTCACCGCAACGGTCTCGCGCGCGGGGTATGGCTCCTGAAAATAACGACCATAAACATCATTCACGATCCCAAAATGATCCATTTCCGAAAGAAAAATGGAGGTTTTCACCACAGATTTCATATCGGTACCTGCTGCGAGCAACACAGCTTGTAAGTTGCTCAACACGCGTTCAGTCTCCACAGCGATTCCCTCCGATGTGCACAACTCACCAGTGTGTGGATCCATGGCGATCTGCCCAGAAGTAAAAATCATATTGCCCCACTGTACTCCCGCACTATATGGGCCAATGGCAGGTGCCAGCCCTTTGCCTTCGATAGCTTTTTTCATGGTCTTTTGTCCTTTGTTCCTTTCGAAATTACACCATCTTTGCGGCATGAAAGTCATTTTGATCGACAATTACGACAGCTTCACTTACAACCTGGTCCATTACTTGGAGCAGTTGGACTGTTTGGTGGACGTGATTCGAAATGATGATCCACGTCTGGACGAGATAGTGGCTGACCCCAAAGCTTACGATGGTATGATGCTCTCTCCAGGCCCTGGACTCCCCAAGGAGAGCGGCCGCTTGATGGAAATGATTGAGGTATTCAAAGGCCAAATTCCCATTTTTGGTGTATGTCTAGGGATGCAAGCGCTCGCGGAAGCAGACGGTGGCATGCTTTACAATCGCGACGGCGTCATGCACGGACGCGCGGTTTGTATGGCACCAACTGAGGCCGCAGAAGGTAGCTTAGTATTGCAAGGTGTTCGAGATTTCCAGGTGGCCCTATACCACAGCTGGGCGGTTCAAGAGAGCAGCTTGCCTTGCGGATGGACAGTGATGGCACGGGCCCTTCATGATGAGGCACCGATGGTAATGGAAAACGCGGATTTGAAGGCGTTCGCAGTCCAATTCCACCCTGAAAGCATTCTGACCCCAGAAGGATTGAAGATGATTGGGAATTGGGTCCAATTCCTACGCCAACACCAACACACAGCCTCTTAAAAATCAATAGCCGTACGACGACGCTGGGCCTTCACTTGACGGAACTGCTGGTTCTTCAGATTGATGCCGACCATGTAGCTTTGCGTCGTTCCGAAGGGGACCCATGAAAAACGCATCTCCCAACAGTGTAAATCGCGTGTGGCATTGATGGTGGTGAATCCAACGGTCCGCTGTGCCAGATCTACACCGGTCTTGTAGTTGATGGACCAATTATCCGTCGGTCGATAGTTCCCTTGAATACTCACCGCATGAGCCGAAAAGCTGTGCACAAAATCCGGTACATCTCTCCCCTCCACTCCTGCAACAACTTTGGTCAATATGCGCACGTCATAATTCAATCGCAAATCCCAGTCACTGCGCAAACCAACAACCTCAGGATAATTGAAGTAATCGATATCCCCTTGGGTAAATCCACCACCACGCTGCTCATAGGTCACGGCCTCGCGAGATTTGCGATGACTCTTTATGGAGGTACTCGCGGAAAATTGAGAGGTACGGTGGATCAGAGGGGCTTGGCCTAAGGCGAAGGCCATGGTGTTCACACGCTCGGCCGCGGCATTGTAACCGTAAGGATCGAATTGGCCCTGGTAACTCAGACGCAGCTTACCCTTGAGTAGTGTACTCGCCGCCGTTGCTCGAACGATATTCCAATTAAAGCCATCTTGAGCAGCAAGGTTGTAGTTGGTGCTGAAGTTCAATCGGTCGAAGATCTTGACCTTTTTTACCTCGCCGGTCGTATCCCCCCGAACGGCAATTTTAGCCTCCAGGTTGTTGTCTAAATCGAAGGTGATGGAACCATTGCTGCCTCGTCCCGGTGAACCGTATAAAAAGCCATTGTATCGGTTGTAATACAAGGATTTATTCAACGTATCGGTGAATGTTTGATAGTAATCCCAATAAGCATTCCCAAAATCAGGACGGAAGTTCACCGTTGCTCTCGGGGTGATCATGTGACGTACAGCCTTCACCGGACCTTTTTGGAACATGAATGTTCCATAGATCTTCGTGTTGAGCGAAGCATTGAAACCAAAATCACGAACTGCGGTAAACCCACTGATAGTATCCATTAGGACACCTTTGTTTAACGTGGAATCGAACGCATAGTCGTACTGCTGAAAATACCAACGCTCGGTAAAATTAGCCGAAGGACTAAACGTGATGTATTTGAGCAGTGTCGCATTCGTACTCATCGATGCCGAATGTTTCACCCCATATTGTCCGTACTCACGCAAGGCGTCCGATAGATTATAGCCCGCTATCGAGTCCAATTTCTCTGAAATGTCAGCGATATTCCCCTTAATTCGATTCTCGGCTACGGTGCTGTAGTTCACCCCCAGCTTGTCATACCACTGACTCTTGCCATCATTCGTCTTGAATGGGAAGAAACGCGGTACATTCAATGAAGCCTTAGGAAGATTGGTTGTGAAATCCTGCGTCCCGTTGTTCTGACTGTGATTGGCACTCATAACCAAATTCGCCTTGCCAAGCTTTTGATTATAAGTGATGCTCGAGTTCATCGTATTGTTCGTGGTCGTCATCGATCCAGTCAACAAATCATCCGGGTTGGCGCTGTTCTTAAAGAAATTGGGATTTTGCAGGTTTACCGAGGCGTTGAAACGGCGTGTCGGGTGTGCTTTGGCATCCTGGTTATGAGACCATCTAATACTAAAGTTCTTGTTTACTGAATAACGGCCAAATGGCTCATATAGAGGGATTCCCTGTTTTATATTTCGGTATTGGGCATTAAAGCTACCGCTGTATTTATATCGCTTTCGGTAATTGGTCGTGGCATTCAAAGCCCACGAACCTCGCAGGTATAAATCCCCGCGAACAGCAAGGTCCATATATTCATTAATCGGAAAATACCATCCACCATTGACGATGCCCATTCCCTGCGTTGGAGAGTTTTGGAAGCTGGGCATCAAAAGGCCTGTAATGCTCGGCTTCTCAATATTTGTGGGGAAATACCCGTAAGGGATGACAATAGGTGTAGGAATGCCGAAGAATTCCATGTGAGCCGGTCCTGTGATAATGCGTTCCCCAACGATGATTTTACTCTTATTGGTCTTGATCTGAAAGTGAGGCTCCTCGTGCGAGCACGTCGTAAAGCCCGTGCCGGCCATGTAGAGGGTGTTGGAGTCTACTTTCTTTACTCGATCACCATTCAGGAAGTTTTGTCCCTCGGCAGTCAGGACCTCGGAAATCTTTGCCTTTTCCGTTTGCCAATTGTAGGCAATTTCGCTTAGGTAAAAAGTGCGTCCACCATCCTCAAAAACAGGTAGTTGAACCACCGAACCTGAAGCATCTTTTATACCTCTAGCCTCTACCCTTGACTCATTTAAATAGATCTTTGCGTAACCAGCATCGAGGGTCGTTTCTCCAAAGGTGATGTGTACGCTGTTGAACAATTCCACCGTGCCATCCTCAAGGTTCGTGAGGATCGTATCCTCGGCATGATAGGTCATAGGACGGTCCTGTGCAACGACGGTAAATCGTGCATAAAATGTGAGTAACATCACTAGAAAAATGGACCGCTGCAACACCCAGGTACGTAATTTGCAAGTAAGTATCAAAGCTAAAAAACGATTGTTCATGCAGCGTGGTATACGCCCTTCAAGTTTTAAAGGATTTAAAATCGCCGTACTCGCGGTTATTTTTACTGTGGCTGCTGCGTTCAATCCTCGTCCCTTTATGCCTGACGATGAGGGCGTAAACATCATCGTTATTGACCCAGGACACGGTGGAAAAGATCCAGGAAACTTGGGTACAGGACGCTATAAAGAGCGTGAAAAGGATGTCAGCTTTGATGTGAGCCGGTTAGTTAAAAAGTACGTAGAGGAAAATTTACCTGGTACAAAGGTGGTTTTAACCCGATCGGACGACCGTTTTATTGAGCTATACCAACGTACGGTTATTGCCAACCGTGCGAATGCCGATCTCTTTATCTCAATCCACTGTAACGCCAACGACAACCACAGCGCCTATGGAACTGAAAGCTTTGTGTTGGGGATGGGTGAAAAAGACCAACGTTTAAACCGAACCGCGCAATTAGAGAATGCGTCAAGGATGTTGGAAGAGAACTGGGAAAGCAACTACCAGGAATTGGACGCAAGTAATCCTGCGACCATTATCGCACTTCGTGCGTACCAAGACGCGTACCTAGAGCAGAGTATCAGCATTGCTAATGAAATTCAAAACCAGTTTGAGCAGCGTGTTAAGCGCCGCAACCGCGGGGTGAAGCAGCAACCCTTGGCTGTTTTGCGTGGGTCTACCATGCCTGCATTGCTCATAGAATTGGGCTTTCTCACAAACAGTGCAGAAGAAGATTTTCTTCAAAGTACACAGGGTAAAGAACTGTTAGCCAGCGCGATATATCGCGCAATTAAAGAGTACAAGATCAAGCGTGAAAATAGGGACGCCATGTTGCAAAGTGCTCAGGAAAAGGAGAGCACAGTTTTAGAAGTTCTAGAGAAGAAAATAGCCGAACCAACACCTTCTAAGGTACCTGAAAAAACTCCTTCTTCTGAAGGAGTAGATTCCAAGATGCCGATGGATCGTGGTGAACAAATCTCTAGTGCCCAAAATGAAACGGCAAACTCCCCCATTCGTGCGATGAATGAAAATGCCCTTAGTCCCCTCTATTTCAGTGTACAAATCGCTGTAAGTAGAACTGATTTAGAGTGTGTCCCTCAGAACTTTAAGGGTCTCGAGGGAGTCTGGAAAGAGGAGCAGTACGGACTGTTTAAATATTACAGCGGTAAGATCTTCAGCTATGAAGAAGCCGCCCGATGGAAGGATGAGGTTCAAAAAACCTATGCGGACGCCTATCTCGTCGCCTTTGAAAAGGGCCGTAAAATTGACCTCGGGGAGGCGAAAAAGCGACAACCTTAACGTATTTTAGCAAAAAACCAACAGCATCTTGAGAACAGAATTTAAAATTGGCTTGTCCCTCTTTCTTGGATTTTTCCTCCTCTACTGGGGAGTGAACTTTCTGAAAGGTGAGGACGTTTTCAGCCCGGAACAGAAATTCTATGTGTTCTACGACAACGTCGAAGGATTGATCACAACCCGTCCTGTAACCATCAGCGGCTACAGCATTGGTCAGGTTAGCGATATTAAGTTTGTGCCCGGGGGAAGTGGTAAACTTATGGTTACGCTGAAGGTTAATAATGACTTCCCTATCACTAAAGGTACCGTCGCCCGCATTTATTCAGCCTCGATCATGGGAGAGAAAAGTATCAGCCTTCATCCTAAGGCCGGAGCGGCATTGGCATTGAGTGGTGATACCTTGGTAGCCGATGCAGAACGCGATCTAACTGAAGAGGTAAATATGCAGCTGGCTCCAATTAAGGCCCGTACAGAGCAATTGTTGGGTACCTTGGATACGGTTATCGGCTTGGCCTCTGGCTTCATGGATGAGCGCGTGTCAAACAACTTCAAAAGCACTATTGAGAGCATCGATAAAACCTTTATGAGTGTGCAACACAGTGCTGCAGATATCAGCGATTACTTGAGTAATAACAAGGATAATTTTGATGCCATTAGTACGAATTTCCGCGAGTTGAGTGAGGAATTGGCTGCGCGTAGTGGTGATATTAGCGCTACGATCACAAATTTGGAAGCGATTTCAGACAGCTTGAGTAAAGCGAAGCTCACAGAAACTGTGAACAATCTTGAAAGCATCACTGCGCGCTTCGACAATCTCTTGGCAGAGCTGGAAGGTGGTAATGGTAGCGCCCACAAACTGATTTACGACGAAGATGTCTATTCGAACATGAAAGATGCTACGGAGAATTTGAACCGACTGCTTCTGGATATTAAGTACAACCCGAACAAGTACCTGCATTTAAGCGTGTTTGGAACTCGTGCGAAGTACAGTGAGGAAGAAATCCAGGCGATCGAGAGAGAATTGGACCGTAAACTCAACGACTGATGAACTGGATCGATAATATCGTCTTTGTTGCCGCGCTATTCTTTGCCATTCGCACCTTTTCGAAAAAGGTGGGCAGCATCGCTCGCAACATTAAACTAGGAAAGGACATCAACCGCTCAGACCGGCCCAAAGACCGAATGAATAATATGTTGCGTGTGGCTTTTGGTCAGAGTAAAATGCAAGCCCGTCCAGTGGCCGGCGCATTACACTTTATCGTCTACGCAGCCTTTATCATCATCAACATTGAGGTGCTGGAGATTATCATTGATGGGATTTTCGGGACGCATCGCTTCTTCTCCCCCTTTCTGGGTAGTGCCTATGACGTGATTGTTTCGTTCTTTGAGGTATTGGCCGTATTGACCATCATCGCAGTTGTGGTCTTCTGGTGGCGTCGTAATGTGCTGAAATTGGCCCGCTTCCATAAGCCGGAGATGAAGGGTTGGCCTTTCAAAGACGCCAATGCCATCCTCTACATTGAAGTGGCACTTATGGTGGCCTTCCTCAGTATGAATGCCATCGAGGCAAATTTTGCTGATGCACACCATCACTTCTTCATTTCACAAGCCTTTGCACCACTATGGGCTAGTTTCAGCGATGGTACATTACACCTGCTCGAACGCTTTTTCTGGTGGGTACACATTCTCGGAATCCTTTCATTTTTGAATTACCTCCCGTACAGCAAACACTTTCACATTCTTCTAGCCTTCCCGAATACCTATTATGCCAACCTCGAGGCGAAGGGCCGTTTTGAGAACAACCCTACTGTGACCAAAGAAGTAGCGTTGATGATGGACCCAAATGCCGATCCATTTGCGGCCCCTGCACCGGACGCGGACGCACATATAGAGCGTTTTGGAGCTAAGGATGCTACGGATTTGTCTTGGGCCAATCTCATGAATGCCTACACCTGTACCGAATGTGGGCGCTGTACAAGTTCATGTCCCGCGAACCTAACGGGTAAGAAGCTGAGTCCTCGTAAGATCATGATGGATACGCGTGATCGTATTGACGAAATAGGACGCAACATGGATACCAATGGTGGCACCTTCCAGGACGACGGAAAAAGCCTTTTAGGGGATTATATTACCCAGGAAGAGCTCTGGGCCTGTACCAGCTGTAATGCTTGTGTTCAAGCCTGTCCGGTGGATATTGATCCACTAAATATTATCATGAAGTTGCGCAACTACGCCACTATGGAGGAAAGTAGCGCACCGGCGGAATTGAACGCCATGATGAGTAACGTTGAAAACAATGGCGCCCCTTGGCCGTTCTCTCAGATGGATCGGGCGAATTGGATCAACGAATAAAAACGACCCAAATACAAACAGATATTCTTCAACTGCGTAAATCAACTACAATGCAAAAAAACGCAAACGACCACATCGAAAAACTCCTTAAAGAAGCCTCAGCTGATGGTCAAAAGGTAAGTCCTGTGCTACCAAAAGAGGTGAAGAATTATCTCATTGATATCGACGGCACCATTTGTGACGATATTCCCAATGAAGAACCAGAGCGTATGGCAACGGCAAATGTCTACCCTGACGCCCTAGAAACGCTGAACAAGTGGTACGACGAAGGTCACGTCATCACCTTCTTTACCTCTCGTACAGAAGAACATCGCGCGGTAACAGAACAATGGCTCGAAGAGCATGGCTTCCAATGGCACGGCTTGCTCATGGGCAAACCACGCGGAGGAAACTACCATTGGGTGGATAACCACGTAGTTCGCGCCACTCGCTTTGTTGGAAAGTTCACCGATCTTGTGGAGAAGGAAAGCACCATCCAAGTATTCAAAGACTAATATAACCTGCTTCATGAGCATGAATGTTCCGACACTTGCGCAAATGACTGCCGAAGGCAAGGCACCCGAAGTCCTTTTCTGGGTGGGTTGTGCTGGAAGCTTTGACGACCGCGCGAAGAAAATCACCAAAGCATTTGCCAAAATCCTAAACCATGTAGGTGTAAGCTTTGCAGTCTTGGGTACGGAAGAAGGCTGTACGGGCGACCCTGCGAAGCGCGCCGGAAATGAGTTCCTCTTCCAGATGCAGGCGATGATGAACATTCAAATTCTGAACGGTTACCAGGTCAAGCACATTGTCACCACGTGTCCACATTGCTTCAACACCCTGAAGAATGAGTATCCGGAATTGGGCGGAAACTATGAGGTTCAGCACCATAGCCAATTCCTAAACGATCTCCTTCGTCAAGGGCGCCTCAAAATCGAAGGCGGCAGTTTCAAAGGTCGAAAAATCACCTTCCACGATCCCTGTTACTTAGGCCGTGCCAACGATGAATACGAGGCCCCACGTGAGCTGCTCGAAAAACTCGACATCGAACTTCGCGAAATGCGCCGATGTAAATCCAATGGGCTTTGCTGTGGTGCCGGTGGTGCACAGATGTTCAAAGAAAGTGAAAAGGGAACCAGTGAAATCAACCATGAGCGCGCTGGTGAGGCCCTTGATACTAAGGCAGAAGTGATCGTTGCGGGCTGTCCATTCTGTAATACCATGTTGACGGACGGTGTGAAGCACCACGAAAAGGAAGGCAGTGTGCAGGTTTTAGACCTCGCGGAAATGATAGCCCTCGCAGAAGAATTGTAAGCTATGTCTATGCAACAAATGAATCCCAAGAGCCGAATGTGGGTCTATGGATTAAAATCACCGCTCAGCGCAGTACAGAGTGAAGCCCTAAAGGAGACCATGGATTCCTTCGTGGCGGATTGGAAAGCGCACGGCACGGCACTGAGTGCGGCCTACCGCTGGATGAATGATCAGATCCTGGTGATCGCTGTAGACGAAAGTACCCAGCAAGCCACAGGCTGCAGTATTGATAAGAGCGTGCACTTGCTTCAGGAATTTGGAGCGAAGCACGGCGTTGATTTCTTCAACCGCATGCTCGTGCACGTGGTCAACGAGGACCATAGCTTCACCAGCTACACCCCTACTGAGCTCAAAGAAGCCATTGCCTCAGGTCAGGTGAATGGATCTACCCGTGTAGTCAACACCCTAGCCGCTACTTTAGGCGAGAGTGGGGACGGCACCTTGGCCTTGAGCGAGAGCTGGGCTGCGAAGTATTTGTAGCCGTAGACTCATTAAAAATGAAAA
>JBEAQE010000025.1:0-53723 GCA_041164065.1 Bacteroidota bacterium | reverse complement strand
AACAGTGTAAAGATCATTCGAACCCATCTCGAAAGAGGTGGGTTTTTTTGTTTCGGTGTATATGGCCCGCTTTGAGCCCCTTCCAGATTAGGATGGGGCTTTTGTTGTTCTGTACTAACAGGTAGTCCAATGGCAGCCAGAAAGAGCCTGTTGCTGGAGAGGAAGGCACGTGCTGTGGTGATAAGGTTTTGTGTTGCGGTCTTAGCTGCACTAGGAGGTAAAAAAATCCCCGCCGACGGCGGGGATTTTTTGCGGGCCTCAAGGCCTTTGATATTAGTCTTGGTACAATCCTTCGATTTGCTCCTCGTACTTCGCGAGGATAGGCTTGCGCTTAAGTTTGAAAGTTGGTGTGAGACAACCGTTCTCTACAGAGAATGGATCGACATCGACGATGACTTTCTTCACCTGCTCCCACTTACCGAATCCGGAATTGGCTTTTTCAACATCTTGCCAAACACGGTCAATAATGCGTTGGTCTTTTGCCATTTCAGCTAAAGATGTGAATTTGATATCGTGGCGGTTACACCATTCGTGAACACCGCTTTCGCTCAAGACTACGATAGCCGATGGGAACTTGCGGCCGGCGCCGAGCACCATGCTTTGTTCGATTAAGTGCGAAGACTTCAATTCGTTTTCGATGAGCTGCGGCGCTACATATTTCCCTCCAGAGGTCTTGAACATTTCCTTCTTACGGTCGGTAATGCGGATGAAGCCGTCTTCAACCACACCGATATCGCCAGTGTGGAACCATTCACCCGTCATCACTTCTGCTGTGAGGTCCTCTTGTTTGTAGTAGCCCATCATAATATTTGGACCCTTGGCAAGGATTTCACCGTCTTCAGCGATTTTAACCTCAACATCGTCGATGACTTTACCTACAGAACCAATTCTGATCATACCCGGCTGCGCAGTTGTATTAACCGATATTACCGGTGAAGTTTCGGTCAATCCGTATCCTTCCAACAAGGTTACCCCGATCCCGTTAAAGAAGCGCGCGAGACGCGGCTGCAAAGCTGCAGAACCAGAAGCAACCGCAGCGATCTCAGTCATTCCAAGTTTCTCACGAATCTTGCTAAAGACGAGTTTGTCTGCAATTCCCAATTTCCAGTGGTAGAAGCCGCCATTTGCTCCAGCCGGTTCCCATTTCAACGCGAGGCCTACTGCCCATTCGAAAATGGCCTTTTTCACACCGCCGGCAGCTGTACCGTTTGCGACGATACCATCGAAGAACTTCTCGAGTAAGCGCGGAACAGCGGTAAAGATGGTTGGCTTCACCATGTTAAGGTCCTCTTTGATGGTTTCAATGGCCTGTGCGAAGTAAATGCTCGCACCATTGTACATATATAGGTACTGGATCATGCGCTCAAAGCTGTGACAAACAGGAAGGAAGCTCAACACACGAGCTTTTCCTTTCGTGATACCAGGAATGCGCGGCGATGAAGCCAATACGTTAGTTGTCACGTTTTTGTGGCTGAGCATCACACCTTTTGGAAGTCCTGTGGTTCCTGAAGTGTAAATAATAGTGGCTAGGTCTTCCGGCTTTACGGCCTTCATGAGGGTTTCAACTTCGGATTGCTTGTCTGAATTGGCGCCCAATTCCATCATTTCTGACCAATTGTTTTTACCCTCGTATTGCTCAAAAGAGAACACCTTCTTCATCTTAGGACATTTGTCCAAAACATTGCTGACTTTCTCGTAGAGCTCATCATTGCTTACGAATGCGTATATACTTTCACTATGGTTAAAGATGTATTCGTAATCGCTCTCGGTCATGGTCGGGTAGACCGGCACGTCAATAGCACCAATCTGCAACAAGGCCATATCCATAATGTTCCATTCGCAGCGGTTGTTGTGCGCTATGAGGATGACTTTATCGCCAGCTTTCACGCCCAGCTCAAGAAGTCCACGGCTGGCCTGGTTAACTGCGTCAATAAATTCAGAAGTGCTATAGCTTTTCCATTCACCGCCCACCACGGAGCTCATCATTACTTCCAAAGGAAAGTTCTCTTGCTGGTAGCGGGGGAAATCAAATAATCTCGTCGGTTGAGTCATATTCAATGTTTTTTGTTGTGTAAGCGAGGTCGGAAGATAATAAAAATGTCTACATGCCATTTAATCCTCCGAAGACCATAACACCTCGCCGGCGACTATGGTTCGAACTACACGAACGTTCTCGCGATTGCTTGGGTTCTCTGTTAGAATGTTCGCGTTTAAGAGCGTGAAATTGGCCAATTGTCCTATAGCAATAGAGCCGTAGTGTTCCTCCGCGAAGGCACTGTATGCTGCTCCTCGAGTCATCGCATCCAGGGCTTGTTCCGCACTCACGCGTTGCTTCGGCAAGAACCCACCCTCGGGCCAATGTTCATGATCTTGACGGGTAGTTGCTGCAAAAAAGGTCTCCAATGGGTCAATATGTTCGATAGGGAAATCAGTCCCGAAAGCCACACGCCCGCCTGCACTGTTAAAGATACGCTTGTAGCTGTAGGCATAGTGAATGCGCTCGTGCCCCAGACGTTCCTCCGCCCAATACATGTCACTGGTCGCATGAGTAGGCTGCAAGGATGCAATAATATTAGGATGCGTGTAATAGGCACTATCCTCCGGCGTCATGATTTGGGCATGTTCAACCCGAAATCTAAGGTCTTTTTCCGTGTCCAATTCCCACAAACTCTCTAGCAGCACGTGATGTGCACTATCCCCAATGGCGTGCACACACAGTTGCCATCCGTTCGCCAAACAACGATCCCTCAGCACCTCTAACTCCACTGGGCTCAACAACGGCAACCCATAATGGTCGGGCAAATCGTGGTAGGGCGCCCGTAGAAGGGCACCTCGCGAACCAAGAGCCCCGTCTAGATAGGCCTTCACGCTTTTAACCCTAAGCAAAGGCTTTTCTATTGGGCCATTTTCTTCAAAATACCTCAGATCAACTTCGGTATTGGAGATCATGGCGTTTATGGGAAGGTGGAACATGCCCTCCTCCTGCATCGAGTCAAGCAAAAGAATCTGGTCCTTGGAGAGCCCTGCGTCAGTCATCGCGGTCAAGCCATATTTAACCAAACTGTCCTGAGCTTGGAGCAGTGCAGCCCGCCAAAAAACAGTACTCATTGGAGGGATGTGCACCAAGGATTCGGCGTTATCCACGAGCACGCCATCCTTCACACTTCCACCTCCTATGGTGGTCTCATTTGTAATCTCGAAGGCATCGAGGACTTCCTGATTAACCCAAGCGGCATGACCGTCAATTCGCGTCATATAGATCATTTTGCCCTGGAAAACATCCAAATCCTTTGCCGTAGGAAAGCTTTTCTCTGGCCAATCGTTTTGATCCCATCCTCTCCCGATAATCCATAGCGCTTCAGGGTGTGCATCAACATACTCGCGGATCCGATTCACACATTCTTCCTTGCTTTGTGCACCCACTAGATTGACGGTGCTCAAGGTGCGTGCGTAACCGAACAAATGCCCGTGTGCATCGATAAAACCCGGGTACAAATGCTGCCCTTTTAGGTCCACCGTTGTTTTACTGCTCGGTGACCAATTCGAATTTTCATTCACCTCCGCGATAGAAGCAATCTTGCCGTTTTTGATACCGATAAAAGTGGGCTTGAAGTCTCTAAGTGAAGGGTCAGAGCTGTGGAGCACGAAATTTTTCAGTACCAAATCATATTCGACTTCAGGGGTGCAACTGATAAGAGCGAAGCAGAGTAGTAGGTTATAAACAAGGAATAGGCCTAAAGTGTGGGAAAGATTCGATGCTGTTTTCAAAGGTGTTGCTTTTAGATTGCCTAAATTTGCACAAATTATCTTCAATAATGAATAGCACAGCCGTTGCAACCGTAGATCAGGCCAAAGAAATGGGCCTACTTCCAGAGGAATTCGACAAAATCACTGAAATTCTCGGTCGTACACCTAATTACCTTGAACTATCCGTTTATGGCGTTATGTGGAGCGAACACTGCTCTTACAAAAACTCCATCGTTTGGTTGAAGAAACTTCCAAAGAAAGGACCGCACATGTTGGTTGAGGCAGGTGAGGAAAATGCCGGTTTGGTCGATATCGGTGACGGATTGGCTTGTGCGTTTAAAATTGAATCTCATAACCACCCGTCCGCTGTAGAACCTTACCAGGGTGCGGCAACCGGGGTAGGTGGTATTAACCGTGACATCTTTACCATGGGTGCTCGTCCGATCGCTCAGCTTAACTCTCTCCGTTTTGGTTTGCCTTCAGAAGACCGTACCAAGTGGTTGGTGAAGGGTGTGAGCAAAGGGATTGGCGATTACGGTAACGCTTTCGGTATTCCGATTGTTGGTGGCGAGGTTTACTTTGATCAAAGCTACCACCAGAACCCATTGGTTAATGCATTCTCTGCAGGTATCGTGGAAGTAGGCAAGCAGATTTCAGCGACGTCAAGCGGTATAGGAAATCCTGTATTTATCGTCGGTTCTTCTACCGGTAAAGATGGTATTCATGGTGCATCTTTTGCTTCAAAAGATCTTGATGAGGATAGTGCAAACGACATCCCAAGCGTTCAAGTAGGCGATCCTTTTACAGAGAAATTGTTGTTGGAAGCAACAATGGAATTGGCCAATACGGATGCTGTCGTTGGTATGCAGGACATGGGAGCAGCAGGTATTACATGTTCATCATGTGAAATGTCTGCCGCTGGTGATTGCGGTATGGACATCTGGTTGGATAAAGTGCCACTCCGTCAAGACATGGAACCTTGGGAAATCTTGTTGAGCGAGAGCCAAGAGCGCATGCTTGTCGTTGTTGAGAAAGGAAAAGAACAGATTGTTAAGGATATCTTCGACAAGTGGGATCTTCAGTGTGAGGAAATCGGTGTTGTCACAGAAGGAGGCATTGTGAACTACTTCTGGAAAGGCGAGCTGATGGGAACACTTCCTGCAGAAAGTGCCGTTCTAGGCGGTGGTGCTCCTGTTTACCATAGAGAGTGGTCGGAGCCTGCCTACTACCAGGAATACAAGAAATTCGATATCAAGTCGGTTGAAGAGCCGAAAGATTTGAAGGCCGTAGCAGAGCAGATTGTTGCTTTGCCAAACATTGCTTCAAAGCGTTATATCTACGAGCAGTACGATAGTATGGTCGGTACTGCTAACATGAGTACCAATGCTCCTTCAGATGCTGGCGTGGTAAACATCAAAGGAACGAATAAAGCCTTGGCGATGAGCGTGGATTGTAACAGCCGTTACGTACATGCCGATCCAGAAGTTGGCTGCGCTATTGCCGTAAGTGAGGCTGCTCGTAATATCACATGTTCTGGTGGTGTGCCATCTGCAGTAACGAACTGTTTGAACTTTGGCAACCCTTATAATCCTGAGGTATACTGGCAGTTTGTGGGTAGTATCAAAGGAATGAGTGCTGCTTGTGAGCGTTTCGAAACACCAGTGACAGGTGGTAACGTGAGCTTCTATAATCAGACCCAGATTGGTGATAAAGTAGACCCAGTGTTCCCAACACCGACCATTGGTATGATAGGTGTAGTTGAGGATAAGAAGTTTATCATGACCTTGGACTATAAGAGCAAAGGTGATTTGATTTTCATGATCGGCTCGAACCGTGATGATATTAGTTCTTCTCAATACTTGGTGAATATTCAGGGTATCGAAAAGAGCCCTGCACCATATTTTGATCTTGAGGAAGAATATGCAAATCAAAAACAACTTCAGATGCTCATCCGTAAAGGGGTGATCAACAGTGCTCATGATGTGAGCGAAGGTGGGTTGTGGGTTGCACTTCTAGAAAAAGGTATGGCTTCAGGTCTAGGCTTTGATATTACCCTACCTGCAGAGTACCGCAAGGATGCTGTATTATTCGGTGAGAGCCAGAGCAGAATCATTGTGACTGTTTCTGAAGAGAAAAAAGATGAATTCATCGACCTTATGATGCTGAACGGCTGTGAGTTTGATCTTTTGGGTCATGTAACTAAAGGAAGTATCCGTATCGATGATGAAGATTGGGGCAGCGTTGCTGCGTTCCAAGACATCTACGACAATGCTCTAGGAAATATGTTGAGTAAATAATTTACTCAATTCAAAATAATGGACGGCCTCTGCGAAAGTAGAGGCCGTTTTCTTTTACGTATCGACCTAATCTATATTGAACACCGAAGATCATGGCCGGACTCAACTCAGTGGCTGGGCTAATGGGGTAGCTAAAGGCAATATCCAGCCCCACGGTACCATTAATGGGAAGGTAGATGGCCATTTGTGGGGCGACACCAAAAGAGCTTCCACTTTGCTTAACTACACGTTCTTCTGTTTGAACCACTCCCACGCCCATTCGTAGCATGGCTAGCCGTGTATCAAACTCGTGGAGAATCGTTACGCTACGCCAATCGTTGTGGGTGTTTTCCTTCCAAATGCTTCCTCCATCAGTGAATGCTTGCAGTTCGATATAGGTGTTCGGCTGCACATCAAATGCGGCCTTTGCAACAACATAGGGATATCCGGCTCCGGCACCTAAATATGAAAACCTGTTAGGTTTCATTCGATGCTGTGCCAAGGAAAGATGAGTGAATAAAAGGGTAGTAAGGAGTAGGGGAATACGCATTAGGGCACTTTTAATTCAAATTACAGCTATTTGAATTTATGGCCTAAAAATGTGAATATTTTCTGTTTATGGACCGGATGAATCAGGAGAACAAATTCGCGGCCACACGAAAGGTGTTTGCGTGAGCTTCAATAATTGTTCTGATTGCAGGGGAATAACCTCCGCCCATATTGATAACGACTGGAATCTCGTTGCGGGCACATCGCTCTAGCACCATGAGGTCGCGCTCCCGACAACCTTGAACTGTCAGCCCGAGTCGTCCTAGCTTGTCCTCAGCGAGCACATCAACACCACTTTGAAAAAAGATGAATTGGGGTTCAAACTGATCGATAATTGCCCCAAGATTTCGGTCAAGTGTGCTTAAATAAGTACGGTCGTCAGTTTGATCGGCGAGTGCTATATCTAGGTCGCTCTTTTCTTTTTTATACGGCCAATTCTTATCCCCGTGCATCGAAAAGGTAAAGATGCGGTCATCACCTTGTGCCATTACAGCAGTTCCATTCCCTTGGTGCACATCGAGGTCAACAACAAGAATGCGCTCAAACCCGTGTTGATCGATGAGGTGGTGCGCACCTATGATGATATCATTGAAAATGCAAAAACCTTCCCCATGACTATAATAGGCATGATGTGTGCCGCCTGCGATGTTCATGGAGCATCCGTATTGAAGGGCGAACTCTGTGTTTTGGACAGTACCACCGCAAATGATGCGCTCTCGGTCTACGAGTTCCTGCGAGAGTGGAAAACCAATTTTTCGCTGTGCCTTCTTGTCCAAGGTCAAACTTCGCAGAGCCTTCCAATAATTGGCATCGTGGGAGCGCAAGATGCGTTCTTCAGGAAGCATTTCGGGCACAAAGAAATTTCCTTGTGATATTGTGCCCTCGTGAATCAATTGCTCCGGAAGCAGGCTGTATTTCGCCATTGGAAAACGGTGATTTTCCGGCAGCGGATGATGATAAATGGGTGCCCAGGCAACCTTTACCATAGCCTATGCCCGTAAGACAGCCCCTGTTCGGTGCTCGAGCTGCTGAAGGATACGTCCAACCAGTTTATCAACGGCCTTATCGTTGAGGGTCTTCTCATCGTCCTGGATGATCATTCCAACGGCATAACTTTTCTTACCAGCAGGAAGCTTATCACCTTCGTAAACATCGAACAGGAAGCAGTTCTTCAACAGGGATCCGCCTGTCTGAGAAATCACCATTTCTATATCTCCGTATCCCGTGGCTGTATCTACAAGCAGGGCGAGGTCGCGGCGAACGCTAGGGAATTTTGGTAGTGCATTGAAGAGCTGAGTGCCCGCACTAACAACTAGGTTGGTCAGTACCTCCCAATTCAAACTCGCATGGGCTATTCCTCCTTTAACATCAAAATGCTTGCTCACTTTTGGATGAACATAACCAATGTGACCGAGACTTGTTTTACGCGCTTTGATCTCCATGTACTCGCCATAAAGGCTATGGTCTGCGGTGTTGAAGGTGTACTTAATACCGAGCGAATTGAGCATGGCTTCAACGAAGCCTTTAAGCTCGAATAGGTCATTTTGTGTAGCGCTCGTTCTCCAATGATGTTCACCTTCGTTACCAGCAATGAAAAGGTCTAGACAG
This sequence comes from Bacteroidota bacterium, assembly GCA_041164065.1. Taxonomy (GTDB): domain Bacteria; phylum Bacteroidota; class Bacteroidia; order Flavobacteriales; family Schleiferiaceae; genus UBA10364. The sequence goes on along the minus strand of JBEAQE010000025.1, from coordinate 45,543 downwards.
CTATTTTCAAAGTATCCATTAGCGCCTTTGCCGTATACTTTTCCGCGTTCGAAGAAGCGAAGGTTTGGGTTTTGACGTTTTTGATTGAAGGCGATAACGTTAAGTCCACCAAAGAGCAGGTTCGCACGCATTACGTTCAAGTCTTGGCTCAGCGGGTTAAGCATCTCAATCAACTGTGGGACAACTTCAGGAGCTAGGGAGTCGTAATCCGCACCTCTGGTTAAACTATTGTTCATGATTTCGAAGAAACCATTACCCGTTAATTGGCCCAATGTGTTTTGCTCAATCTTACCTGGTCTCGGATCATGCTTTGCGACACTAATGCGCATCTGGTCGGGGACGGGAACTTCGTTAAATCCATAAATACGAAGGATTTCTTCGGCTACATCCACGTCTCTGGTAACATCAACGCGATTCGTTGGCACGCTAACTTTCCACGTGTCCCCATTCATGACTAAAATCTTAAAGTCGAGCAGACGTAAAATCTGATCCACCTTTTCTGGGCTAAGTTCTAATCCAATGAGCTTCATCACTCGCTCGAAGCTGAACGTGATTTCATTACATGGGAATTCTTCGGTTCCTTGACGGTCAACTTCACTGGCTTTACCGCCTGTTAACTCACATATTAGGGAGAGAGCGTACTGATGTGCCTCGCGTGTTGCATTAGGATCTACTCCGCGCTCATAACGATAGCTTGCATCTGAACTAATGCCGAATCGCTTAGCTGTTTTCCGAATTCGAACGGCATCGAAGTATGCACCTTCGAGGTATACGTTTTTAGTTTTTGTGGTAACCCCGCTGATCAAACCTCCCATGACACCTGCAATACATGCTGGTTTCTTTGCATCAGCAATGACCATGTCCTCTGGGGTCAATACATGCTCAACTTCGTCCAAAGCTGTGATTCTTTCACCTGCTTCGGCCGGGCGAATAATAACCGAATTTCCTTCTAGTTGATCAGCATCAAATGCATGAAGTGGATGGCCATAAGTATGCAAAACATAGTTCGTGATATCCACCACATTGTTCTTTGGTGTAAGTCCAATTGCTTTGAGACTATTCTGTAGCCATTCAGGGCTTTCCTTTACTTCCACATCGCTGATATAAGCACCATTATAAGCAGGGCAACCTGAATCTTGGATCGAAAGTTGAATAGGGTTTGATCCTTCAGTCTTAACACTACCATAAGGCATGACCAATTCCTTCACCTCATAACCCTTTACCACCATTGCCGCACGTAAATCGCGAGCAACACCTATATGTCCCATCGCATCTGTACGGTTTGGGGTCAAGCCGATCTCAAAAACAAAATCCGATTCAAGCCCTACAACCTCTGCAAGAGGTGTTCCTGCAGGAATAGAGTCATCGAGAACCATAATACCGTCATGGCTGGTACCAATGCTCAATTCGTCCTCCGCACATATCATTCCCTGGCTCTCCTCGCCACGTATTTTACCTTTCTTAATGGTCAATTCCTCTCCGCCAGGGTAGAGGGTGCAGCCCACTGTAGCTACAGGGACGGTTTGACCGGCAGCAACATTCGGTGCGCCACATACAATCTGCACCGTCTCTCCATTACCGAGGTCTACAGTTGTCAAGCTCAGCTTGTCGGCATTAGGGTGCTTCTCACAAGTCAATACCTTTCCAACAACCACACCGCGAAGCCCACCTTTGATGGATTCGACTTCTTCAAAGCCTTCTACTTCGAGACCGGTGTCTGTTAATAGTTCATCTACGGTTTTCGGGTCCAGATTGATGTCCAAATAGCGCTTTAGCCAGCGGTAAGAAATCTTCATGCGAAGCAGTTTGAATTAAGAAGCCCAAAGTTACACTTTGAGGCCCAATTACAAAGTAGAAAATGGTATGCTTAAAAGAGCTTATATAGCAGCGCTCCGTAGATCACAAAACGGAGGAAACGGACTAGAGTGATCCATGCGAAAATGCGGAATGGAAACTTATTTAGACCGCTGAGTTGGCAGATGATTGGATACGGTAAAGGCGTTAGCGCTGCTAGGATAATCAACAGGGCACCAAATCGGCGTAATTGGTCCATGGTTTTTGCATTGCGCTCCAACAATCGCTCACGAATGATCTTACGGGTAGACCAGAAACGGCCTATGAAATAGGAGGTAATACCCGCGCCATAGGATAGTGTGGCCAGAAACAGAAGCATCCATTTAGGCTTGAGTGTTTCCTCTGCCCAAAGAATTAATATTTCCGGGGTTATTAGTCCGATACTAACCTCGCTCAGGAAAAAGATTCCAAGTAGACCTGGAGCACTGAGATGCTTTGTTAGCCATGCAACGGCGACATCGATGTCGACAACGAAGGTGTCAAATGCAAAGATTCCTCCGAGGATTAAACCAATGCTAATCAGAAGGTTGAACAGGTTCTCACGCATGAAGGCATAGGCCCCTGTCAAACGATAGAGTCGATGATAAAGGATGAATATGCGAGCAATACGCTTTGGCGACATACGATTAGGAGATTCGGTTCCAGCCCCATTGGTGCTTATGCAAAGCTATCCATCGCGCTTTAATAGAAGCGTGACTTGGGTTATTTAACTGTGAATCTTCTATCAATAATTGCTCCACAACGTGTCGTGCCCATGCTAAAATTTTTCCGTCGGCGGTGAGCGAGGCCAATTTGAATTGCATTTGCCCACTTTGACGGGTGCCCATCATATCTCCTGGACCACGTAAGGCCATATCTACTTCGGCGATTTCGAAGCCGTTTTGAGTACGGACCATTGTTTCAATGCGGGTTTTAGCATCGTTGGAAAGTTTGAATGAACTCATTAAGACACAAAAACTTTCATCAGAACCACGGCCTACTCGGCCTCTTAATTGGTGCAACTGACTCAAACCAAAGCGTTCCGAATTTTCAATAACCATTACGCTCGCATTGGGAACGTTTACCCCAACCTCAATTACGGTTGTGGCGACCATGATATTTGCTTTACCAGAGGCAAATCGCTGCATTTCGCCCTCTTTTTCATCCGCGCTCATCCGGCCATGAACCACTGCGATTTGGTATTGTGGTCGCGGAAAATCACGGAGCAGTTGCTCGTAGCCTTCTTGAAGGTTCTTGAGGTCTAATTTTTCGCTTTCCTCGATCAGTGGAAAGACCACATAAACTTGGCGGCCCTTAGCAATCTCCCGCTGCATAAAACCGTTGAGCTTTAACCTGTTCTTGTCAAAAAGATGTAGAGTTGTAATAGGTTTTCGACCAGGTGGAAGCTCGTCAATAACACTGATATCAAGGTCTCCGTAGATGCTCAAGGCCAAAGTGCGCGGGATAGGGGTGGCGGTCATTACCAGGACGTGCGGAGGGTGTTCGTTTTTCTTCCAAAGTCGAGCGCGTTGGGCAACACCGAAACGGTGTTGCTCGTCAATCACGGCAAGGCCTAGATTGGCAAACTTTACCGTTGGTTCTAGTAATGCATGGGTTCCAATGAGGATATGTAATGAGCCATCTTGAAGACTTTGGTGAATGCGTGCCCGTTCTGCCGTTGGTGTGGATCCGGTTAGCAGCTCTATCGTAATACCAGCCGGGTCGCAGAGTTCCTTGAGGCCTTTGAAATGTTGAGTTGCTAAAATTTCGGTAGGCGCCATCATAGCGGCCTGAAAGCCGTTGTCGATGGCTAAGAGCATTGCGAGCAATGCGACGATCGTTTTTCCTGAGCCCACATCGCCTTGAACCAATCGGTTCATCTGAGCACCCGTTCGTACATCACTGCGAATCTCCTTCACGACTCGTTTTTGTGCCCCGGTGAGTTCGAATGGTAAATGATTGTTATAGAAATTCAAGAACATCTGCCCAACCTCTTCGAAGGCATAGCCTTTCAGGGCCGTTTTATTCCGCATTTTATTGCGGATTTGGGTCAATTGAAGAAAAAAGAACTCCTCAAATTTGATTCGGTTTTTAGCCGCTTCCAATTGCTGTGGATTCTGCGGGAAGTGTATCCACCTCAGGGCTTGTTGTTTGCTGATGAGGTTGTTTTTCTGGCAAAACTCCGGAGAAAAAGGATCCTCTACTTCGCTGAGGTATTTCTGTAGTGAGGCTGCGATGGTTTTTCCAAAGCCTTTGGAGTGCAGTCCTTTTCTACTGAGTTTATCTGTGGTACTGTACACAGGTTCTAAAGCAGCATTTTGAGCTTGAGGGTCAGAAATTTCAGGGTGAGGAATGCTCTTTTTTCCATTAAAATCATTGACCTTACCATAGACCACAATAGGTACTCCGATCTTTAGAGATTTGCGGACCCATTTAGCCCCTTTGAACCAAACGAGTTCGATGAAGGATGTTCCGTCTGTAAAAGTAGCTACAAGTCTTTTGCTCCGCGGGTTGCCCAATTCCTCTACGCGGGTGATCTGTCCTTGGATTTGTACCTCGCCGCTGTATTTGTTGAGTCCGGCAATGGTGGCGAATGCCGTCTTGTCGACATAACGAAAAGGGTAGTGCTCGAAGAGTTGGGTGATGGTGTGCATGCCCAATTCCTCGGCCAGAACGGCAGCGCGGTCCGGACCAATGCCCGGTGCATAAACGATCGGTGTTTGGGTTGTGCTCATCGTTGTAAAAGTAACTATCTTTTCACCCTGTTTATGCAGAACCAAAGCGCAAATATCTACAAGCTCTTCACCATGCTGTGGGATGCAGTACTGCTCATCGGACTCTTTGTTCTGGTGGGGTGGTGGCGTTTTGAGGATCTTCGCATTTCCAATCCCGAGTACTATAACTACTACCTTCAATTGTGGGTGCTCACAGGAATCAGTTGGTATGCTGTGGGTCAGAGCTCTGGTATTTTTGCCTACAGTGCCGGGTTGGAGCAACGTAATGTGGTGGCGAGTGTTTTACGTTCTGCAGTGAGCCAATTTGCTGTACTTGCCATCATTGTGGTGGGCTTGAAGGGGTACTACTATAGCCGTATTTTCCTTGCTGCCTACTTTGCGGGATTCTATCTGTTGGCATTGGTGGGACGTTTGGTGTTTGTGTATTACTTGAGGGCACAATTGGTTCGGGGACGTTGGCAACAAAAGATACTTCTCGTCGGACAGAACCAGACGCTATCGGCTTTGGGCAAGTTGCTTGAAAATCGGGTTGATATGGGTTGGACGGTTGTTGGGTATTTTGATGACGCCCACGCGGTCCATGCCTTTACGGGCGATTTTGATGGCGTGTTCTGTGCTTGGCCACCGGGCTCGCCGGCCTATGACGCTCTGAAGACCATGGCGGAGCATCGCGGGAAGCGGTTCCGATATGTACCCGAGATGGGGCAACATTATGCAGGTCAATTGGCTATGGAGAGTATTGATGGAATACCAGTGTTTTCGCAGCGGGAGGAGCCGTTGGGGATTTGGAGGAATGCGCTTGTGAAACGAATGTCAGATGTGGTTCTTTCGCTCGTGCTAATACTTTGCTTTTTGAGTTGGATGTTGCCGCTCTTTGCTTTGTTATTGTTTTTGAGTGGGGCAGGTCAGCCGATGTTCCGACAGGAACGTGTTGGGTATCAGGGTAGAGCCTTTACAGTATTGAAGTTCCGTTCGATTAATGCTCAGACGGGACGGAGCAATGGCTTGCAGCGCTGGATGCGCAAAGTCGGCTTGGATGAGCTTCCGCAGTTGTGGAATGTGTTGAAAGGGCAGATGTCGCTCGTGGGACCTAGGCCGCATACATTAGAGGATCATGTGCTTTACGGTTCGATGGTGGAGAGCTATGGAATTCGCCATTGGACGAAACCGGGGATGACGGGGTTGGCTCAGATTCGCGGTTTACGTGGAGGTGGTGAGGCGGCCTCAAAGGATTTGCTGGATGAGCGGATACGGGCGGACGTCTATTATGTAGAGAATTGGTCCGTACTCATGGACGTTAGAATATTGATTGAAACGGCGGTGCGCACGTTGTTGGTACCGTCATCATTACATACCAAAAGATAATTATGAAGTACCCAACATTGGTGGAGCGTTTCGAGCGCTATGTTCAGATTGATACTCAAAGTGATCCGCACAGCAGTTCGGTTCCTTCGACCGAGAAGCAGAAGGATTTGGCTCGTGTGTTGGCGGCTGAATTAAAGGCTATGGGTGTTACGGATGTGGAATTGGACGATAATGGATATATCTATGCGACCGTCCCCGCCTCGGAAGGACTCAAGGACGCACCGGTGGTGTGCTTTTGTGCACACATGGATACCTCACCGGAGTATAGCGGCGCAGGTGTCAAGCCAGTGCAGCATCATAATTACGACGGTGGTGAGATTCATTTGCCTAATGGAGGCATCGTTTTGGATCCCAAACAGTTCGGTCCCCTGAAAGAGATGGAGGGGCATACTATTATAACTTCGGACGGTTCAACCTTGCTTGGCGCAGACAATAAGGCCGGTGTGGCCGAGATTATGGCAGCGGCGCAGTACCTGATGCAGAATCCCGAGGTTCCGCATGCTGCGATGCGCATCCTATTTACTCCGGACGAGGAGATCGGTCGTGGGGCTGACCATGTGGATTTGGAAAAGTTAGGCGCCCAATTCGGTTATACCATGGACGGAGCTACCAAAGGATCAATTGAAGACGAGACCTTCGCAGCCGATGGTGCCGAAATCATTTTCCGCGGTGCCAACACCCATCCAGGGTTCGCTTACAAGAAAATGGCCAATGCGATGAAAGCAGCTGGGGTATTCCTCAGTTTACTGCCACGACAAGAATGGGCGCCTGAGGCCACCAAGGGCGAAAAAGGTTTTGTGCATCCCTATGAAATTTCCGGTGGGGTAGAAGAGGTGCGTATCACCATGTTATTGCGTAGCTTCGAGGCAGAGGAATTGGTCGATTTCGCAGCATTATTGGAAACCTTAGCGAAGCAAGCTTCAAAAGCAGTAAAGAGAACCTCTTACGAAGTGAACATCACTGAGCAGTACCGCAATATGAAGGAGATTCTCGACCAGCATCCTCACGTGGTTCGCTATGCAGAAAGGGCAATTGAAGCCTGCGGCCTTCCTTTGCGTAAAAGTAAAATTCGTGGCGGTACGGACGGCTCAAAGCTCAGCTTTATGGGCCTTCCTTGTCCTAATATCTTTGCCGGCGAGCATGCCTTCCACAGCCCCTATGAATTCGTGAGTGTACAGGACATGGAATGGGCCACCGACACCATAGTTAAACTGCTCGAGCTCGTAGCGCTCGACCATCAATAACAAAAAAGCCGCCCCGAGGGCGGCTTTTTTGTTCCATAACACTGCGAAAATTATCCGCGTGCGGCATATGCTTTGTTCAGCGCATCGGCCAAGCGCACACCGGCTTGAGCGAGTCGTAAATGGAGCAGATCGCTATGGTCATAAATATATCGGTAGCCCATACGGTCCGGATCGTCAAATTTGTAACACTCTTCTCGAGCCACGACACTTTCACGCACCCAATCCTTTACTGTAGAGTTTTTCCAAAGGGTGATTTCGTCTTCAGATCGAGTGCACATGATCCAATTACTATACTCGGTGTAGGACATTTTCCAGTAATCAATCATGCCGCTATCCCACACGCGGTGGAGGTTGGAGCTTTCCCAAAAGAAGCGAACTTTGATGTCGTTTCCTCCCTTGTCTTGTCCATTGCCACAATGCAACGGTTGGTGAACATCACCAATGAGGTGGGCGATCGCACGAAGCGCAAAAGCCTCATTCACGCTATATTTTCCCGTTTCGATTTCATTCAGAAATTTCTCAATGGCCATCCAAACATCACCCTGCTCTGGATGGTGATGGCCATCAATATCATCAATACTTTCCACTGTACAATAGTGCCAAGCGTTTAGACTGTCATATGAAGGTTCACTCTTTATGAAGTCCATCCAATTCGCAACCATGGCCAAATCTTCTCCACCCAATACCTGGACGATATGCTCGGCGACGGCTGGATCAAGGTGCTCCATCGCAATGTGACCTACAATACGGTGGCCAGTTAGCCCCCACGAAAATGCACTTAAGCTGCTTAGAACAAGAGCCGTAGATAATAGTTTCTTCATTATAATGCTGATGATGGTTTTAGATAGCCAATAATACGGTCATAACGCATACCCATACTACGGTTATACATTATTAATGTGTAATCATTTTTAGTCTGCCAATGCGAGCCTTCAGTGAGCAACGTGCTGGCCGCACCGGTGTTGTCTGGATGTGCGAACACATAGTTGTAATACCCTTGCTTCAATAACGCTTTACCTCGGTAAGCGCCTCGAATTGGGTCATAATCCAATTTGAATTCATCCTTCAATTTCCAATTCGATAGTTGCCCAAAGACATATACGGGTACCTCGAGCTCCTCGCTTTCAAGATAAAACTCTACCCAACAATAATCACCTGCAAGATCGGGATTGCCTACATCCGCCCGTTGAATCAAACGTCTTCCGTTGATGTCGTTTTGAAAGCTATAAACGGCAATGCTTCTGTTTTTTTTCTCTTCAAGAAAGACCGACCAGCACGTATCGAGTTGACTGACCTTTACACCCATGCCTACTTGATTCAGTCGCTTTGTGTCGAACGAGTGAAACTCCACGCCGCCCGCAAAAGTCTTGTCTCCCATAAAATTATAGGTAAGCATGCCGTCGTTGACAAAAGCCGGCTTCAGCAGGGTCATCGCATTGTCCCATCGACGGTTTTGTAGGATGCTTAAATCTAAATCATCGAAAAGGTCTTGGACCTTGTCTTGGTACCCGGCCAGTTGCACAACGGCGTTGATTTGTTGGCCCTGAGAGAATTCATTGAGGTCCATCGCCCGAATAATCTCCACGCTCGGAATAGTCAAGTTCTCAAATACGATGAATCGACGGCGGAGGACTAGATTTTCCGGGTCGTCATTCTGGTAAATCTCAATGACATAGTTGCCACTTATAATGGGACGGCAATCTGCGTTGGGGATCTTCACCGAATAGTGCGTGTAGGGCACAAAGGTCCCCGTGCTGATGGCATATTGGTTGAGGTAATTGCCCTCGAAACCGTTGAGGTATTGATTGACCATCAAATCGGAAGGCTCCCAATATTTGTTGCAGTGAATGATGCGGTAGGCGTAGTTGTTCCATTCATAAGCCATATCATCAAAGCTCAGAACTAGACCTGGTTTTTTGCCCAATTCATAGGCGGCAAAATCGAGCGGCTCACCCTCGGGAAAAAATTGGACTGTTTTGATGTAATCGTAGGCCGTCGAATCTTTCAATTCTTGGGCTTGAAGGGCAGTGCTTAAAAGCAGTATGACTAAAGTCACGAGTTTATTAACAGACATTATTAAGAAAAACTGTGTGTCTAAGGTACAATTAGTGCTTAAATCTTGTGCCAATCCGAGCATTGGATATTAATTTTGCCACCCAAAATCATACTTAAAGTACGATGTCTCAAACTTTTAGAATCCGTAAAGGCTTCGATATCAAGTTAGTAGGAGATGCGCCTCAGAAAGATCTGGGTGTGGTATCTGCTTCGACTTATGCCGTTAGTCCTTTAGATTTTCCAGGTATCACGCCGAAATTGGCGGTGAAGGCTGGAAATCAAGTGAAAGCGGGCGAACCTTTGTTCTTTGACAAAGACCGTCCTGAAGTGCAAATTTGCTCTCCTGTTAGTGGTGAAGTAGCTGAGGTGAAGCGCGGTGCAAAGCGCAAAATCTTGGCTATTATTATTTTGGCCGATGCCGAAACCACCTATGCTGACCATGGTGCGTTGAAATCGGGTGCTACTCGCGAGGTGGTGGCCGAATATTTCAGCAACACGGGGATTGGAGCGTTGATTACTAGCCGTCCATACGGAGTTGCGGCTTCCATGACCGAGCAACCACGCGACATTTTTGTCAACGGTATTCAAAGTGGTCCTTTGGCAGGTGATCTCGCTTACCAACTCAGCGGTAAAGAAGAACATCTCAATGCAGCAATCGCCGCATTGAAGCAGTTGACTACAGGGAAAGTATACGTTAGCGTGGATGCTGATGCTCCAGTGGCTGCCTTGGAAGGTGCCGGTGCAGAGGTAATACGTTTTGCAGGTAAACATCCTAAAGGTTTGGTCGGCGCTCAGATTGCTCAAGTGAGCCCAATCAACAAAGGCGATATCGTTTGGACTGTTAATGCCATCGATCTTCCAGTAATTGGTGAGACTGTTCTAACTGGTCAGTACAACCCTACATACAAGGTTGCTGTAACTGGTGCTCAAGTAATGAATGCAGGTTACGCAACTATCAAACAAGGTGCTTCATTGGCATCTTTCATCGGTCAGCATGTTAACACCAATAATACTCGTGTTATCGCGGGAGACGTGCTCACGGGTATCAATATTGGAACTGAAGGATTTATGTCTTTTGGTAAGAGCCAGATCACGGCTATTCCAGAAGGAAATCAGACTGAGTTCTTTGGTTGGGTACTTCCCGGTTTCGGTAAGTTCTCAATGAACCGTGCTTTCTGGGCGTGGTTGTTCCCGAACAGAAAGTACAATCTAGACACGAACATGCATGGTGAAGAGCGTGCATTTGTAGTTACTGGTGAGTACGAGAAGTTCATCCCAATGGACATCTACCCACAACAATTGCTTCGCAGCATCTTGATTAGAGACATCGAAAAGATGGAGCAGTTGGGCATCTATGAGGTTGTTCCAGAGGATTTCGCTTTAGCTGAGGTTGCATGTACATCAAAAATTGATTTGCAGTCAACGGTGCGCGAAGGATTGGATTTCATGAGAAAAGAAATGATGTAATAGCCATATTATGAAGTTTGTACAAAACATATTCGACCAGACTAGACCGCTCGTTGAAAAGAATGGCAAGAGAAACCTTCTTTACCCATTGCACAATGCATTGGAAACGATGGCATTCGTTCCTGGCCACACCACGCATAGTGGTGCGCACGTTCGCGATGCAATAGACCTGAAACGCACAATGGTTACGGTGATTTTCGCCATGGTTCCAGCGTTGCTTTTCGGTATGTGGAATATCGGACGCTTGCACTATGGTGCGATCGGCGAGGAGAGCACCTTGATGGATAATTTCCTCTTTGGCGCCTTGAAAATGCTTCCAATGATTATCGTTACCTACGCGGCAGGTTTGGGTGTAGAGATTTTCTTCTCATGGAAGCGTAACCACCCGGTAAACGAAGGTTTCTTGGTAAGTGGTTTGTTGATTCCTATGATTATGCCAGTAGACATTCCACTATGGATGGTGGCTGTGAGTACCATCTTTGCTGTATTGATCGGTAAAGAGGTATTTGGAGGAACTGGGATGAACCTTTTGAACCCTGCCCTTACTGCTCGTGCATTTGCCTTCTTTGCTTACCCAACTTGGATGTCGGGTGACAAAGTATGGATTAACACCAAAGGTGGTGAATTAGTTGATGGATTCTCTGGTGCTACGGCCATGGGGGATTTGGCAACAACTGTAGGACAAGGAATGGGTAACCCAGCGACTGAGGCTGTTATGGCACAGTTTGCTGATGGTGGGACCTACTCTTTAATGAACGCATTCCTCGGTTTGATTCCAGGTTCAGTAGGTGAGACCTCTGCTGCCTTGATTCTACTCGGTGGTTTATTCTTGGTTTTCAAAGGCGTGGGTTCATGGCGTATCATGTTGAGCTTCTTTCTAGGAGGTTTGGTGATGGCGGGTATTTTCAACGCTTTCGCAGTGAATGAATTCATGGGGCTAAATCCAATCCACCAATTGATGTTGGGTGGGTTCATGTTTGGTATGGTGTTCATGGCGACTGACCCTGTTAGTGCGGCTCAAACAGCAACTGGAAAACTCATCTATGGTTTCCTAGCTGGTTTCTTCGGTATCATGATCCGTGTATTCAACCCTGCATACCCTGAAGGTATCATGTTGGCCATCCTATTTATGAACGTTATGGCCCCGCTGATTGACTACTACGTTGTAGAAGCAAATATCAAGCGTCGTGCTAAACGTCTTGCAACCGCCTAAACTTTATAATGATGAACGTAAATAGCAACGGATATACGTACACCTTCGCAACTGTTCTAGTTGTCTTGGTTGCTGTATTGCTTTCAGCCGCTTCATTGGGGCTGAAGTCAAAGCAAGAGAACAACGTTAAGCAGGAGAAGATGCAAAGCATTTTGTCTTCTGTTGGCGTAGAGGTAGACCGCGATGGTGCGGAGGCTGCCTACAATAAGGTAATCACTGAAGTTTTGACCATCAAAGGAGGCAAGGTCGTAAGTGAAGATCGTGAAACTGGTTTTAGCGTTGACATGGCTTCTGCTATCAAGCAGGCAAACATGGATCGCGAAGTACCTCTTTATGTAGCTTCTATTGACGGCGCAACCAAATACATCGTGCCTTTGCGCGGTAAAGGTCTTTGGGGTCCGGTTTGGGGTTACCTAAGTTTGGATGCTGATGGAAACACTGTAATCGGTGCAAACTTTGACCATAAGAGTGAAACACCAGGTCTAGGAGCTGAGATCACAACACCAATGTTCACTGACCAATTCCCCGGCAAGAAAATCTCTGATGCAGGAATGTTCCAGAGCATCTCTGTCGTTAAGGCGGGTTCATCTACTGGTGATTATGCAGTAGACGGGATTTCAGGTGGTACCATTACCTCAAACGGTGTAAACGACATGTTGGCTGACTGTTTGGCGCCATATGCGGAATACTTCAAAAGCATCTAATTATGAGTACAGAAGTAAAAACTAAAGAGTCGTTGTTCTCTAAGAAGAACCAAAAACTCCTTACGGATCCATTTAACGACAACAACCCGATCACCGTTCAGGTATTGGGGATTTGTTCTGCATTGGCCATTACGGTTAAATTGGAACCAGCGATCGTAATGTCACTATCTGTGATGTTCGTTTTGGCGGCAGGTAACGTGGTGATTTCGCTCATCCGCAACCTCATTCCAAACCGTATTCGTATCATCGTTCAGTTGGTGGTAGTTGCTTCATTGGTAATTCTTGTTGACCAATTCCTAAAAGCCTTTGCTTACGATGTAAGCAAGCAGCTTTCGGTTTTCGTTGGTTTGATCATCACCAACTGTATCATCATGGGACGTTTCGAGGCTTTCGCCTTGGGTAACGGTCCTTGGAAAGCATTCCTCGATGGTATCGGTAACTCATTTGGATACGGTGTTATATTAGTAACTGTGGCGTTCTTCCGTGAATTGCTCGGTTCAGGTTCTTTGTTGGGATTCAAAGTGATTCCAGAGAGCTGGTACATCGCAAATGGTGGCTTTTACGCCAACAACGGATTCTTCTTGTTCCCGCCGATGGCCTTGATCGTAGTAGGTATGATCATTTGGGCACAACGTGCGAAAAACACTAAACTCATCGAAGAAAAATAATCGCCATGTTTCAAGAATTAATCAACTTATTTGTTCGCTCGATCTTTATCGAGAACATGATCTTCGCATACTTCTTGGGTATGTGTTCTTACTTGGCGGTATCGAAAACTGTAAAGACTGCAGTAGGTCTTGGTATCGCGGTAACATTTGTTTTGGTCATCACTTTGCCAGTGAACTGGTTGTTGGAGAACTATGTACTTCAACCAGGAGCGTTGGCTAAATGGTTGGGTCCTGAATTCGCTGAAGTAGATTTGAGTTTCTTATCGTTCATCATGTTCATCGCAGTAATTGCTTCGATGGTTCAATTGATAGAGATGATCGTAGAGAAATTCGCACCTGCACTTTACAGCGCTCTAGGAATCTTTTTGCCGCTTATCGCTGTAAACTGTTCTATTCTCGGTGGTTCTTTATTCATGCAAGAGCGTGCCTTTGGTACTATTGCAGAGGCTACCGTTTACGGTTTGGGTTCAGGAATCGGTTGGTTCCTTGCTATCGTAGCTATTGCGGCTATCCGTGAAAAGATTCGTTACTCTAACGTTCCTGCTCCATTGCGCGGCTTGGGTATTACGTTCATCATCACTGGTTTGATGGGTATTGCCTTTATGAGCTTCATGGGAATTAAACTCTAACAGCACAGTATTATGTTTCTATCTAGCACTGTAATTTTATCTGCTGTAGTGGTCTTCGTTGTGGTTATCCTCGCGTTGGTGACCATCCTGCTGCAGGCCAAAGCAAAATTGTCTCCAAGCGGGCCAGTTAAACTCAATATCAATGGTGATGATGTAGAAGTAGAGAGCGGGGCCACCTTGCTATCGACTTTGAGCAATCAGAAAATCTTCTTGCCATCTGCTTGTGGTGGTGGTGGTACCTGTGGTATGTGTAAGTGTCAGGTTGTTGATGGCGGTGGTGAAATTCTACCAACAGAAACCGGGTTCTTTAGCCGTAAAGAGATCGCTGATAACTGGCGTCTTGGATGTCAGGTAAAAGTGAAGAATGACATGAACGTCAAGGTACCGGAAGAGATCTTCGGTATTAAGAAGTGGGAGTGTGAGGTTGTGAGTAACTATAACGTAGCCTCATTCATCAAGGAATTCGTAGTGAAACTTCCGGAAGGTGAAACCTTAGACTTCGAGGCGGGTGGTTACATCCAAGTTGATGTACCTGCAACGACTGTAGACTTTAAGAATATTGATATTACTTCTCACCCGAAATTGGGTAAGGCTCCTGATGAGTTCCAAGCAGAATGGGATAAGTTTAAGCTATGGGATCTAAAAATGGTCAACCCAGAGCCTTTGTTCCGTGCATACTCTATGGCCAACCACCCAGCGGAAGGGAATATCGTAATGTTGAACATCCGTATTGCCACGCCTCCGTTTGACCGCAAGAAAGGTGGATGGATGGATGTAAACCCTGGGGTTTGTTCGTCATTCGTATTTAACCAGAAGCCTGGTGATAAAGTAACTATTTCAGGTCCTTACGGTGAATTCTTCATCAAAGAGACTGATGCCGAGATGGTATACATCGGTGGTGGTGCAGGTATGGCGCCAATGCGTTCGCATTTGTTCCACTTGTTCCACACGTTGAAGACAGGTCGTAAGGTGAGCTACTGGTACGGTGGTCGCTCTAAGCGCGAGTTGTTCTACCTCGATGATTTCCGTCAGATTGAAGAGGAATTCCCGAACTTCAAATTCCACATTGTTTTGTCTGAGCCACTACCCGAGGATAACTGGACTGCTAAAGACAGCATGGAGGCAGAAGGTGATGGTTTTGTAGGATTCGTTCACCAAGCGTTGATCGATAACTACTTGAGCAAGCACGATGCACCTGAAGATATCGAATACTACTTCTGTGGACCACCGCTTATGAATGCTGCGGTGTTGAAAATGACCGATGATTTCGGTGTTCCGCCAGAAAACGTAAGCTTCGATGATTTCGGAGGTTAATTCATAAGAAAAGCCGCCCTGCAAGGGGCGGCTTTTTTATTTTTACAGTCTATGAGAACACTCAGCGCACTCTTTTTAGCCTGGGCTTTGGTAGGATGCCAAGGCGAGCGGGAATTGGTCCAAATGGTCAATCAAGGCCCCGCACAGGGAAGTACATTCAGCATTCAATATTTGGTGCCGCCAGGAGTTGATTATCGTTCCGAAATCGATTCTATTCTCAAGGTCGTCGATAATGAGATGAGCCTGTGGGTGGAGAGCAGTGAAATCTCGAGACTTAACAACGGAGATTCTATCCTTTTAAGCGAGAATTTTCGTGGAGTCATTGCAGAGTCCATATTGTTGAGTGAACTGACAGAAGGTAGTTTCGATATTACCATTGCACCGTTAATCAAAGCTTGGGGTTTTTCTGGCGGTGAGCACAAACAGAATGTGAACGTTGATAGTCTTATGAATTATATAGGCTATGAGCGTTTGAAAGCAAATATTCCTGGGCAAGCACTATCGAAATATGCACTTCCTAAGGGCTATGAAATAGATGTAAATGCCATAGCGCAGGGGTATACCGTGGATTTAGTTGCGAATTTCCTCCTCGGACAAGGGGTCGAAAATTTCCTGGTGGAGATTGGCGGAGAGGTCATTTGTAAAGGGACGAATGTAAATGGCCGAAAATGGCGTATCGGCATAGAACAACCTCAAGAGGAGCGTATAGCTGGCCAATTCCAAACTATCGTTCAACTCGATACAATGGCTCTGGCCACTAGCGGTAACTATCGAAAATTCTGGGTGGATGAAACAGGTCAAAAGGTTGTTCATACCATTGATCCACAAACTGGTCAGCCGGTAATAAGCAATCTTTTAAGCGCAAGTGTAATTGCACCCAGTGGAATGTTAGCTGATGCTTTAGCAACGGCTTGCATGGTAGAGGGGGTTGTAGGTGCCAAGGCGATGATTGAACGTTGGCCCTCGGTGGAAGGCTACTTTATCGTCAGCAACAAATTTGGAGAATTAGAGGTGGTGAAAACCTCAGGATGGGGTTCCTACGAGCCGAATTAGATTTTTTCGAACGTCGTTTCACATTTGTTAGGATCCTTACCGCAGTAGGAGCACGTGGCGCCTTCTTCATTGAGGAAAGGACTCTGTGAAGCACAAGTTCCTGAAAACTCGCCGCCTTTTTTTGCCCAAATCTTAATGGCGATTCCGGCAAATCCTAGGCCGAGAAGTAGTGCAGTGATTCCAATGAGTTTCAATAGTACCATGGGGCTCAATTTTGAGTTGCAAAGGTAGGCTACAGAACTCAAATATCATGCCTTCAATGCTTCATTGATTTCTCTGTGGCGGTGGTGCTAATCGGCTGTTTGTGATGTACCTTTGGGCTAGCTATTAAACTAAAGACCAAATTCATATGAAAATTACGGTTGTTGGCGCTGGAAACGTAGGTGCCACTGTTGCAGAGAACATTGTACGTCGCGAATTGGCCCAAGAGGTTGTTCTTCTTGATATCAAAGAAGGCTTCGCGGAAGGGAAGGCGATGGACATGAACCAATGTGCAACGTTGAACGGTTTTGATTCTAAAGTGGTAGGTTCGACAAACGACTACTCAAAGACTGCGGGATCAAAAGTTGCGGTTATTACTTCAGGTATTCCTCGTAAACCAGGGATGACTCGCGAAGAATTGATCGGTACCAACGCAAAAATCGTTCAGACTGTAACGGAGAATTTGATCAAATACAGCCCTGAGATCATCATCGTCGTGATTTCTAACCCAATGGATACCATGACGTATTTGACCTCTAAGACTTCAGGTTTGCCAAAGAACCGTATTATCGGTATGGGTGGTATCTTGGATTCAGCACGTTTCAAATACCGTATGGCCGAGCAGCTCGGTTGTTCGCCTAACGACTTGCAAGGTCAGGTAATCGGGGGTCACGGTGATACTACAATGATTCCATTGATCGGCCACGCTACTTACAACAGCATGCCTGTAACACAATTTTTGACGGAAGAGCAGCAAGAATATGTGGTTAAAGAGACAATGGTCGGTGGTGCTACATTGACTGGATTGATCGGTACTTCTGCATGGTATGCGCCCGGTGCTGCTGGAGCTGAATTGGTAGAGAGCATCGTTCGTAACCAGAAGAAAATGTTCCCATGTTCCGTGTTGTTGGACGGCGAGTACGGCCAGAGCGACATCTGTATCGGTGTGCCAGTGATTGTTGGTGAAAACGGTTGGGAAAATGTAGTTGAGTTCGAATTGACCGCTGACGAAAAAGCGAAATTCGAAGCTTCTGCAGAGGCAGTTCGCAAGATGAACGCAGCATTAGATGCAAACCTCTAAGGAGGACGCGCTATAAATTACAAAGCCCCGCCATCGGCGGGGCTTTGTTGTTTTAAGGAATGAGTCGGTCGCCCGGTACTAAGGCACAATATCCTGTACCGAACATGAGGTAACGGCGTGAGGCGCACCGCACATACATAAAGTCGCGTATAAACTTGGGAATGAGCCAGCCCACGCTTAGGATCCGCCACGGCCACCAAAGTTGGCCGACGATCATGAGAATGGCGGTGCTTTTGGTGTAAAAGCGCTCCCCGTCAAATAATACGACCGCATCGATGGTTTTGAGCTCTTGTGCGAGATGCGCATCCGCCCACTGACCTTGAAGGGGAGTGAAGCGAAAACGATCGTGGCGGTCATGCTTGAATATCCATTGCACGCTTTTGTTGCAAAGCGTACACGGGCCGTCAAAGAGTATGATCCAATGTTTCATTTAGCGAACGAGTAGGCGTTGGATGTCGGTGGTGCCGCCGGTGAGGCTTAGGCGGACAATGTAGGCCCCGGAGGGGAGGTGGAGGTCGTAGGCTTGTTCAGGACGGAATTGGGCCACTAATCTTCCTTGCAAATCATAGATATCCACGGTGTCCAATTCCACTTCGCCACAATCTATCTGCAACCGTCCAGCTGTCGGGTTTGGAAATAGCACACACTCGCGGTCGGCAGGAGTCCACTCCTCTAATCCGATCTCGCTGACATATTCTTTCCCTTCAAAGAAGCTCAAGCCTCCACTTTGGTTTCCTACAATCACATCTGGATAGCCGTCCGCATTGATATCGGCCACGGCAGGATGCAAACGCTCACCACATGCTTGGAAGTATGTGTTCATCTTTCGCAACGAAGGAACCACGTTAAAGCGCATATTCGGACGAAGCTTCAGCTTGCCTCCATAAGGCATCGCACAGCCGTCATTCGTAATAGCATTCCAATTTGCTACATCGCCATAATGAGTCGAGTTGAACGTTGTCGGTGAGGTCAGAACATGGATATCGCCGGTTTGTGCATGCTTCGAAAAACAAATCTCCACCACAATATGATCCGTACCGTTCCAAACGAAGGGGGTGGTCAAATTGATGTCGTTCCAACCCGTGGTCATCACCCGAATGGCATTATAAACGGTGGTCATGCCTTGACTAACGAACGTACTTTGCGCGGTATCGCTCACGTGGCCCATTTTTATAGTGAACCCTTGGGTGAGGTAAAGACTGTTATTGTTGGCGATTTCAAAGCCAATTTGGCCAATGGTACCAAAAACACCGCCAGACGCACGAAACTCATCAGCGCTAATGATCATCTGTGTACGACCGTTGCGCTTGGAACCCCCGAAAGGTGTCTCTTCAATGGTTGTAGATGCTGCGGTCCCTATACCAACGGTAACGTCCACCGCCGTCGCACCCGCCATAATGGATTGCAAGGAGTCGAATTGGACCACCCCGAAATCCATACCTCCTATCAATAGGGTGGTATCGGCACCATAGACAAATGCTGGGGCGCTGAAGCCTGCAGGTGCCGAAGGGGTCTTGGTGCTAATGCCCGCCCATTGAGCGGATACTAAGGTGAAGGTGTTGCCTGTTCCGGTGTGTTCGTAGTAGGCGATATCACCGCCTTCATTGCCGATTAGCAAATCCGTGTGGCCATTGCCATTCAGGTCGCCCAACGCAGGGGTGGCGTAGTTACCAACGTCGATTCCCTGGAATTGGCCACTATAGGAAAAACTCGGATTAAGGAAATTACCGGTGTTGGTGTACAAGATCACTCGGCCATCTTCGAGACCCACAAGCATGTCCTGATCCATATCACCGTCGATATCCCCGAAAGTTGGACTCAGCCCATTACCCAGGTTGTTCGCTCCACAATCTGCAAAATCGGTATCGACCAATTCCCATTTGGGCTTACTACTAGTGCCTTGGTTCTTAAAGTAATACAAGCTGCTAGCATAAGTACTCGATCCTTGATACACTCCATCACTTCCCACCACTAGCTCGTAATCCCCGTCAAAATCGAGATCCACCAGCGCGGGCTTTGCGGCAGATCCCATGTCTATCATCTCAGAGACAACGAAGTCTTGAATAGGGTTGCCCCAAACAGGGCTCATATCGGTTCCGCTGTTCGCGTAGAACCATGCATTATTCGTATTGATGCTTCCCTCGAGATTAGGACTAACCATCAAATCCAAATCCCCATCAAGATCAAAATCTTCACGAAATGCTGCGGGGAAAAAGTCAATGCTTACAGGGAAAATGCTCGGATAGGTGGTGTCCTTCGTGTTGATATAGGCGCTATCACTGTACCCGCTATTGAACGCCGCAACCAAATTGCTAAAACTCACATCACCAATAAGTGCATCATACAAGCTGTCGCCATTGAGGTGGGTCATCATTATGGAAGAGCCCGCATGTACAGCTCCGCTGTTCTTGCCTAGAGCATCCGCTTTCATGATACCATTGCAGGCATCAAAGATCAGGTCGTTCGTTGCCGCGCTTTCTTCGAATCGTCCCCAACAGGCAGTATTCAATTGAAAATCAAGGCCGCATTGGAGTAGCCCCTCGTGCCATTCGACACTTGATCGCTGACCAAAGGTGAGAATATCGAGGTCACCATCATAATCGATATCAACGATGGCGGGGATATCCGTGTTGTAGTTGTACAAATTGGATGCGCTCGACCCATAATTCGTCGTTAAATAGGTTCCCGGCAGTGCCCAATTAAATTTAAGCGCTGTATCTGAAACGTTGGTCCATACACCAATTCCACCTAGCACATAGGCAAACAAATCCATCTGGCCGTCACAATTGTAGTCTCTAAATAACCCCCAATGTTTTATTTCCGGTAGCATTTCCGCGTACTCAGGTGCCAATTTCCACGATCCAGCATCGTTTATGAAAGTCACCCAACGCCCTCCTTGTCGATCAAAGGCAACCAAATCATTCAATCCGTCCAAATTCAGATCAACTCGCGACCATTGAGGTAAATCAGCACCCCCTGAAAACGCGTGTTTTAGGGTGTCTGAGGGTGAATATACCACGGGGCCACTGGTCCAGTCGAAGTCTAAAATATTACTTTGAGCAACGCTGAATTGGCCCCAAAAACAAAGGATGACGACCCAAAAAGTGCCCGTAAAGACCGAATTTTTTTTCATAACGTAAAGATACACACATCCCGTTGATAAAAACTGTTAGGTTAGGCACGGTGACTTACCTATATTTGCGCGTTACTGAAAAAACCAACATAATCCAGAAATGCAGAACAAAGGATTAATTACCGTTTTCGCAATAGCCCTAGGATTGGCTTCACTGTACCAGTTGAGCTTCACTTGGGTGGCGAATAACGTCGAGAAAGACGCCGAGGCTATGGCCGCAGGCAATGCGCAAAACAAAGCAGCGTATTTGGATAGTATGATGTCGCAAGAGGTTTACCCATTGTTGGGCTATACCTACAGCGAAGTCAAGGCACACGAAATGAACTTGGGATTGGATCTCAAGGGCGGGATGAATGTCATCCTTGAAGTTAGTGTCAAAGACGTGATCAAAGGTATTGCCGGCAACGCGCAAGATCCATTGCTCGTTCAAACCTTGGAAAATACTGATGCTGCACAGAGCGAAGGACAAAACAACTATTTGAACACATTCTTTGCAGAATTTGATAAACTGGCAGCAGAAACAGGTGGCGGTCGTACTTTGAGCGATCCAAGCCTTTTCGGTACGCCTGAAATGACCGACAAGGTCGGGTTCAACGCAAGTAACGAAGCTGTTCAATCAGAAATACGTCGCGACGTAGAAGCGGCTGTAGCGAATGTATTTACTGTACTTCGCGCACGTATTGATCAATTCGGCGTTGTACAACCCAACATCCAGCGTTTGGAAGGAACAGGTCGCATCTTGGTAGAATTGCCAGGGGTTAAAGATCCTGCTCGTGTACAGAAACTATTACAGAGCACTGCTGAGTTGCAGTTCTGGAATCTTTACGAAGGTTCAGAAGTACTGCCGTTCCTTGTAAGCGCAAATGAAAAATTGCGTGATATCGTCGAAGCCGAAAAAGTCACTTCTGAAGAAGCTCCTACTATGGACTTCAGCGACCTCAATGTTGAGGAAGGTTCCGAAGATGCTTCTGCTGATGCATTAGAAGAAAACGACACTACGGATGTCTTCAATCAAAGCAACCCGCTTTTCGAAGTATTCCGTCCAATGGTAAGTGAAACAGGTATGGCCATGGAAGGCCCTCGTGTTGGCTACGCTCTTATTCGTGATACTGCGAAGGTTAATGCTTACTTGAAACGCCCTGAGGTTGTCACTTTGATGAAACAACAGTTGCGCGATGCTAAGTTCTTGTGGAACAACAAGCCTGAGCCGAACTCTGATATTATCACGCTTCTTGCAGTACGTGGTAATCGCGAAAACACCCCAGAACTTGATGGTGGTGTGATCGTTGATGCTCGTCCAGATATCGATGAGTATAACCGCAACATTGTTACTATGGCAATGAACGGTACGGGCGCTCAAAAGTGGCAGCGTATGACTGCAGAAGCAGCGGCTCAAACGCCAAAGCGTTCTATCGCAGTTGTATTGGATAACTACGTATACAGCTATCCACAGGTTCAAAATGAAATCTCTGGTGGTCGTACACAGATTACAGGAAACTTTACGGCTGAAGAGGCTTCGGATTTGGCGAACATTCTTCGCGCAGGTAAATTGGATGCTCCAGCTCGTATCATCCAAGCGGATGTAGTAGGACCTTCATTGGGTAAAGAAGCTATTTCTGCTTCAATCAACAGCTTCGCCATCGCTCTTGCTTTGGTATTGTTGTACATGTACTTCTACTACAGCGGTTCAGGTCTTGTGGCGAACATCGCTTTGTTGGTAAACATGTTCTTCATCTTCGGTATCCTTAACAGCTTCGGTGCAGTATTGACACTCCCAGGTATGGCGGGTATCGTATTGACCATAGGTATGGCCGTTGATGCAAACGTCTTGATCTTCGAACGTATTCGTGAGGAAATGCGCTCAGGCAAAGGCTTGCGTGCGGCCTTAGTGGATGGTTACAAGCACAGTAATAGCGCAATTATCGATGCTAACGTGACTACATTGCTCACAGGTATCATTCTATACGCATTCGGTACGGGGCCTATTCGTGGTTTCGCTACCACGTTGATCATCGGTATTTTGACTTCGTTGTTCAGCGCATTGTTCATCTCGCGTATAATCTTCGAACGTCGATTGGATGCTAAGAAATCAATCTCTTTCAGTACTAAGACTACTGCGAACTGGTACACTAACGTAAACTTTGATTTTATTGGAAAGCGTAAAATCGCTTACATCTTGTCTTCAGTTGTTATCGCAATCGGTTTGTTCTCTTTGATTACCAAAGGACTAAACTTGGGTGTTGATTTCGAAGGTGGACGTTCATTCCAAGTTCGTTTTGATCAACCTGTAGAAGTTAGCGCTATTGCGGAAAGCGTTGCAGCCGAGTTGGTTGACGCTGATGGTAACTCGTACACACCAATCGTTAAAACATTGGGTAGTCCGAACCAGGTTATCATTACTACGAACTACCGTATCGATGATAATGGATCTGACGTTGATGCAGATATTGAAAATAAGTTGTTTGCTGGAGTTCAGGATTTCTTTGCAGAGGGTATCGACCGCGCAGACTTCTTCACTGACGATACAGAAGAGGCCATTGGTTTGGTAGGTAAGCGTGTAGTTGGTCCAACTATCGCTGATGATATTAAAAGTGGTGCATTCTACAGCATCATCTTCTCCTTGATTGTAGTGTTCCTCTACATCTTGAGTAGATTCCGTAAATGGCAGTACTCATTGGGTGCGGTTGTGGCGTTATTACACGATGTTTTGTTCGTTCTTGGCGTGTTCTCCATCGCAGACGGTCTATTGCCGTTCCAATTGGAAGTAGATCAAGCCTTCATTGCAGCGATCTTGACGGTAATCGGTTACTCATTGAATGATACCGTGGTTGTTTTCGACCGTATTCGTGAAAACATGACAGGTCGTATGAAAGGTGGTGATTACAAAACAGGGGTTAATACCTCTTTGAATCAAACTCTCAGCCGTACGTTCAATACCTCTTTGACGACATTCTTTGTATTGTTGATTATCTTCCTATTCGGTGGAGAGGTTATCCGCGGTTTCATGTTCGCACTTTTGTTGGGTGTGATTGTAGGTACTTACAGCTCATTGTTCATTGCGACTCCTGTGATGTTCGATTCGAGCAATAAGAAAGCGTAAGCGATCTTTTAACAGTATAGCAGAACCCCTGCATCGCATTGCGATGCAGGGGTTTTTTTATTGTATTTTTGCCCCATCATGAGCACAACCTTTTTGCTTTTCAATATCAGTGGAGGAGAGTTCCTCATCATTGCTTTGATTTTTCTGATCCTTTTCGGGCCAGGGCAAATCCCTGAAATGGCGCGATCATTTGCTAAGATCATCAAGCAAGTACGCAATGCGACGAACGATATTAAGCGCGAGATTCTAGACAGCGCAGAGGACAGCTCCTTGACGGAGGTTAAGAAAACAGTAGAGGAGGGGCGCGAGGCTTTAAAAGAGGTGACTGACACCATCAAACGCGGAACCAAACTGTGACCGTACTGAATTTACTTATCGGCTTTGGATTATTACTTCTGGGTGGTGAGGCCTTGGTCCGAGGTGGCGTTGGTATTGCCTTGAAGTTGAGAATTTCAAAGGTGATCATTGGTTTGACCCTTGTGGCTTTCTCAACAAGTGCCCCGGAATTGATTGTTAGCACAATTGCTGCCATGCGGGATCGCACTGATATTGCTCTAGGAAATGTTATTGGCTCGAACATTGCGAACATTGGATTGATTTTAGGAGGGGTTGCGATTCTTTACAGAATGAAGGCGGTCCAATTAACTTATCGTGGAGATTGGATTTTCTTACTCCTAGCCAATGCCTTGCTGGGCCTTTTCTTATACTATGGTGAAATCACTCGCTGGGGTGGTCTATTGTTTGTAGCGCTTCTATTAGGCTACAACGTGCAAAAGATAAGAGAAGCGCGTAGAGAGCGAAATAATACGGTCGGAGAAGAATTCGATACGCCCCCAATGCCAATTTGGAAGGGTCTTTCATTTATTATTTTCGGTGCCTTAGCCTTGCGCTATGGCGCTATGTGGTTTGTTAGCGGAATAGCAAGTTTAGCCACTGTCTTGGGTATGAGTGAGCGAATCATAAGCATCACCTTAGTTGCCTTTGGTACGAGCGTACCCGAATTGGCCGCCAGTCTCATGGCTGCAAGAAAAGGTGAAAGCGATATCGCCATTGGAAATATCATCGGATCTAACATATTTAATATCCTGAGTGTACTGGGTTTTACAGCATTGATAAAGCCCATCATGTTAAATGACACCGCACTATTCACTTTGGATTTTCCCGTGAGCATATTGCTTACTCTGCTTATTATCCCACTTATGGGAGTTTTGAAAGCCGATCGTCTTGATCGTCTTGAAGGAGGGTTGTTGCTGAGTATTTATAGTCTTTATATTGCTTACCTCGTTTTTTAAGGGGGGTTAAGTTTACTATTTGTTAATATTTTTTGATTGCACCCCTCGTTTTTAAGGGGTACATTTGTGGCAAATTAAAAAATAGCCACATGCCTACTGTACGTTTCCTCGCATTGGAAAAGACCATGGACCGCAAGCCCATGAATTTTAATGCACCGAAAGAACGAGTTTCCGAATATTTCGGCTCACGTGTATTCAATCGCAAAGCAATGCGCGAATACATGACCTCTGAGGCTTATAAAGCCGTTGTTGATGCCATGGAAAATGGCTCAAAGATTTCACGTGATATCGCGGACCAGGTTGCTGCAGGTATGAAGGCATGGTCCTTGAACCTCGGTGCTACGCACTACACTCACTGGTTCCAGCCGTTGACAGGTACTACAGCTGAGAAGCACGATAGCTTCTTTGAACCGACAGGAAACGGTGAAGCAATAGAGAAATTCTCAGGCGGTATGTTGGTACAGCAAGAGCCAGATGCTTCTTCATTCCCAAATGGGGGTATTCGTAACACGTTTGAGGCTCGTGGTTATACGGCGTGGGATCCAACTTCTCCAGCATTCGTGTTTGGTTCGACGTTGTGTATTCCAACTGTATTTGTTAGCTACACTGGTGAGGCTCTTGATTACAAGACTCCACTTTTGCGTGCGCTTCAAGCGGTTGATACGGCTGCAACGGCAGTTTGCAAGTATTTCGATAAAAATGTAAACAAGGTCACTGCAACCTTGGGTTGGGAACAAGAGTACTTCCTCGTTGACGAGGCCTACTTTAACGCTCGCCCGGATTTAGCCTTGACTGGCCGAGCTTTGGTAGGACATGCTCCGGCTAAAGGTCAGCAGTTGGATGATCATTACTTTGGGTCAATTCCAGAGCGAGCAATCGAGTTCATGAAAGAAATCGAATTTGAAGCTCGTGTACTAGGTATTCCAGTTAAAACACGTCACAATGAGGTAGCACCAGCGCAGTATGAATTTGCACCTGTATTCGAGGAAGCAAACGTTGCGGTAGATCACAATTCATTGTTTATGGATTTGATCGAAAAAGTGGCTCGTCGTCATAACTTCCGTGTATTGTTGCACGAAAAACCTTTCGCGAACATTAACGGATCAGGTAAACACAACAACTGGTCATTGGCAACCGATACAGGTGTGAACTTGTTGGCTCCAGGCTCAACGCCAATGAGTAATTTGATGTTCTTGACATTCTTCATCAACAGTATCAAAGCGGTTTACAAAAACGCAGACCTCATTCGCGCATCGATCGGCTCTGCTGGTAATGAGCACCGTCTTGGTGCAAACGAGGCACCTCCTGCTATCATCTCAGTATTTATCGGTGATCAATTAAGCAAGGTTCTTGACCAATTAGAGAACATTGAAGGAGGTAAAATGACTCCTGAAGAAAAGACCGATCTTAAACTCAATGTTGTTGGTAAAATTCCTGACGTTCTTTTGGACAACACGGATCGTAACCGTACTTCTCCATTCGCCTTTACTGGGAACAAATTCGAGTTGCGTGCAGCAGGTTCTTCAAGCAACTGTGCTCAACCAATGACTGCGCTAAACGCGGCAATGGCAGCTCAATTAATCGAATTCAAGGCCGATGTAGATGCTCTAATCGCTGCTGATGGATTGAAGAAGGATGAAGCCATTTTCTCTGTACTCAAAGGTTACATTAAAGAGAGTAAGGCAATTCGTTTCGAAGGAGATGGATACAGCCAAGCTTGGGCGGATGAAGCTGTTAAGAGAGGCTTGACAAATGAACCATGTACGCCAATTGCATACGATGCATACGTGAGCGAAGAAACGCTGAACATGTTCGAATCACTCGGTGTAATGACTAAGCGCGAGGCAGAAGCTCGTCACGATATTCTATTGGAGTCGTACTACATGAAAATTCAAATCGAGAGTCGCGTCCTAGGTGACCTCGCTGGTAACCATGTTGTTCCAACTGCAATTAAGTATCAAAACACCTTGATCGACAACGTACAGCGATTGAAAGAGATCATGGATGCTGATACCTTCAAAAACGTTGCAAAAGAGCAATTGGAGATGATCAAAGAAATTTCTGCGCGCATCTCTAAAATTCTAGCTTCTAAAGAGGCAATGCTTCAAGAGCGTAAGAAGGCTAATGCTATCGTAGATGCACGTGCAAAGGCTATTGCTTATTACGAAAACGTAAAGCCATACTTTGATGTGATTCGTTACGAAAGTGATAAATTGGAATTGATGATTGATGACGAACAATGGCCTCTGCCTAAGTTCCGTGAAATGTTGTTCACGCGTTAAGAAATCTTTTCTTTTTGATGATATAGAAACCCTGCGAGAGCGGGGTTTCTTTTTTTATTTTATATATCTTGGGCTACGCAAAAGAAATGTCAGATACCAAACTCATGCAGAAAAGCTTTTTTCGCACCCTTGTTTTCGCACTTTTAATGACACCTCTAGTGTCATTGGCTCAAGATGCTGATATCGATGCCCAGATTGATGATCGTCACAAGACGACCAAAAAGGCCGACGAATACTTTGAATCAAAGGAATATACCATCGCTCTAGAGATCTATGCCAAAGCGTATGGCAAAGAAAGTTCTCGAGAACAAAAGCAGCGCATATCCTACAATATGGGAGAGTGTTACCGATACACAGGACAGTGTAAACGTGCTGGCAGCTATTACCAACGCGCTGATAAACTAGGTTATGGTCCACTTGCAGCATTGGGTTATGCCGAGATGCTTCAATGTCAAGGAGAATATGATGACGCGATTGTTGCATATGAAGCCTACAAAAAGGTAGCTCCTTCGGATCCTCGTGCCGATCAAGGAATAAATTCTTGTAAGCAGAGTACACAATGGGTTACCCAAGGATCGCTTTTTGCTCTTGATGCGGCGAAAGATCTCAACTCAAAAAAATCTGATTATGCGGCGGCATACCTTCCTTCTCGCAAAGGTGATGTGACGCTATTTATCAGTACCATGAGAGATGACGTTACGGGTAAGAAAGAAGATGGCTGGACGGGCCAACGGTTCTCTGATATTTTCGTGATCGAAGGCAAGGCGATTAGCAATAAGCGCAAGAAAAAGGGTAAAGAGGCCAACGCAAATGATCTATTGGCTTGGGGAGAACTTGAG
Source organism: Bacteroidota bacterium (assembly GCA_041164065.1). Taxonomy (GTDB): domain Bacteria; phylum Bacteroidota; class Bacteroidia; order Flavobacteriales; family Schleiferiaceae; genus UBA10364. The sequence continues at coordinate 17,335 of JBEAQE010000025.1, read as the reverse complement.
CCGATGTCAGAGGTGGTAAACACCAAGGATCACGAAGGTGTTGTGACTTTTGATAGTCGCGGGAAGACTATGTACTTCACAAAGTGTTTGAAGGTTAAGAACCAAAAATTGGGCTGTGCTATCTACACCACTAAAAAAGTGGGGCAAGATTGGGCAAATCCAGAGCCGGTTGTTATTGCAGTCGATAGTGGTGCTTCGGTAGGCCATCCTGCCTTAAGTCCGGACGACAATATTTTGTACTTCGCTGGAGAATTGGCTAGCGGTAAAGGTGGTAAGGATATCTACATGACTACTTACGATCGTCGTCGCAGAGAGTGGATAACTCCGGCCAATTTGAACATCAACACTAGTGGTGACGAGTTATACCCATATGCTCATGGAGATGGTTATTTATATTTTTCATCGAACGGCCACGTAGGCATGGGAGGATTTGATTGTTTCCGTGTAAAACTCGATGAAAACGGAATGCCTGTAGGTGATGTAGAGAATATGCTTAGCCCAATAAATTCAGAGGCTGATGATATTGCTCTACGTTTTGAACCAGGTAACAACACCAAAAAAGGTTTGGTCATCACCAACCGTAAAGGTGGTAAAGGTGAGCACGATATTTGGTACGTTACAGAATGGGAGAAAGATTTCGTCGTTCAAGGAACCATCACCAGCACTAAAAACGGTAGCCCAGTTTCAGAGGCAACTGTTGAGGTAAGCAATAAGAAAGGTGAAAGTTTTACTGTGACCACTGACAAAAATGGCCGCTTTACGATTGAAAAAGGCAAATTGGAAGAGGGCATGAGCTACAAGCTCAATATGAGTCGTAAGAAATTCTTGAATGCGGTTGGCGATGTTTCAACTGAGGGGTTAGCCTTGGGGGATTACTCTCGTGTTCCTGAGGATCGATTGTACCTAAAGACTTTCACACTCAATTTGAGCATGGATCCGATTGAGGTTCCGATTGTACTACCTAACGTATTCTTTGATCTTGCAAGTTCCGAATTGCGTGAAGAGAGCAAAGTGGCGTTGGATACCGTATACAATATCCTACAGCGCAACCCGAATATCACGATTGACTTGCGTTCGCACACGGATTACCGCGATACTGATGTTAAAAATGAGGCCTTGTCTTTGGCCCGTGCTCAGAGCTGTGTGGATTATTTGATTGGTCGTGGTATTGCCAGCGATCGTCTAGCGGCTGTAGGTATGGGTGAAAAGGATCCGTTTGTGATTCCTGCAGGTTACCAGGGATATGGAGCAGATAAATTCAGCGCTGGGGATAAACTGACAGAATCGTTCATCAAACGCTTAAGTGCGGCTGATCAAGAGATTGCTAACCAGATCAACCGTCGTACGGACTTCCGTGTAGCGAGTGACGATTATGTTCCGACTAAAGCTGTCGAAGTGGCGGTTGAAGGTCAAGAGGGGACCGCTAAACCGAAAAAAGACGAACGCCCACTGGGTGAGACTATCGTGCTAGGTCCGCGTGATCGTTCTTTAGGAGCTATTGCAGCTAAATACAAGATGAACATAGTTCAATTGAAAAAGCTCAATGGTGGATTAGCTGGAGCTCGTCCTCTGCCAGGAATGGTATTGAAGGTCACTTTAGACGGCGACTACACCGAGTTTGATGCGACTCATTACCAGATTAAAAGTGGTGATACTCTCAAAACGATCGCTGAGAATACAGGATCCTCTGTAAAAGATTTGCGCAGCTTGAATGGCATAAAGAGCGATAAAGAGCTGATAGTAGGCTCTTATCTTCAGACTAAGTAGCCATTTTAGGATGAATTCATTGAGCGCGCACGGCCTTCCGTGCGCGCTCTTTCATTATTTTTGCACCATGAGTACTACTTCCAATCGTTATACGGGCCGCGGCGTAAGCGCCCAAAAAGAGGATGTGCATAACGCCATCAAGAACATAGACAAGGGATTGTTCCCAAAGGCATTTTGTAAAATCGTTCCAGATTACCTCACCGGTGACGAGGATTACTGTTTGGTCATGCACGCTGATGGTGCAGGAACGAAGAGTTCTTTAGCCTATATGTATTGGAAAGAAACTGGTGATTTGACAGTTTGGAAAGGTATTGCTCAGGACGCTCTGATTATGAACGTGGATGATCTCTTATGTGTCGGTGCAACAGAGAATATCATGCTGAGTTCGACAATTGGTCGTAACAAAGGGTTGATTCCAGGTGAAGTCTTGAGTGCCGTAATAGGTGGAACTGAAGAGCTTTTAGAGGAGTACCGTAGGTATGGCATTGATATTATTTCTACCGGAGGTGAGACCGCTGATGTGGGTGATTTGGTAAGAACAATCATTGTTGATAGTACTGTAGTTGCGCGTATTAAGCGCCGTGACGTCATCGATAATGCCCGAATTAAAGCTGGAAACGTTATTGTAGGCTTGGCGTCCTATGGTCAAGCAAGCTATGAAACCGAATACAACGGCGGAATGGGTTCGAACGGGTTGACCAGTGCTAGACACGACGTTTTCCGAAAAGAATTGGCTACTAAATATCCGGAGAGCTTTGACCCTGCAGTACCAGCGCAACTTGTTTACAGTGGTACACGTTCTTTAACGGATGCCACGGATACGCCCTTGGATGCAGGTAAACTGGTGCTCAGCCCTACGCGTACCTATGCTCCTGTGATAAAGCAGATTTTAGATCATCATCGCGATTCTATTGATGGGATGGTGCATTGTAGTGGTGGTGCACAAACGAAAATTTTGCATTTCATCGATAGCGGTCACGTGGTTAAGGATAACCTTTTCCCAATTCCGCCTCTCTTTGAATTGATCCATAAAGAAAGTGGTACTGACTGGAAAGAAATGTATCAGGTTTTCAACATGGGACATCGAATGGAGATCTATACCGACGAAAAGACCGCGACAAATATCATTTCAATCGCGAATTCCTTTGGTATTGATGCCCAAGTGGTTGGCCGAGTGGAAGAAAGCGCAACGGCTTCCTTAACCATCGAGAGCCCTTATGGCACTTTCAAATACGATAAGTAAATGCTCGATAAACTCAACGCAATTTTCCAGCGCTATAATGAGGTCAACGACCTTATTATACAACCTGACGTGATTGCCGATAGCGGCCGTTACGTTCAGCTAAATCGAGAGTACAAGAACCTTAAGCCTATTGTTGAGGCGCGCGAACAATACATCGAATTGGAGAGCCGTATTCAAGAGGCTAAAACGGTACTTCGCGAAGAGAAGGATGCAGACTTTCGCGACATGGCCAAAATGGAATTAGAGGAGCTTGAGCCTGCGTTTGAGGCATTGCTTGAAGAGGTGAAGGTTATGCTCATTCCTCGTGACCCTGAAGATGATAAGAATGCGTTGATAGAAATTCGACAGGGTGCAGGTGGTGATGAAGGAGCCATTTTTGCTGGCGATTTGTTCCGTATGTATCAGCGCTATTGTGAGCAACAGGGTTGGAAAGTGGAAGTGATCTCCATGAATGAGGGTACCGCTGGAGGTTTCAAAGAAGTGAGTTTTGAAGTTTCGGGTGAGAGTGTTTACGGCGTTTTAAAATTTGAAAGTGGTGTGCATCGCGTTCAGCGAGTTCCTGCTACTGAAAGTCAGGGCCGTGTGCATACTTCGGCAGCTTCCGTTGTAGTATTGCCTGAAGCAGAAGAGGTCGATGTTGATCTCGATATGAAGGATGTTAAAAAGGATACCTACCGCTCGCAAGGTGCCGGTGGGCAGCACGTGAATAAAACGGAGAGTGCTGTTCGATTAACGCACCTTCCAACGGGCGTGGTTGTTGAATGTCAAGATGGTCGCTCACAACATAAAAATTTCGAACAGGCATTAAAAGTCTTGCGCTCACGATTATTTGATATTGAATTCAAAAAGAAACAAGAGGAGCAAGCTGCCCAGCGGAAAACTATGGTGAGTACAGGTGACCGTTCGGCTAAAATCCGCACTTATAATTATCCTCAAGGTCGAGTAACAGACCATAGAATTGGTCTAACAACCTACAATCTCAACGATGTGGTCAATGGAGATATTCAAAAATTCATTGACGAGCTACACATGGCTGAGAATGCGGAGAAAATGAAAGAAGGAAACGATATTATTTGATATGACTAGGGCTGAATTGATTGCGCAAATCGAGAAAAAGCGCAGCGTACTATGTGTAGGGCTAGATACCGATTTGAAAAAGATTCCGACTCATCTCTTAGATGAAGAAGATCCCGTATTCGCGTTCAATAAGGCTATTATCGATGCGACAGCAGACTTTACCGTCGCATACAAGCCAAATATTGCCTTCTACGAGAGTATGGGGGTTAAAGGTTGGCAGAGTTTGGAAAAAACGATTGATTATTTAAATCGCAATTATCCCGAGGTATTTACCATCGCGGATGCGAAGCGGGGTGATATTGGGAATACTTCTAAGATGTACGCTGAGGCCTTCTTTAATCAAATGAATTTTGATAGCATTACCGTAGCCCCTTATATGGGAGTGGATAGTGTAAAGCCATTTTTAGAATTCACGGACAAATGGACTATTGTCCTCGCTTTGACCTCCAATGAAGGGGCTTTTGATTTCCAATTCATCGAAGATGGACATTCAGTTCCATTATATGAGAATGTTGTAACGCGCGTACAGCAGTGGGGGAGCCCTGACCAATTAATGTTCGTGCTCGGCGCTACAAAAACAGAATACTTGTCCAATCTCCGTAAAGCCGCACCTCAGTCATTTTTTCTAGTACCTGGCGTTGGCGCTCAAGGAGGGTCTTTGAAGGATGTGTTGGAGCAAGCCACAAATGACGATTATGGTGTATTGGTAAATAGTACTCGGGGTATCATTTACCAAAGTAATGGTCGTGATTTTGCCGAAGCGGCGCGTGCTGCAGCCCAGGAATTACAAGGGGAAATGTCCCAAATTTTATTTTCATAGTCAAAGTGTGCCTTTAGTCACATTGGTGCGTTAGAGTATCCCGAAATTTGGGAAACTCAAAACACAACTATGGAAATTGCAGGATACATCGCATCTGTTTTTATTGGAATATCTCTTGGCCTCATCGGTGGTGGTGGCTCTATTCTAACAGTACCAGTATTGGTATACCTCTTCGGTATTGGAGCTGAAATGAGTACGGCTTACTCTTTGTTCATTGTTGGTTCTACAGCTTTGGTTGGCGGTATTCGCAATGCTACACTTGGCAATGTGAATTACAAAACGGCTTTGGTGTTTACACCACCAGCATTCATTGCAGTGTATGCTACACGCGCTTACTTGGTACCGGCAATCCCCGATCATATAATGACAGTAGGTGGGTTTGATTTGACTAAGGATATCGCAATTATGGTATTCTTTGCCATTGTAATGCTCGCCGCTTCTGTAAGCATGATTCGCAACAAACGAAAAGATGCTGAAGGTGTCGAAGAGGATGCAGAACCTCAGTTTAATATACCTGCTATTATTGCCGAGGGAGCAGTTGTCGGCGTCCTTACCGGTATTGTCGGTGCTGGTGGGGGATTTTTAATTATACCTGCGTTGGTTTTATTTGCCAAACTACCTATGAAGAAGGCAGTGGGAACTTCATTGCTCATCATTGCTGCTAAGAGCCTTATAGGTTTTATTGGTGATGTACAACGTTTTGGTAGTGAATTGGACTGGACTTTGCTTCTAACCGTTACGGCTATTGCAATCGCGGGAATTTTCATAGGAATCTATCTTACTAAATTCATTGATGGTAAGAAGTTGAAGAAAGGTTTTGGATGGTTTGTGCTCGTAATGGCAGTCTATATCATCCTAAAACAAGTTTTGTAAATTGTAGTTAATAATTAATCACAGAACATTTAAATACATATAACATGGTAGTAGAACAGATTTATACAGGTTGTTTGGCACAAGGTGCCTACTATATTGCTTCAAACGGTGAAGCAGTAATTATTGATCCACTACGCGAAGTAGGTCCTTACATTGAACGCGCGGAAAAAGATGGTGTGAAAATCAAATACATTTTAGAAACGCACTTTCACGCTGATTTCGTTTCTGGTCACTTGGACTTAGCAAAGAAAACAGGTGCGACTATTGTCTATGGGCCAACAGCTAAGCCTGCCTTTGATTGTCACATCGCTACGGATAATGAAGTACTGAAAGTTGGAGATGTTGAGATTCATGTGTTACATACTCCTGGTCACACTATGGAAAGCACAACGTATTTGTTAAAAGACGAAAACGGCAAGGATCACGCCATCTTCTCGGGAGACACCTTGTTCCTAGGTGATGTAGGTCGTCCTGACCTAGCCCAAAAAGCGGCGGATATGACTCGTGAACAATTGGCAGAGACTTTGTTCGACTCATTGCGTAATAAGATCATGACTTTGGCTGATGATGTTATTGTGTATCCAGGCCATGGTGCAGGTTCTTCCTGTGGTAAGAACATGAGTAAAGAAACTGTAGGCACTATTGGCGAGCAGAAAGCGACTAACTATGCACTACGCGCAGATATGACCAAAGAGGAGTTTGTCAAAGAAGTTACCGATGGTTTGACTGATCCTCCAGCATACTTCCCCGAAAATGTTCGCATGAATAAAGTGGGTTATGAAAGCTTGGATACCGTATTGGAAAAAGGTCTACGTGCCCTATCGCCAGCGGCATTTGAAGCAGCGGCAAATGAAACCGATGCATTGGTAATCGATACCCGTCACCAGGATACTTTCATCAAAGGTTTTGTTCCTCAAAGCATCTTCATCGGTATTGATGGAAGCTTTGCGATGTGGGTAGGTGCGTTGATTAAAGATATCAAGCAGGAGATTCTATTCATTTGTGACGAAGGTCGTGAAGAAGAAATCGTGACTCGTCTTTCTCGTGTGGGTTACGATAACTCAATAGGTTACTTAGCAGGTGGTTTTGAAGCTTGGAAGGCAGATGGCCGCGAGTACGATACCATTGATCAAGTAACAGCTGAGGAGCTTTCAAAAATTGAAGGCGCGACAATAGTTGATGTTCGCAAGAAATCAGAACACCTGAGTGAACATGTTATTGACGCATTAAATGTTGAATTGGACTACTTCAACGAACAAATGTCATCCGTGCCGCAAGAGGGAACATTCTATGTGCACTGTGCTGGTGGGTACCGTTCTGTAATCGCTTCCTCTATTCTAAAAGCTCGTGGATACCACAACCTTATAGATGTTGCTGGTGGTTTTAAAGCGATCAAAGAGACCTCAATCAAAGTATCAGACTACGTTTGTCCGTCTACTTTGTAATTTTTATCGACTAAGAAAAAGCCGCCTCAGAAATGAGGCGGCTTTTTGGGTAATATTCAACTTAACACAACTAACATGAATTACATTTTACAACCTTGGCCATGGTACGTAAGCGGTGCTTTGATCGCATTGATTATGTTCCTCATGCTATTCTTCGGTAAGAATTTTGGTTTTTCCAACAACCTACGGACCCTATGTACCATGTGTGGTGCAGATAAATATGCTCCTTTCTTTCAGTTTGACTGGCAGAAACAAAGCTGGAACTTGTTCTTCTTGGTGGGGACTTTTGTAGGAGGTTGGATTGCCGCGAATTGGCTTTCAGCACCAGATTATACGGTGGCCATCTCAACTCAAACGGTTGAAGATCTTAAAGCTCTAGGGTTTTCAGAGCCTGTTGGTTTTGTTCCTGAGAGCCAATTTGGTATTGACGCACTGAGCAACTGGGCAAATGTTGCTATTCTGGCACTAGGAGGTTTTATGGTAGGTTTCGGAGCGCGCTATGCGGGTGGATGTACCTCAGGACATGCCATTTCCGGAATTTCAGACCTTCAGCCTGCATCTTTACTCGCAGTCGTTGGTTTCTTTATCGGCGGATTGCTAATGACTCACGTATTGTTCCCATTAATCTTCTAAGACATGAAAAACATTAAGTTCATTATCGCTGGTACCCTTTTTGGGATCATTATGTATAAGAGCGAGGCTGCTTCTTGGTACCGTATTCAAGAGATGTTCCGTTTCCAAAGTATTCACATGTACGGCATCATTGGTTTAGCGGTAGCCATCGGCGTGCCTATGGTTTACTTTATCAAGAAACGTGAGATGAAAGACTTCACGGGAGCACCCATTGTGTTTCATCCAAAGGCCTGGAGTATTCCACGCTATTTGTTTGGCGGAACCATCTTTGGGTTGGGTTGGGCATTGAGTGGAGCTTGTCCAGGTCCTATTGTAGTTAATATCGGTGCGGGTTTCCCTGGTTACCTTGTTGTTTTGATCAGTGCGGTTCTGGGAACTTTCGTTTACGGATTTTTCAGAAATAAACTTCCTCATTAATCATGAAATTCGATCAACTCCCTGACACTAAGAAAGCTTTGTTTGCGAAGTTAATTTCGCGAATGAACGCAACGTTGGCCACTGTCATCTTCGGTGCTTTAGTAGTCTACACAGTCTGGGGTGTGGCGAAAAACATTCCTGATGAGCCTAATTACGCGACAGTAGAGGAGCCCAAACCCATTGTACCTTGGGATTATGAGGTGTTTGAGGGGGTTGACTTTATGAATCCAGCACTGAATGAGCAAGTGGCTTTTGGTCGAAAGCTTATTACCCAAACTTCGGATTATTTAGGTCCAAATTCGGAAAAACCTTTCGCTGGAAACAATTTGAATTGTTCATCGTGTCACCTGGATGGTGGCTCAAAACCTTTTGCAGCTCCTTTCGTTACTGTACCTAGCCAATTCCCTCAATACAGAGGTCGTGAGGATAGAGAGGGTACTATCCAAGATCGTATCAATGGCTGCATGCAACGCTCTATGAATGGTAAACCACTTCCTGTTGACAGTGAAGAGATGGAAGCAATGGTTGCGTACATGGAATGGCTGAGCTTGGATAAACCCCGCGGATCAAAGGTTAAAGGCAACAAGTTTTTAACAGTGGATTACCCGGATCGCAAAGTTGATTTGGAACATGGTAAGTCGGTTTACATTGAACATTGTCAGCTTTGTCACAAGACGGATGGTCAAGGCGAGCGCAAGCCAGGGTCTAACGGTTACACCTATCCGCCACTTTGGGGCCCTGACTCTTACAATCATGGAGCTGGTATGCACCGTGTATTGACCGCTGCCCAATTTATCAAAGGCAATATGCCATTAGGTACCACTGCTGATGAGCCATTACTCACCGATGCCGAGGCCTATGACGTGGCAGGTTACATCAACAGCTTTGATCGCCCGATCAAGTCAAATACCGAAGCAGATTTCCCGAATCGTAAAAAGAAACCAATGTCTACACCCTATGGTCCATGGGCTGATTCGTTTTCAGCGGAACAGCACAAATACGGCCCGTTTGGTGAGATAGCGGCGTTTTACGAAAATGAATACGGCATTAAGAAGACAAAATAATGCAACGATATTTGATCATTCTTTTCCTGCCCCTTATAATGATGGGGCAGGAGAATGATTCCCTAGTCATTCGACACGGCGTACGGTTCACTTCTTTTTCGATGTCTACCCAGAACGGGTTGTTTGGACCTTATCGAGATCTACAGGACTATTATGCTCAGTCGTTTGGACTGGAATATCTAGGTCAAATCCATAAAGGAAAGTGGTGGCTAGATATCGATGCCTATGGCACCTTGCTGGCTGCAGGAAATCCATTTGAAACAGATTCCCTCACGGGGAAATCGAGCCGTTATGAAAGTGGTTTGGTAGCTGTCGATCAACCTGAGCGGCGGGCCATTCTTATGCCCAGCATATTTGAGCTCTCATACCATTCGGGCAGCCACCGATTTGGTTTGGGTAATTTTTCCCTGGACGGCGCGTTCATGAACATGGAGCATGGCCGCATGATACCTTCAACATTCTCGGGGGTTAATTACAGTTATAAAAAAAGATCGTGGTCTTTCAAGTCGGCACTCATAGGAGCAATAGCAGCCAGATCCACATCATCTTTTAAATCCGTAGGGGAGAGCTTAGCGCAATACAATCCTGGATTAGACACCTCTGGTTTTGTGCATGATAAGACACAAGTGAATGCCCCTTTGGTCGTATTTGGCCAATTGGAAAATGTTCATGACTTGGCGGGTTGGTATGGTTCATTCGCGGGAGAGGTGACTATCGTTCCCGGGGTATTTGGAACCTATGTAGTAAATGAAAAATTGGCTCATGGACCAAGTTTAGTTCATCTCCAATTAGTGCGTCAACAGAAGTTGGGTAATGGAGGGAACGATGATCCGGAATTGGCTTACTTCCAACAGGAGCGAAGTCAATATTATGGACTGAAGTATTCTCATAGCGTTAACTATGTGGATTACAGCTTCGCTGTTAGTTACATTGATGGACAGGGTAAATTGCTATTCCCAAGAGAGTGGGGGCGAGAATATATCGTCACCTTTCAAGGACGTGAACGACAGGAGGGCATGGGGCAAACCTTGGCGATGGTGGCTGGTGCATCAGGTAAATGGTCTCAGAATTATGTCAATCACAGAGGAGGCGTAAGCACGGGTATTTATATACGACCAGAACCAAGCAACTATCTGCTCAATAAGTATGCTATGCCGAGCAATCAGCAAACGAATATTTGGTGGGCGCAGAGCTGGAAAGGTGGCCGTCACACTTTATTAAGTATGGTGGTTTTGAAAGTGCCATTGAGTTCTCTGCCAATTTCGGCAGGTCAAACCATTAATAAGGTTGACATGGCGAATTTCAATTTGGTGTACAGATATACCTTCTTTCCTGCATAATTGATCAAATTCAGTTTGTTTAGGCAGGTGGAAAAGTACTCTTTCCTACCTTTAGCGTATGAACAAACCCATCCAAAGTCTAACTCGTGTCTTGTTGCTTTTCAGCAGCATTCTGATCATTGGAACTTTTGGTTACCGTTGGATAGAAGAGTATGAGTGGCTGGAGTCGTTCTATATGGTGATCCAGACGGTTAGTACTGTAGGTTTCAATGAAATCAGACCATTGAGTACAGCTGGAACTTGGTTTACTATAGGGCTGATAGCAAGTAGTTTCGGTACGTTCGCATATGGTGCGGGCTTATTAACCCAGTTGCTTATCGATGGAAACTTGCAATTTTATCTACGAACCAAACGTCTCGAGAGAAAAGTGGAAAAGCTAGAGAATCACATTATCCTTTGCGGTTTAGGTCGAAACGGCCGTCAAGTCCTTAACAAGCTTCAGGCTTACGGCGCCAACGTGGTTGTTATCGAGAATGACATAGAAAGGGCGGAGCCTGTAAGGGCAAAGGGAACTTTGGTCATTATCGGCGACGCTACGGACGATGCCACTCTGCAACGAGCTAATATTGATAAAGCCACTAGCGTCATAGCGGCATTAGCATCGGATACAGACAATTTGTTTGTGGTAATAAGTGCTCGACAACTGAACCCGAAACTAGTTATCGGCGCACGCGCGAACTCTGAAAGTACGGAGAAGAAGTTGCTCGCTGCAGGAGCTAATTACACGGTCAGCCCTAACCTAGTAGGCGGCGCACATCTTGCACATAATTTGATGAATCCGGGTGTTATGAACTTTCTGGACCATCTTAGTGTAGGTGGGTCCAGTGCGACAAATATTGAAGAGATCGTTATCGATGAGTTACCCAAACTATTCAATTCATGCAACATCAAGGAATTGGAGATTAGACAACAGACGGGCTGCACGGTAATAGGTTATGTCGATGAACATGGTGAACTTACTGTTAACCCGGCTCCTGATTTTCAAGTTGCACCGCACTCAAAGTTGTATGTCTTGGGGAATGACGATCAAATAAAAGCCTTAAGGAATTGGTTTTCCAGACAAACTCAAGATTGAATCGTACTACATAGACCATGAAAATACTCTACACAGGTGCCAACGGTTTGTTGGGTCAGAAAATTAGCGCTCAAACGAGCAACTTCCCACAGCATACCTTTTTAGCTACAGCCCGTGGCGAGAACCGCACCGAAAACATGGGTACTGCTACTTACACTCCGATGGATATTACCAATGCCGATCAGGTGAATGAAGTAGTAGAGGCATTTGAGCCTGATGTTATTATACATGGTGCGGCAATGACGAATGTAGATCATTGCGAGGAACAAAAGGAATTGGCCAACCTACTTAATGTGGTGGGAACTCAGAATATTGCTGATGCGGCCAATTTGGTTGGTGCTCATGTGGTTCATATTTCTACGGACTTCATTTTTGATGGTCTTGATGGTCCTTATAAAGAGGATGCATCGCCAAATCCGATAAGTTATTACGGCAAAACGAAATTGGATGCTGAGGTGATTATTCAAAAACTACCGTCGTGGAGTATTCTTAGAACAGTACTCGTTATTGGTATGGCAGAAGATCTCAGTCGCAGCAATATCGTGCTCTGGGCTAAAGGTGCCCTAGAAAAAGGACAGCCTATTAGTGTTGTAGATGACCAATTCCGCACGCCTACTCTCGCCGAAGACCTCGCTCAAGGAGCCCTGCTTGCGGCCGATCAATGCGCTCAGGGCATTTTTAATATCAGCGGTCCTGATTACATGTCCATTTATGAACTTGTAGAGGCCGTTGCTGACCATTTCGGTCTGAGCATGGAAACGGTGACCCGTGTCGACAGCACCACACTGAATCAAGCCGCTAAGCGTCCTCCGCGCACAGGATTTGATATCAGTAAGGCGATAAAAGAATTGGGTTATAAACCGCATACTTTCTCTGAAGCATTGTCCATAATTGCGGGTCAGGCAGGACTCTAGAAAATCCTATTTGTAGCTCTTGTTCAAAAGCCCTATTTTCGGCTTTCATCCATTAAATCCCTGAACAAGGTTATGGCACAAACTTCGGAATCATGGGGCTCGCGCGTTGGGCTCATCCTCGCAATGGCTGGAAATGCTGTTGGACTGGGTAACTTTTTACGTTTTCCGGTACAGGCAGTACAAAATGGCGGAGGCGCATTCATAATACCATACTTAGTAAGCTTTCTACTCATGGGGATTCCATTGCTTTGGGTAGAATGGGCAATGGGTCGATTCGGAGGTCGATTTGGAGACCATAGTACTCCGTTCATTCTGGACAACATGACTAAAAAGCGCTTCTGGAAGTACTTCGGTGTTTTCGGCATCTTTACCAATATGGGGGTCATGGCTTACTACACTTACATTGAAAGTTGGACACTCACCTATACTTTGAAATCGCTAAAAGGAGATTTTCTGGGGGTTAATCTTGACCAATTAGATACCTTCTTCAATAATTATGTTGACCTAGGAAGTGGGATCAATTTTCCAGTTTGGGCCATTATCGCGTTCACCTTCACCCTGGTTATCAACATTTACATTCTGTCGAGAGGATTGAGTGCCGGTATAGAGAAGGTGGCGAAAATTGCGATGCCCTTGCTCATTGGTTTCGGTGCTTTCTTAGCAATTATGTCTTGGACGACGGGTTCCACCGGACGCTGTGACGATTGCTCAACCTTTGTTGGGTTGAACTTCTTGTGGGAACCGGACTTTTCTACCCTTGCAAATCCTAAAATCTGGTTAGCCGCAGCGGGACAGATCTTTTTTACCCTTAGTGTCGGTATGGGAACCATTCATTGTTATAGTTCTTACTTGAAACAAAAAGACGATATCGCCCTGAATGCTATGAGTGCCGGATGGATGAACCTCTTTGTGGAGGTGGTTTTAGGTTCTGCCGTAGTCATTCCAATCGCTGTCGGATATCTAGGACTGGATTGGGTTGTGGAAAATGCTGGATTCATGATGGCATTCAAGACGATGCCATTCCTATTTGATCAATGGGGATCAGTTATGGCAATCATCGCCGGTGTGGCTTGGTTTGGTTTGCTCTTCTTCGCGGGTATAACTTCTTCTCTAGCCATGGGTACTCCATGGATGGGATTTGTGGAAGATGAATTCGGATGGTCAAAGAAAAGAGCTGCCCTTTTGCTTGGTGCCGCAATCTTTGTAATGGGACTTCCAACGATTCTATTCTTTGAAAAAGGTGTATTCGACGAATATGATTACTGGACGGGAACTGTGAGTTTGGTCATTTTTGCGCTAGCTGAGGTAATCCTTTTTGGTTGGATCTTCGGTATGGACAAGGGCTGGGATGAGATTACTGCAGGTGCAGATATGCGTGTTCCAAAGATTTATCGCCCAATTATTAAGTACGTTACCCCGTTATTTATTTCGATCATCTTTTTAACCTCCATGTTCAAACCGTTGAACGGTGAATTAAGTGATTGGTCTACCGCATATTCGTCTTTGATTGGTGGAGAAGGTTGGCCATGGGCTAACGACAGTATCATCAATCAGATTTTTCATATCAACACTGGTGTTACCTGGTTACAAGATGGGAAGTTCACGGATATGTTCTATGTAGACATGAGCCGCTTCTTCCTACTCGCATGTTTCTTCGGGCTCGTATTCATGGTCAAGATTGCATCAAATATTAGAAAACAAAAGGTTTAATTATGACGACTTCAGCTATTCTAATGATAGTTCTTACCCAAGGGGTAGTTCTTGCGGCGACCATTTACTTTTTTGCCAAAGTATTAAAAGCGCCACCGAAAGCGGAACCTGATTCGTACTCGGAGAATGATGATGTGCCTCGATAAGAACGGTGCATAAGCTTTACTTTTAAACACGCTGAGGTTTTCTGAGTGGTGTACCTGATTTTAATAATAAATGGGCTGCCTTGAAAACTCAAAATATTTACACTCAATCAGCCCTGCTACTTTTTGTGGCGGGGCTGAGTGCTTTAATGTGGTTAAGCCCTGTCTCCAAAAAAGAGCAGGAGCGAACATTATTCAATCGATTGTGGTGGGAAGACTTCTGTGATTCGGTTTCTGTCAATCGCCTTGATTCCGCGACGCTATACAGTTTTCCTATTAGCGAAACGACAAAAAAGGCATGGCTCTATCGTTTAAACAACGGTTGGTCAATTATTTCTATGGAAGGGCTTCAAAAGATACCGGGGATGGATACCCTCTGGCTAAAGTTTGGCCAATTCAATTTCGATCCTCCTGTTACTAGTAAAACTCCCGCAAAAACGAAAAACACAATTCAAAGGTCGTATTCGGAGGTGCCGAATTATAAGCCTTCTAACTCTAATCGATATAGCGAACCGAAAGTTCAGTTGAAATCCGTAGACATTAATGAAGTGGACTCCATTGCGCTCGAGTCCATACCGGGAATAGGTCCTTGGACAGCCCGGGCAATAATCCGTGAAAGAGAAAAATGGGGATATATTGCCGATCCATCTCAGTTACATTCTATTTATGGTTTACGTGACCGGTGGGATGCCGCGTGGGATACATTGCTCACGGTCAATGTGCGCGAAAAAACATTGTCACTGAACACAAGTACATTCGAGGATTTAGTTGCTTTCCGCGGCTTGAATCACAGGCAAGTACGTCGTATCGTCTTTTACCGGGAGCATTTTGAGCCAATTCGATGGTCCGTCATGGCTGAATGGGAAGAATTTCAAGGAAGCGATTTAGATTTTCTCAAGCTTTATGTTACGGAATGAAAATTTCATGTACTTTCGCTGTCCTAAAGAAAGGAGGTGTTACTATGCTCGTAATTAATGTTAAGGAAGGTGAATCAATCGAACGCGCACTAAAGCGCTACAAACGTAAGCACAGCTCAACGGGCGTAGTGCGTAAGCTTCGCAACGATCGTTACTACACTAAGCCAACAGAGGCTAAACGTCGTATGATGGCGAAAGCTGCGTATGTCCAAGGATTGCGCCAAGCGGAAAGCGAATAATTTTTCGTTTGCTACAAATATTGAAGCCCGGCTTTTTGCCGGGCTTTTTTGTTCTATATACTTCTATTACATTGTACCAGATGAAAGGATTGAACGCTAAAGAAGCTTTTCTGCAGTATTTGCTAGTAGAACGTCGCTACAGTGAGAAGACGATTCTCGCTTATGGTCTGGATCTGGATCGTTGGATGGAGTATCTCCAGTTAGAAGCGGAATTGGATTGGCGACAAGCAACTAAGGCGCATGTAAAGCGTTTTATCATCGTACGTAGCAAACAAGGGAGCACGGCGAGGAGTATCAATAGAAATCTCAGTGCTCTAAGGAGCTTTTACAAATGGGCTCAGCGTGAATATTTGATAGAGCAAAATCCGACAATAGGTGTCCGCAGTATGAAGATGGCCAAAAAGGTCATGATGAGCGTTCCTGAAGAAGATTTATTGCAATTAATCAAAGATGGCGATGACCAATTTGACGCTGAATTTGAAGGTCGACGTGATCGTCTAATGCTGGTGCTATTGTACGGATTGGGTTTAAGACGAGCTGAATTGGTTCAACTTCGAGAATCAGATTTTGATTGGAATCGCAAAATTGTTCGGATTTTGGGCAAGCGGAATAAGGAGCGAGAGATTCCCATACCAGTTATTTTGGAGGAATACGTATCGGAATATTTAATCGCAAGAGCTGAATTGCCTGAGATTCACAGCCCTGAGTTATTACTTACACAAAAAGGTAAAAAGCTCTATCCCGAACTTGTTAATATTAGGGTTTTGTCCTACCTTAATACGACCACAACGGTGGTAAACAAGAACCCTCACGCGTTACGTCATTCTTACGCTACGCATTTGCTTAATGCTGGAGTTGACATCAATACTGTAAAAGAGTTGTTGGGACATGAAAGCTTAAGTTCAACGCAGGTGTATACGACGAGTACGTTTGAGGAACTTGTTAAAGTGTATAACCAGACCCATCCGAAAGGGTCATAAAACCCCCGTATTATGACTGTAAACATTCAATCTGTAAATTTCAAAGCAGATGGTAAACTCATCGATTTTATCAAAGACAAACTCAGTAAGACGAGTCAGTTCTATGATCGAACTATTACCACAGACGTTTACTTAAAGGTGGATAATAACCACGAAATGGAAAATAAGATCGTAGAAATGCGCATGGCCATCCCCGGATCTGAGATAGTGGTAACAAAAGAGAAGAAATCTTTTGAAGAAGCTGCTGATTTGGCAGTAGAAGTACTCATTAGACAACTAAAAAAGCATAAAGAGAAGCGTCAGCAAGCCCAGGTATAGTAGGCTTTGACAAAAAAAATGAAGGTGAGGGCAAAAAAGCTCTCACTTTTTTTTTGGAAGGTATTGCAGATATAAATCTCTTTTCTACATTTGCAGTCCGTTTGCAAAGCGGATGATCTTTGACATAAGCCGGTATAGCTCAGTTGGCCAGAGCACGTGATTTGTAATCTCGGGGTCGTCAGTTCGAATCTGTCTACCGGCTCAAGTTTTTTAGCTTGAAATCTATATGGTTTTAAGCATACCGGGGGGATACTCAAGCGGCCAACGAGGACGGACTGTAAATCCGTTGGGAAACCTTCGCAGGTTCGAATCCTGCTCCCCCCACAACCGCGGAAGTAGCTCAGTTGGTAGAGCATCAGC